>JANORL010000382.1:0-2578 GCA_031415295.1 Polyangiaceae bacterium | reverse complement strand
CGGCATGGGCTGATTGAGCGGAAAAGCGAGGTTTCCCTTCTCATTGCGGTAAGGTGCTAATTCTGCAATGAGCGCTTCGTCGGCCGTAATCGGCGGATACACCCCGATGTGCTTCTGGAATGCCGCAAAGTAAAAGAATGTTTTGTCAAGCTTGAACGCGGGCAAATTGTAGCTTATGCACCGCTTCGCTTTGGGAACCATGGATTCCACAAGAGACTGTATTCGCGTCAGAATGTCCTGAACCTCTTTTGGTGCAGACTGTAGGTACTGTTCGTGTGATTCGAACTTCGGCCTGGCGGTCATCGCGAGTTTCCTTCGAAAACGATTCTATCGCGCGGTCTTCCGTCGAATTCTTCGTCCCATGGCCGCTGCGCCCACGACCATTGCGGCAAGGATGGAACCCACGTTGTCGATTGGATTTGCCGTCGCACAAGCCCCACAACCCCGGTTCATCGGTGGAGGCAATGGAGGCACGTCATTGACGGGTCCCGTCGGCAGTTTCGCATCTTCAGCGGATTCCGCTTCCACTTCGTTGGGTTGTAAAAACGACGCAAGCTGAGCACCTCGCGGCACGAATGCCGTATTGTTCGCGACCAACGTCGGACCTGCGACTTGATTGATCGGCCCGCCCCAAATCCCGCGTTGAGGTTTTTCGCATGCAATCGGTCCTGTCCACGGATGAAGCATGACGTAACGACCTTGGAACATGTTGAACCCACCCGGTAACGCTCCGCGCGTCATTTTACCTTCGGGATCGGGAATACCATTACCGCCCGTAATCGGCGGAGCTGCGCGAAACACGAGGTCTTCGCCCAAAGCATTGGAATCGTATCGGGCATGCAGACGAGTGAGGACAAACGAATTGGCGATTTCCGGGGGAGCCTCTTTAGCGCCTTCATATCCCGGCAATGCATCCACGCCAAGGGTCGCTAGATCGCTGACGTTCAGCGGAGGCTCGGGACATGGATCACAGGAACCGGAACTCCACGCATATTCGGTCACCACCGCATGCGGGTGTTTCGCGAGCACTTTATCGAAAAGCGACGCGTAAAACGTGCCAAATGCTGGCTTGACCGTATCATTGACGCGGATGTTGGTCGGAATGGCAAAGTTTTCGTAATTGGCGACTTCGTACCGAGTTCGCGCCAGCACGTGCACAATCAGATCCTGGGTGCCCCCGGAGTTGATGAGTCCCAATCGTACGGGCAAACTGAACGAATCGCTATCGTAATGAAAACGCAGCGGTGAAAGCATCGCTTGGCCATTTTCGAATTTGACCTTCTTTACGTCGACTTTGGCCACGAAAAACTTGCTGCCTTGCGCGACGTACGGACGCAAGTAAGGTTCGGCGCCTGCGGGAATCTTGTAACGTTGCGAGCGCAGGAACGTGTCGAGTCCCAGCGAGTCTTTGGCACTCAATACGAATACGTTGTATTCACCAACGCTGAAACGCGATTCGATCTTGACCCCGTGTTTTTCGGCGACTTCCTCGACGCTTTCTTCGGTGACGGATTCAGCGACGGTCACCGAGCGTAAACTCAGCATCTCATGCATCGGCGGACGACAGGGATCTTGCTCCCAGTATTCGACGAGTCTTGGTGCAGCGAGGCGATCGACGCGGCCAAACACGTCGGCAGGAAGTGTTTTGACGTTTTCCTTGTTCAAGACGACGGGGACTGGGACGACCATTGCGAAGTCTTCGGCCGGACCTTGGTAGTTGTTTTGCATTGACAACACGGTCCGCGTGCCCTCACGCATGAGCACGACGACCGTGGCATTGTTGAAAAGTTTGGCATCGGCTCCTGAGACATAGAAACCGCAGAACGCATCAGCGACGGGCGTTGCGGCGAGCGCAGTCAAACCAAGGGCCGCAGCGGCGACAAACGGACGAAGACGAGTGACCATGGGCGCGATGATGGCACGAATGGTTCACGAAGGGCAAACTTTTCATCTCACCTCCCGATCTATTGATGCACCCTACCACGTCCGCTTGACACGTGGTCCGTTTCGCGTAAAAGTCGACGCCGTCTCGAGAGGTGCCCATGAAGAAGTTCGTTGCCGGCATTGGTCAGTCCGACTTTCGGCGGTTTCGCGAAGCCGGATTTGGGTACGTCGACAAGACGCAGTTCGTGTGCGACGTTCTCGAAGATCCGAGCTTGGTCCTGCTTTTTCCGCGTCCTCGGCGGTTTGGCAAGACGTTCAACTTGTCGATGCTTGGGTACTTTCTCCGCAAGACAACCGAAGACCTTTCGCCATTGTTCGAGGGCCTCGATGTCACGCGGAACGCTGGGGCCATGAGGCATTTTCAGAAGTACCCCGTGCTGTTCGTGACGTTCAAAGATGTCAAGGCAATGACGTTCGAGGACGCGCTGAGTGGGATTGGCAAGCAGATCGAGCGTCTCTGTCTTGAGAATCTGGATGTGCTCGATGCGGCACGGTCAGTTGCGGGCAGAACGGAGCGTCTTCAGAAATACCTCGCAGGCAAGGCCAGCAAGACGGACCTCGAATCATCGCTTCTGGATTTATCGCAAGCGTTATACGAGCATCACGGCCAGCGCGTGGTGATTCTGATCGACGA
>JANORL010000381.1:0-2873 GCA_031415295.1 Polyangiaceae bacterium | reverse complement strand
GCTCCGTTACAAACTAAGCTGCCGATGACAAAAAGGCTATAGAAATCATCGCTCTTGATCACTTCAATGCTTTGGTCATGGAAGAACGTTGGGTTGGTCTTGGAATATCGTTGCGCGATTCGCGCCAATCTAAAATGTACTTTGTAGAACATGACGGTTTGGAAGGAACGATGGTCATGACTCCGCGAGCAAACGAATGCGTCACATCAACCCATCCTTCAACGAACGCTTTGGAGTACGATTGAGGAACAGGCAAAGACGATTGAACGAGGCGAAGGAAATCGATTGCGAGTCGACGTGGACGCACGTGTCTACACCATCAACACCGAAAGTTTCCTGGGAGACAGCCTGGCACTTCCATTCAAAAAACGTTTTCAGAAAACTTCGCATCGTACGAGCGCGCAATTTCCATACAAAAACGGAATGGCGATAGCCATCGATTTCAGCACGTTCACGCATGGAGTGAGCGAAAACGCGTTATGAACGACGGCCACATTCAGGCTGCTAGCCCGAGTCCCGTTGTCGCCATCGGCGGATTGCCACTGCGGGTATACGTGATGTCAATTCGCTGCGTACCCACTCCAGTGCCAACGTTTTTAATGTTCATAAATGCAAAGTCGGCGCCCAAATCAGCGAGCGGCGCAAATTCAAATGGTAAAAGGCGCCGAATTTTGAAGCGCGGCCAAAGCTTCAAGCGCGCGCGAGCCAGCAGCGATCCCGTCGTTATCCTGCTGTTAGACCGAAATTCATCACCTTCGCTGTCCACGCGAGTTTGTTTACCGCAGCAAGGACCGCTTTAAGGCGTTCTTTCGTTAATGGAGTGCCAGCAGATGGCAAGCACTTCGTCAAAGCGTCCGAATTGATCGCGGCAATGGCGATGAACTGTTCTTCGCTAGACGCTTCTCCCGTAGCGAGCGTGGCTTCGAAGTTGAAGTTGTCGTCGTTTGATGGGAAAATTGGGGGGATACCCCGTGTGGAGGTACGGCGCCGGTTTGCTTTTGCGTGGCAAAAATATTTGCCCTGAACCATCTGCGTTTCCCAAAAAACGAGTAAGCAGAGGCTCAAATGAAAATCAAGTCTACAAATACCGTACGTCGTTCATTTTCGCCATTGATTGCACATTTCCCAACGACAACAGCTTCTGCGGATGTGGCAATGCGTGTCTTACCAATGGTGGTACGTGCCAAACTTGCGGTACCCATGGAGACGGTTGCCCAACGGATGACATCTGGTGCTGTTACTACGTTCTGCTGGGCATCGTGTCGGTGGTGCCGTGGGTGGTCCTGTTTGCCGTTTTGTAGCTTCGAGGCCCAGAACGTGCTGCGTCGCACCATCGTGACGCCTCAACCACCACAAACCTCTTGACATCGGCCAGCAGGTCGGCTTTTAATGACACCTTGAAGATCGGATGCCAGCCGATGAGCAACGTGCCGACGGATCCGCACATCTTTCACATCACGCATGTTGACAACCTCGCGGGAATTCTGCGCGAGGGCGGACTTTGGTGTGACGCTCAACGAATTGCGCGGCAATTCGATAACACGAACATCGGCCATCGTCACATCAAGCAGCGGCGAATGTCACGGCCGGTCATGGCGAGTGTGGGTGGCACCTTAGGTGACTACGTTCCATTCAATTTTTGCCCTCGTTCCGTCATGCTCTACGCCGTTCATCGAGGCCACCAAGACTACGATGGTGGCCAGGAATCTGTCGTCCACCTCGTGAGCTCCATGCGAATTGCCGAGGGAATCGGTCGCCCTTGGGCGTTCACCGATCGACACGCTGAACTTGCCCATGCACTCCATTTCGATGATCCGTCGCATTTGAAAGAACTGCGATGGGATGTCATGGACCAGATGTATTGGACCGACGTGAAGGAAGAGCGGCAGGCTGAATTCCTGGTGCACCAGTTTTTCCCTTGGACGGCGGTAATCGAGATTGGCGTGATGAACTCGACTGTCGAACAACGTGTGCATTCGATGATTGCGGCTGTGCCGCATCAACCCATGATCCGAACGACACCTTCGTGGTACTATTGAGGAACAGGCAATGACGATCGAACGAGGCGAAGGAAATCTGTTGCGAGTCGACGTGGACGCACTCGTCAACACCGTAAACACCGAAGGTGTTATGGGGAAGGGCCTGGCACTTCAATTCAAGAAGGCATTTCCAGAAAATTTCGCATCGTACGAGCGAGCATGCAAAACAGGTGAAGTTAGACCTGGACGTATGCACGTGGTTCGTCGCTTGGCGTCGCCGCGATTCATCATCAATTTCCCTACCAAAACGCAATGGCGACAGCCATCGAAAATTGAATACATTCGCGAAGGGCTTGTCGATCTTGTCACAAATGTGCACGATCTCGAAATTCAATCCATCGCAATTCCGCCACTAGGATGCGGTAATGGTGGACTCGATTGGGCGAACGTAAAACCGCTCATCATTGAAGCATGCAAACGAATTCCCAACGTGCGTGTCATGCTTTTCGAGCCTTCCGATTCTCCAAACGCGACCGAAATCATCGATCGGCGGAAATCGCCTGCCATGACCGATGGCCGTGCTGCCGTACTCGCTCTAATGGGTCGGTATGTCGCTACGGGATATGACTACGTGCTGTCATTGGTGGAAGTACAAAAACTCGCTTACTTTTTGCAAGCAACCGGCGAACCATTACGACTCGAATATCACGCGCATCATTATGGGCCGTATGCAGATAATTTGCGGAAAGCTCTGCGCAACATGGAAGGCCATTATACGAGAGGCCTCGGTGATGGAAAAAACAGCCCCGATACACCACTCGAGCTGCTCCCAGGTGCCGCCCGCGAGGCCGAAGAACATCTCGCCGTCCGATCTGATACTCGGAATCGTTTGGA
>JANORL010000380.1:0-8079 GCA_031415295.1 Polyangiaceae bacterium | reverse complement strand
CCGTGGGGGGGGTGGGGGGGCGCGGTCCCCCTCGTGTTCTCGTGTTCTCGTGTTCTCGTGTTCGTTTGACCTAGGTACAGGGTAAAACCCTGATCAAGGTTTTACTTGCACGCGGTGACGGTTTCGAATCCGCACTTGCCCGTATCGAGGCAAACCAAATTGCCCGCGCAATTGTCGTCGGCCTTGTCGCATGTTGCGCCTTCGGCGGGCTTCTTGACGCATTTTTTCGTCGCCATATCGCAGAAAGCATAGTCGACACAACCGACCATCGAACAGTCGGCGCCAACGAGACCTCTGGTGACACATTTTTTCGTGGTCGCATCGCAAACGTCGTCGAAGCGATCACATGCAAAGAAACTCTGCGGATTGCACGCGGCATCATGCGCTGCGGGTACGGCGCAAACACCCATTCCCGTCGCGAAGTCGATATCGCATGTGGCAGGACTCTTGCAGCCACCGAAATCCGTGCAGGGTTGCCCCGTAGCCGCTTGCGCCGCACACGTGGTCGGGTTGCCCATCATGTCCGATTGACAATATGCGCCTGATTCGCAATCGGCCATCGCGCAAGATTCGCCAATCTTCGCGGGTGAAGGAGGCGTGGAGGGGGCAAGGCATTTGCCAGGACAACATTGCATCATGCACGCCGCATCCGTTTCGCAGTCTTGCGATACGCATTGTTCATCCGTGAAACAATTTGCGCCGTCGGCAATCGTTCCTTCAAAAACCGGCGTACACGCCTTTTGAAAGGCTTCTTGATCCACCTGGGCGTTGCTCAACTCACTGAAGGAGCAAAAACCCAGACCGTCGAAGAATTCGAGACAAGAGGCAACCTTCTCCGGGTGGTAGATGACCGTGCCGTTATCGACGTAAGGTCGAATCTCGCCGATCGGAGGCTCCGAAGTCGCCACGCAATCCGCTTTCGTCTCGGCGCTGTTACATTCGACGGATTTGGCGCAGTTGAGGTCAACAAGCTTCTGGCTGAGCTCGTCGAGCGTGAGGGCAGTGTTGCCGTTGCCGCCGTCGCCGCCGGCTCCGCCAGTATTGTTGGTGTTGGGGTCGGTGCCGCAGCCGGTGACTGCGACGATAGAAGCCAAAAGCAAGGAACCTAGGATGTTAGTGGAAGTATTCATCGACAGTGGTTTACACGGATATGAACCTTTTGACAAGCAGAAAAATACACGCATTCACGTCGACCCATGTTGGTCTTTTTTCGTGGCAATTTTTCTGATGTGCGCGCTGGTATTTTGCAGCGCGTAAAGGCTTGGACGAATGCAATTCGTAGGCCAATTCTAGTCGCCGCTGCTCTTTGCCCATGACACCTTGTGACCCCGTGTTCATTGGTTTTTCGCCCGTGGCTCCGCGCATCATCGACATAAATGTTCATTCTTTCCGCGGCGTTGTGCACCACTGACGATATTTTTCAAGACGTTTTTTTAATGCGTTTTCGTCAACGCCCAGCTGCTCGAGCGATCGGTCGACGCTGTAATTCGTGCGCACGCGTGGCGCATGGACTCGAGGTACATGCGGCGAAAGCTCGCGATTCAAACATTCACGATAGACCTTACGTATCGTGCCTTCCAGATCTCGAATATAGTCGTCGAAGGGGATGACACATCGAATGGGGCCATCGGGGTTTTGAAACCAGGCCATCTCCGTTTCGCAATACGCTACGTCGGCCGTGCATACGCCTTCGACAATCCAGGGCCAAGGTACCGCGGGGCAAGGCGCGACCGTGGGCTGGCAGCGCAAAAAGTTGATCAAACTCTGAAAACGTTTTTCCGGTACACGAATCATCGTCAGAAATCGCGCGTCCGGGTGTTTTTTCGCCAAGTGCGGAGCCACCAGCAAAAAGTGCCCCTTGATAAAAAGACGTCGCGGCAGACCAGAAGGATCCGGACGCGCCTCCATCAACGTCTTGCGACCAATGGCATCGATAAAACGAAGAAAGTCGTTTTCCCAAAGCTCCCGGCTACTCTCTTGCACCCGAGAAAGGCAGAGATCTTCAGCAAATGTTCGAGGATTCATCGTTACGAAAAAACTTCCGAGCTGAAATGGCATCAGAAAGAGCATCTCGAACGTGTCCGTATGCAACGGATCGACCTCGTGCCGTTCATGATGCTCGGCTGGCAGCATCTTGTGGCCCATTTTTTCCAGCCAGCCATGCGGCAAGAAACGCTCAAAAAATGGAGCAATGCGCCAAAGCCAAATGAAAGGAAACGTTTCTTGCAAAACGTTGGGCGCGCAAAGGTGCGGGTCGTCCTCGAGGTACCGAGCAAGTTGCGTGCTGCCACTGCGCGCCGCACTAATCTCGTAGATTGGCTCGATGACCCTTACGCGTTGTAAATCGCGGCCCCAAATGAGCTCATCGAGTAGCCAAGCAAAACCCATGAATCCATCGCCCACCGTATATCGCGCAAGTTCGAGCAGCAAGCTCAGGCGCATGATGAGGTTTGGGCTATGCTCCGAACGTTCCGTGAGGATCATTCGAATACAGCGGATCAAGCGCGAAGTTGACGGCACGATGGGTGGCCGGGGCCAGAAAATTCGCAATAGCAAATAAAGAGGCCAGAATGGAAGTGCCAGGGCAGTGACCAGGACGAGCCCCAGCGTCTTTTTGAGCAGTACGCCGAGTGTCCCCAATACACCCCAAGCTCGCACAGGTTCTCGCGGGAGGTATGTCGGATGAGGAAATGACGAGTCGAACATAGGGAGGTCCGGTTGTCCTCCATTTCGCGGAAGTATTCAATGACCAAATGTGGTCATCCGTTGCTCACCATTTGGTCAACGTCGCTTGTCTGAGTGTTGGGTCACGCACAATCCCCATTGTCCCAATTTCGATTTTTGGGTCAAGCGACGGGGGACGATTGTGGCCATTACGTGAAGATGGCGCCCAATATTCTCGCGAATGGCGTGCGGATTCAGTTCGTTCGGCGGCTGAGACGTTATCAAATTTTAATGACCACGAACGCCGTCAGACATGCATTTTACTTGTCGGTGGTTTGGCTGAAATCGAATCGGTAGATGTCTTCGATTTCCGCGGCAGACGTCATGTACGCCAATTCTTTGAGCCTACCGGTCTTGATGTCGTACACCCAACCGTGCAAACAGGGGCGGTTGTGTTTGGCCCACGCCTCTTGTACGATGCTCGTTTCGGCCAGATTCTGTATTTGCTCGACGACAGACAATTCGACCAATTTGTCGATTCGCGCGTCCTGGTTGGCGATCGTCTCGAGTTCTCGGCGATGAATACGATACACGTCCTTGATGGGCCGCAACCACTTGTTGATGAGCCCCAATGACTTATGACTTAAGGCGTTTGTCACGCCTCCACAACCATAATGCCCGCAGACGATGACGTGTTTTACTTCCAAAACCTGGACGGCGTATTGGAGTACGGACAGCATGTTGAAGTCCGTGTGTATGACGAGGTTCGCGATGTTGCGATGTACGAAAAGTTCACCAGGTTCGGTCCCGGTGACGTCTTCGGCCGGTACGCGGCTATCGGAACAACCAATCCATAAATAGGCCGGCGTTTGGGTCGTTGCCGTTCGTTCGAAATAGTCCGGGCTTATGGCAAGCTTTTCCGCGACCCAAGCTTTGTTTCCCAACAGTAGTTTCTTGTAGGCTTCCATGGAGTCACTCCGTCCTCATTGCTAGATACGCTTGCCACGTAGATTTTTCAGCTCAATCGTAATACCTTTGAACTGAGCCGTTTCTTGATAATCGTCGAGCACGTCGAATGCGTCACGATCAAGTTGCAAAGCGCGTGTTCCATCAATGATCAACGTCGAGTTGTCGGGAATGGCCGCCAGCTTTTGCTTCAATTCCGCCTTGTGCACGAATGTGATGTCCTTGTTGAATCGCAAAAGATAGTAGTTGTCTTGTGAAACTACCGTCATTGCGGCATACGAGTTGGACCGGATGACGAAGAAAATGCCTACCGCCAGGCCGATCAATACCCCTTTTAACAGATCCGTGAAAACGATTGCAAGCACCGTCACGAGGAAAGGGACGAACGATTCGTATCCCTCGTTCCACATTTTCTTGAAGAGCGACATCGGAGCAAGCTTCACGCCGATCACGAGCAAGATCGCTGCCAGTGCGGCCAGGGGCACGTGGTTCAAGAATCGCCCCAAGAAAAGCACCGCAATGGCAAGAAGCACGGCGTGGATGATTGCCGAATAACGCGTTCGACCTCCTGCGTACACGTTTGCACTTGTTCGTACGACGACCGAGGTCACGGGCAATCCGCCAAGCATTCCAGATATGATGTTACCGAGTCCTTGCGCGGCGAGCTCACGGTTTGGCGATGCAATTCGTCTGAATGGGTCGAGTTTCAGCGACGCTTCAAGCGACAAAAGGGATTCGAGGCTGGCCACGACGGCCAACGTTGCCGCCGTGATGTACACCTGTTTGTCTTTGAATGCAGCAAAGGAAGGACGTACCAGTTGGCCAAACAAGTCCGCGGGTGTGGATAGAATGGGCAATGAAACCAAATGCCCGTCTTCCGCCTTCAAGTATATACCATCCGTGGACACTCGCAGCAGTTCATTCACCAACGTGCCGACGAAAACGACGACCAATGGTGCAGGAATGAACTTCAACGCTTTGATACGGCCCACGACCTGTTTGTCCCAGCTCAACAAAATGGCGAGGGATACTCCGGCCACGATCACGGCTGCACCGCTTGCGCTGACCACGGCCTTCACAATTGCCGATAGCGTATTTTCTTTGCCGCCCATCTCGAGAAAGCTCATGTCCGACTCGAAATCCAAATCGCGTCCGAGCGCATGCGGGATCTGCTTCAGGAAAATAACGATTCCAATGGCTGCCAGCATTCCTTTGATGACCGATGTAGGGACGTAATCGGCGACTGCGCCAAGACGCAACATTCCGAAAACGAGCTGCATCACGCCTGCAACAATGACGGCGGCCAAAAAGGCGGGATAGCCGAGACTTGCGATCGCTGTCGCCACAATCACCGTCAATCCCGCAGCCGGGCCGCTCACGCTGACATCCGATCCGGAACAGAAACCTACAACCAAGCCGCCAACAATGCCCGCCACCAAACCCGCAAGCAGTGGCGCCCCCGACGCCAGCGCGATCCCCAGACAGAGCGGCAAAGCAACGAGAAACACAACAAGTCCCGCCGCCATGTCCGCACGTAAATGATCGCCCTCGAGGTTCTCCTTCATTGTCATCTTCAACGTCATCGTCCGACCCCTTTAGCGGACAGTCGTCACCGAAGCGAGAAAAATCGACCGGGCCTACTTGTTCTTGGAAGCGTACACTCCGCCGCGCACCTGGGCGGCCGTCGGATATTCTACGTTGATCGCGTTTTGAATCCATGGCCCAAGTCCAATTCATTACGAAAGCCAGCACTTACTCACGAATGCGCATCAAAGGGCCTCCGCACGATTGCCTCTGCACGATTGCCAGAACGCTCCTCTTGTCGATCGCCACGACAGACTCCATTGAGGTTGCCAGGAAGCTGCGGACGTCGCTGCGGTTTTGGCACCTTCCGCATCTTGGACTGCGAAATTCGCAGCAAGTTCGTTCCGCAGTGCACGACAAGATCTTTCCGTGGTGCACCAAGGTCGTGATAAGGTCCGCGCTTATGTCAGTACACGGCACGTTGCACATTCAGCCTCGATCGAAGGAATTGCGACTCGAAGGGTTTTCCATTTCGGTCATCGAGGGACCTAATGCGGGGGCTTCGGTTCGTGCGCGCACGAGTGAAGTTTCCGTTGGCACAGCGGATGCTAATGATCTTGTGCTCACCGACCCGACGGTTTCGCGACATCACTTCAGTGTGACGGCCACACCAGAAGGCCTGTTTTTGCGAGATCTCGGTTCGTCGAATGGCACCAGTGTCGGCACCGTGCGCATTCAATCAGGATACCTCGATGGCGAGGTTCGGGTACGCGTTGGACGCACCACTTTACGAATCGATGTCAGCGACGATGACATTTGCGAAGTGTTGAGCCCCGAAGATCGTTTTGGCACATTGATTGGATCGAGTTCCGCAATGCGGCGGATTTTTGCCGCTCTGCCGCGTTTGGCGCAATCTGACAGTACCGTATTGCTCGAAGGAGAAACCGGCACAGGTAAAGGTGTTCTTGCCGCAGCCGTTCATGAAGCGAGCGCTCGAGCGGCAAAACCATTCGTCGTTCTCGATTGCGCCGCGATTGCCCCGACACTTATCGAAAGCGAACTTTTTGGTCACCTCAAAGGTTCTTTTACGGGGGCAACGTCGGATCGTGCAGGCGCATTCGAACAAGCCAATGGTGGGACGATTTTTATTGACGAGATTGGCGAATTGCCCCTCGACATGCAACCCAAACTTTTGCGCGTTTTGGAAGAACGCACCGTCAAGCGAGTAGGGGGCAATCAACGAATCAAGATCGACGCGCGGGTCATTGCCGCAACAAACCGCGATCTACGCACGGAAGTCAATCGTAATGCATTTCGAGCAGACTTGTTTTATCGCCTGAACGTCGTGCGTATTCACATCCCGCCGTTGCGCGAACGAACAGGCGACGTCGAACGGTTGGCGCGACATTTTCATACGGATCTTGTTGCTGACAAACCTATTTCTGAAGAATTGCTCGACTACTTGCGCCGCCAGCCTTGGCCAGGAAACGTGAGGGAACTGCGCGCCGCCGTCGAGCGGGCCATCCTTTTCGAGGACCCGACACTCCTGGCCCTGGACCAACCCTCGAATACTGAATCGAAACCGCAGGAGGAGGAGACTTTCGATGGTCGGCTTTCGTTCCGCATGGCCAAACAGCGTGCAGCGGATCGCTGGGAAAAGCAATACATGCGAGCGCTTTTGGTCGCGGCGAAAGACAACCTTTCCGAGGCCTCGCGTATTGCAAAAATGGATCGCAGCCATTTGCGAACATTGCTCAGAAAATACGGATTGCGCGGTGGTGACGAATCCGGTGATTCCGGAAAGGAGTAGATGTTCCATGGACGAAGGAAAACGAAAGGAGGAAGATACTCTTTCCGAAGCAGGAAACCGCAAGGCGGCGGGGGTTGCAGATACCATTGCGACGCCACCGACGCCCGCCAAGGCGCCGGAAACTCTCAAAATCGAAAGACCTCGGCGACGAAAACAAAACAAGTCGTCACCAACGGACGAGCGACCCATTGCCGACGAACTTGCTCACGATGATGTCCAGATTGTCGAAAATCCGGCAAGTACGTCGATTACGCCATTAACGGGCATGACGATCCCGACGAGCGGCGTCGATTCCAATCCGGCCCCTTCTTCGTCGAGCCTGCTGCCACTTTCGGAACGAATACCGCTGTCCAATCCACAGCAGTGGGATCGTTACGAAATTCTGGGGCTGCTGGGCAAAGGCGGAATGGGGTCGGTCTTCGAAGCCCGCGACAAACGTATCAATCGTCATGTCGCGCTAAAATTCATTCATACGGTCGACTCGTACATGACGTCGCGCTTTCTTCAAGAAGCGCGCGCGCAAGCGCGTATTGATCACCCCAACGTTTGCAAGGTATTGGAAGTCGGCGAAGTCGAAGGGCGCGTGTACATTGCTATGCAGCTCATTCACGGACAGCAGCTTTCTCAGGCCGCGGAAAGCATGTCCCTGGACGACAAGGTGCGCATGATGAAAACCGTGACCGAAGCGGTTCACGTGGCGCATCGTCTAGGCGTCATTCATCGGGACATCAAGCCAGCCAATATCATGGTCGAAAAGATTGAACACCCGAATGGTTCAGTTTCGTCAAACCCTATTCTCATGGACTTTGGTCTCGCGCGGGAAGATTCAGCAGCACAAGGGCTTACGGAATCCGGTGCGCTCCTCGGCACACCAGGGTACATGTCGCCCGAACAAGCACGAGGGCAAGCACGCGGCACGGACGCACGTACGGACGTCTATGGTCTCGGCGCAACGCTTTATGATTTGCTCACGGGGGCGCCCCCGTTTGTCGATGCGAATGCCATGAACGTCGTATTGAAGGTGCTCATTGAGGATCCGGTGCCTTTACGTGTAAAGAATCCGGAAATTCCACAAGCGCTCGATACCATCGTGATCAAGTGTTTGGCGAAAGAAC
>JANORL010000379.1:0-5482 GCA_031415295.1 Polyangiaceae bacterium | reverse complement strand
TGACGGCGATGACTTGGCCACTTGTATTCGCTTCGATGTCGAAGAGAATGGCATACGAGTCGGCGGACAAACGCGGAGCATGCCGATCAACACATGTCTGTAGGCGCTGTGGCCATTATGAAAGCACCATTCACATGTGGGTCGATGCCCCAACCGGTACGGTACGGGACATATTACGCGCCAGCATCGAACAGATGCGCAATGCATCGGAAGACGAAATTCATGCGCGTATGATGCGACGATTGCACCAAGTCGCCGACACTGATCCCGAATTAAAACATCGTGAATGGCTCAAGTCGCCAGGCGTCATCGAAGCGGAATTGGTGCGGAGCAAGCAAACGTGGCCCCAGCGGCTTGAGAATTTGAAGACAGACAACATGGGTGCCCACGCAGGTTTTCTCAGCGATCTCGAAAAAAATTTCATCGCCCCGCACAGCTTGCTCGGTACGCACGGCAGGCCTCTTGCCATCGGCCTTTTGGTATTGACGACGTATACGATCAGCCGCGACAATTCACCTTTTGACGCATTCAGTATTCAAATCACGGATCTTTTTCGAATCGCCGTGAATCTCCTCAAGTGCGCCATGCTCGTTTCGTTTTTTCTCATTAAGCCAAACTTCCTCCCGCAGCGAACCATTGCGATCTGACGAACCCTTCCCTTGTCACCGTCGCCTTTTCCGGTAAGGATGACTAAAATCGGTCGATGGTTCGCTTGAATCGGAGCGCGCGGCTCATTGACCGGTCGGTAGGCTCCGCGCTTCGGTCGATGGCTTGCTTGGACCGGTCGATGGCCTGCTTGTTTGCGTCGACGGGTATCTCGTGACGGAGGGCGATGACCCGTACGCCGGTCGTCGCCGCCCGTTCCGTGGTCACCGCGGTGCTTCGTTTGGTCGATAGCGAGCTTTTGGAAGTGGATGGCACTCGGCGCGCGGTCGCCGCGGTTCTTTGCGCGGAGTGCGTGCCTCGGGGAGCGGAGCGCGTGTCTCGGGGAAACGAGGGCGGGGAGCTTTTGGAGGTAGGCGGGGTCAGTTGCGCATTGCGACGAATTGACGCCGAGCGAATGATTTACTTTTGCCCATGCAACCAGACGTTTGGTGAAATCCAAGCCATCAAAGGCGACTCAGATGCCTATCGCGCGGATTTCGTCCTGCAGCGGTCGTGTTTTGGTGTAGACATCTCGAAGGAGGACAAGATGGCGGAGTCGACACGAACTCAAGATGGCGGTGATTCGCAGACCTGGGATCGCTGGTCCGATGAACTGGTCGTGGAGCAGGTTCTGCCCCGATTGCGGCTACTTTACCATGTAGATTTGTCGCGTATTGGTGCTCTGTCGCATCCGGATATTCCGCTTACAGCTCGGCAGTGGCAGACGGTTGGGCGCAAAGAGCCGCTTTTTATATCGCCGCGGCCGGACGGAGTCGAACGCCCGATCGAAGATCCCACAATCAGTCGCGAGCAGTTGCAGATCCGATTCTTACCGGACGAACAAGTGTTCGAAGTCGCAATTTCGCCGCAAGCACGACGAGGGGTGAGTATCGTCGATCTTTCCACGGGAATCAGCTATCCGGTCAATGGGACGGCGAAGGTGGCGCCTGGGGGGTGTATTGCCATCGACGACCGCGTGCTCCTGGGGCTCGAATTGGGGACTTATCACGAACCTGAAGAGGATCGCCTGGGATTGCTTGGAGAAACCGAAGTCATGTGGCGTTTGCGCAATGATATTCGGGAGGTCGCTGGGTTTCGGCGGTCGGCGCTCATTTTGGGACAAACCGGCTCGGGTAAAGAACTCGTGGCGCATGCGATTCATAAGTACAGCGACAAGTCGAAGGGGCCATTTCTAACGATTAATTGCGGAGCGTTGCCTGAGAACCTCGTCGAAAGTATTCTCTTTGGCCATAAGAAAGGTGCGTTTACGGGGGCCGAGGCGCACCACGATGGAGTGTTCCGCGCTGCCGATGGCGGCACTTTGTTTCTGGACGAGCTTGCAGAAATGCCGATGCAAGTGCAGCCCAAGCTATTGCGCACGCTGCAAGACGGGCAGGTGTTCGTCGTGGGTCAGAACAAGAGTGTTCGAGTCGATGTTCGCCTCGTTTTTGCCACACATCGGGATCCATTGGTTGAAATCGCGGCAGGGCGTCTTCGTGAAGACCTCTATCATCGCATTTCTGGTCATATTGTTCGTGTTCCTGAACTCCGAGCACGGCGTTTTGACATTCCAGAATTTTTTTTGCATTTCTTGCGGGTTCTGTGCGAGCAGCATCCAAGCGCTGGCTGGCTTTTTTCGGGCGCAGAACGATGGCAACGAAGTATCCCGATGACGTTTTTTGTCGATCTGTTGCGTTGTGGTTTTTCAGGCAATGTTCGAGAACTCGAAAACATTGCCGAACGCACCGTTCGTCACAACGTGAACTCGAAATCATTCAAAGCACCCGAATTGCCAGTCACCCCAGCGCGAACACCAGCTACGGATTCATCCTCTGAATCACGGTCATCGGCCACTGTCAAACCATTGCCTGCACCGACCGCAGTTCTGTCCCACGTTGCTGCCGCAAGCCAAGCGCTTGGTTTGGCGCATAAAACTGTGGCCAAGTTGTTCTCGATCGAAATGCTCGCCCATGTGTTTCAGCATGAAACCGATGTGCCGACTGCGTTGCAATCGTTGGCAGTCAAACGGCTGCAAGAGCTTTTGGTGACCCATGGTGCGAAGCAACGCCCCGTCGCAGCGGCGCTCGACATGTCTCCCACGACGTTGGCAAAGTTATTGCAGCGATTTGGCCTGGCGTCAGATGACCTTTAGTCTTTGAGGGAATATCGCATGCAACGAGCGCTCGACTTTCGAGGAACATCTCGGTATTCGCCCGTGCGCCTTCTTGGCATGGGCGGAATGGGGGCTGTCTACGAGGTAGAAGATGCGCGGACTCGGGCGCGCTTGGCATTAAAAATCATGATTAACCAAGAGCCTCAGCGGCTTTTGCGGTTCAAGCAAGAATTTCGCGTTGTGGCTGAGCTGCATCATAAAAACCTGGTTCGCCTGTTTGACCTCGAAGAAGACGCCGGGCGTTGGTTTTTTACGATGGAGCTCGTTCACGGTTGCGATCTTCTCAAGCGATTGCAGCCTGGAAATAACCACGACGAAGGGACCCTCGCGGGATTGTCGAGCACGGTCGACGAACCCGCATTGCGTGGTGATTTGGTGCCCAAGGCGGTCTCGACGCAACCGTGTGATATCGATCGTTTTCGCGGGGCCAATTTGCAGATTTTGGACGCGCTCGAGTTTCTCCACGCACAAGGCATCGTCCATCGGGATCTGAAGCCAAACAATATTTTGATTGAACCGAATGGCGCGGTGAGATTGCTCGATTTTGGCCTGGCCAGCCGTATGGAGCCCAATGCGGCTCTCGAAGCAACTGGAGCAATCATCGGGACTCTCGGATACCTGTCTCCCGAGCAATGCCGCGGAGAACCGGCTACTCCCGCTTCGGATCTCTACGCCCTCGGATGCATGATGTTTCAGCTCTTAACCGGGCAACTCCCTTTCCTTGGCACACCAAACCAGGTGATTCATGCGCACACGAGTCGAACGCCTCCACGCATTCAGCGGCGTGTGTCTGGAATCCCTGAAGAGATTGCCGAAATCTGTTTTCGGCTCCTGGCAAAAAAACCTGAAGAACGCCCTTCGTTGCTGGAAGTCCGTAAGGCGCTTCGGGGCACTCGAGACGCGGCTGGAGGGGACGATGAAAATGCACGGATTGCGAAGGACACAGCGAACATTCGCAACCCTTTTGTAGGAAGAACCAAGGAACTCGAAACATTGGTTGCTCATTTGCAAAAAGCAAAAGAAGGGGCAATGCAATGGGTGCTGGTTTCGGGGCAGAGCGGTATTGGCAAAAGTACGCTTTCGTCGAACGTCGTTGCCGAAGCCGAACGGCTTGGGTTTTTGTGTATCAATGGGCGTTGTTATGAACGCGAGCGAGTGCCATTTGTAGCATTCGATCGAGCGATCGATGCACTCATCGCCGAGCTCATGACGTGGTCCCAAGAACGTCGCGAGCCATTGCTTGATTCTCTCGACTTACTTCAGCAAGTATTTCCGGGGATTCATCTTTTGCTGAGTGATCGGCGTAAAAGCAATCCGCTGCTCCAAACCATCACCGATCCGCATGAACGATATCGTTGCGCCGCGGGAGGGCTTTGTCAGCTCTTGATTGAATGCCAGCGACAAATTCCTTTGCTCGTGGTGATTGACGACCTTCAATGGGCCGATGAAGAAAGTATCGAGCTCCTTTCGACGCTTATTTCACAGACGAGTGGACGAATCCTTTTTCTGGGGCTAACCCGCCCCGAAGGACTCGAACGAGCGAACCAGCTTTCCCGATTGCTACCCCTGGTAAACGCGCAAATCACTCTGCGTGGGCTTACTCGTGACGAAGTGCAAGACCTCGCGACCCATCTCGGGAACATGGCGCCCGACGACACCCGTGCCGACGAGCTTCTCGCCAAATCCGACGGGAATCCATTCTTGCTTTTGCAATTGCTCGGGTATCTTGCCGCACCCACGTTATCTCCGCGAGCGGAGCGCCTACTTGCAGTTGCGGCGACCGCGCATGGGGACAGTCCGCGGGCGTTGCTGGCTACAACCAGTGGTTTGTCGGTCACTGATTTCGATCTGGCGTTGGCCGAACTGTTGAGTGGCAGGGTGCTCAAAGCGCTGCCCGTACCTAGGGCCCAAGCTACGCTCGATCGGCTCGATTTGTACCACGATCGCATTCGAGAATCGACGTACCAGCAGCTCGATCCGGAATACCGCCGCGAGTTGCACCGCGAGCATGCCGTCACGCTCGAAGCGCAATCGGGCGGCAAGGACGGTACAGCCCCATTCGAGGCTCTTTTGAAACATTGGACCGAGGCAGGTGATCACGCCAAGCGTCTGCATTTTACGTCGAAAGCCGCCGAGCAAGCTGCTGAAAAACTAGCGTTTCGACGAGCGGCTCAGCTATTTCGTGTTCTTCTCGATGAACTGCCTGCGGATGAACCACCGCTGGTGATTGCGGCTCGTTGGGAACGAGTCGCTGCGCTTTACGAATATGGCGGGCAATTGAGCGAAGCTTGCAAAGGTTATGAGCGGGCTCTGCGCATTTGGGAAGCTTGCGGCGAACATACCGAAAACCGGCAAGTCGCTCTTTTGCGTTTGCGGGGTCGTGTCGCTGAAAACCTGATGGCGAATTGTCGAATGGTCGAAGGTTTGGCGATGTATGCCAAAGGGCTCGAAACCCTAGAGCTTCAGCTCGAACGGACGCTTCCCCAACGCATTGCCGTCATCGGTTGGCTCAAGCTGAAGCTTGCAATAACCCCGGTGACCAACTGGTTGCAATTCCGACAATCTGAGAAGACCGAGTTCGAAATGACCCAACTTCGTTTTTTTGACGAAATGGTTCGAGCCTTTTCACCGTTATGGGTCATGCCAAGCCTCGAAATCATGAGC
>JANORL010000378.1:0-1726 GCA_031415295.1 Polyangiaceae bacterium | reverse complement strand
CGATTGCGCTCGCCGTCGCGTCCATCACGTCCATCCCGCCGTGGGCGTTCACCGCCACGGCCATCTCTACCTTCGCGGGCTGGCCTTGCGGGTGTCGCCGGTTGCGCAACCGTCAGTTGCTGCGACGCCGGTTCGGCGCTGAACAAACCCATGAATCGCTTCCACATCGACGGTCTGACCTCGATTGCCGCGGCCGCGGCCACGGAACGCGGACGCGGTTCGACGGCAATCGGCGCGGGCTGAGCGGGTGTAATGCCTTTGACGATTGGTTCGGGTCGAGCCGGCTTCGATTCCAACTCTGCCTTTGCGGCGGCGACTTCCTCAACCGGGCGATTGACCATCTGGTAGCTCGGCGTGGCCAAGTCCAGCTTTTCGGAGTCTGAACGGAGGCGCTCGACTTCGTAGTTTGGCGTTTCCAGGTGGACGTTAGGTATGAGCAGAACATTTACCTTGAAACGCACTTCCATCTTGTGGATGTCCTGGCGCTTTTCATTCAACAGAAACGTTGCGACATCGACCGGTACCTGCGCATGCACGGCGCCGGTGCCTTCCTTCATAGCTTCCTCCTGAATGATGCGCAGGATGTGCAACGCCGAAGAGGCGGTGTCGCGAATATGGCCGAGGCCGTGGCAGCGCGGGCAAGGGATGTAGCTCGACTCCGATAGCGCGGGCTGCAGGCGCTGGCGCGAAAGTTCCAGCAGGCCGAAACGGGAAATCTTTCCGGTCTGTACGCGCGCGCGGTCGTAACGCAACGCGTCGCGCAAGCGGTTTTCCACTTCGCGCTGATTCTTTGTCGACTCCATGTCGATGAAGTCGATCACAACCAGGCCACCCAGATCGCGCAGGCGCAATTGACGGGCAATTTCATCGGCTGCTTCGCAATTGGTACGGAAGGCAGTTTCTTCGATGTCGTGGCCCTTGGTGGCGCGTGCTGAATTGACGTCTATCGATACCAATGCTTCGGTGTGGTCGATGACGATGGCGCCGCCGGAAGGCAATGTCACATCGCGGCGGTATGCCGTTTCGATCTGGTGTTCGATTTGAAAACGTGAGAACAGCGGAACATCGTCTTTGTAGAGTTTGACCTTGTTCACGTTGGCCGGCATCACCGTTGACATGAACGATTGGGCCTGTTCAAAAATTTCCGGCGTGTCGATGAGAATTTCGCCGATGTCGGGCTGGAACAGATCGCGGATCGCACGCACGACGAGGCTCGATTCCAGATAGATCAGTTCCGGTGCCTTGACGTCCTTTGCTGCGCCGTCGATGGCTTCCCACAACTGCATCAGGTAGCCGAGATCCCACTGCAACTCTTCGGCTGAGCGGCCGATGCCGGCGGTGCGCGCGATGACGCTCATACCGTCGGGGACTGTCAGTTGGTCGAGCGTTTCACGAAGTTCTGCGCGCTCTTCGCCTTCAACGCGACGCGAAACGCCGCCGCCGCGCGGGTTATTCGGCATCAACACCAGATAGCGACCCGCCAGTGAAACGTAGGTGGTCAGTGCGGCGCCTTTGTTGCCGCGTTCGTCTTTCTCAACCTGAACCAGGAGTTCCTGGCCGACTTTGAGATTTTGTGCGATCTTTCCGCGCGTACCTTCGCCGTCGTCGCCCTGAACGTACTGACGGGTGAGTTCCTTGAAGGGCAGGAAGCCGTGGCGTTCTGCGCCATAGTCAACGAATACCGCTTCCAGCGAAGGCTCGACGCGGGTGACTTTGGCTTTGTAGA
>JANORL010000377.1:0-12481 GCA_031415295.1 Polyangiaceae bacterium | reverse complement strand
GATTGATAAATTCCGAGCGATCCAATCGTCACGCCGCTCGTATTTGGATCCTCGGCCATCCCCGGTAAACCCACCGTCGTGTTGTTCGTTATCAATACACCGAGGGCCCCAGCCAGCTGCGCTCGTTGCACTTTGGATTCGAATGAACACGTTCCGCGATTGACGAGAACAATCTTGCCCGTCACATTGTTCGTAATCGGTTCACAAGCATCGTTGAAGTCGGGAGCCGTGCTGTCATTGCCCAAAATCAATTGTGCGGTCACCGAAAATGGATTCGGCCCAAAAGCAGCAGCCTGGTTGTTCATCGAAAGATTGAGCGGTTGAACGGTGAGATCACCTTTTACAGCTCCCGTAAACACGTACATCTGCATTCGCGGCGACGCACCATCCGCTGGCGTACTCATATTCGCGTTATTGGTTCCGCCAAAGTCTTGTGCTTCAACAAGAAGCGGATCATTAGGCGCCCCCGCGCGACCGAAATTATTCGCCTGCGCATTTCCTCCGGCTTCGTCAAACCCCGAATCATAAAAATAATCGTGCAACCAGTTGTTTAGGTAAAACAGAGACGTTACGGACGCTTTGATTTGATTGTTCGTCGATCCTGGCGCCTGCGCCGTATCGTAGGTGTAGTCGAACGTATTCGCCGACGTCGTATTCGCGCGAATGTCCCCCGCAGAAAAGCCATTACCAGCAACGATGTCCGCATAAGCATCGACGTTATTGCCCGTCGTTTCCACCGCAAATTGTGGCAGCCAGGGGTCGGCTACGTTCGACGGATTCGTATTGAACCCATCCGTCGAAATCATCGTCGGCGCGATGAATGGCGCCACAGCGCCCGTCGGAACTCCCGTCGGATGCGGCGTCCAATCGGCAATTGGACCGTCAAACGGCGTATGCGGAGCCGCCACGTCCGCCCAAACCCTGTAGTTTACAACCGCGTCTTGCGTCAAATGATTATGTTCGAGCAGGTCGCCAGTTTCCGCAGAAACCACATAGCCCCAAAGATCCGCATTCGTCGTGCCTGTCGCCCCGAGATCCAGCTCGAGGTAATACGCGGGCACCAGGCGATCCGGCATGGCATAAAGCACCCTTTTCGCACGCGCCGCATTCGCGAATTCGATACCTTCTTTTTTCGTCGCCGACGTCGCCCGAAGATCAAAGTATTGGTACCCGTTCTCCATACGCCCCGTATCCGTCAAATCCGAACGCGAAATCCGAACGTTGGTCTGCAGGACAAATGCACTCGCCACAGCCTGTTCGCATGCGACGCTGAATAAGCGCTTGGCGCCTCCCTTGGCCAACGAGACGGCATCCGGATGCAAATTGCCGCCAGCCGCGATCACGTCACCTTGACGATCGATCAGAACGCTCATCCGACTCTGCCAAACGTCGATGCCATCTACGGTCTGCGCAAGTTCCACGATGATGCCACCTCGTCCCGTGTCGTGAACTTGCCGCACGTGCATCGAGTCGATGGCTGCCCCCGACAAACCGTAGACGGAGGCGTTCTGCGCGACAAACTCCCGCGAAATGTCTGCGGGAAGTCGCGTCATCAAACGCGAAGAAAAACCCGCAGCGACGGGTGGCGCGACCCATAAAAATGTGGGCACTCCGCGTTTTTCATCGACGGATGCCACCGTTCCAACAGACAAATCGAGATGCCGATTTGCACCTGCCGCGGGCGAAGCATCCATCGCGCGATGAATGTTCCGTCGAGGCTCGGCATGCACGGTCGATACTCCGAACAGCGCAAGAGAAAGCGAAAGGAATCGAAGGTAGCGCTTCATGATCTAAAGGAGCTCCATGGCGGACGAAACGCGAGACGAATTGTCGCGTACACCGACGGCGTATCGAAGGCTTCAAGGATGGACGCCCAAGACTAGAATGAATCGCCACACGTTCGTACACAATTTTTATCATTCGACCTGCATACTGTCGTAGAGAATGATGAGCGCTCTTGGATTTGACCGCAATTTATCCGCCAATGCCCGCACGAGCCGCACGTTCCACCAAAGTGGTTATGCATCCTTCTTTCAGGTAGAGACGATCGGTCGGCGCTTTGGGATGTTCGGTGGATGGTGCCCATGGTAAAAGGGCGATCGTGAATCGGACGTTGATTCTCGAATTCGGCGTAAATACGATGACGCCAGTCCCGAATGGTAATGAGAGACTTCGTTATGTAGAGGGGTGGGTTTTACCCACCCAGCGTTGCGGGAATCGACGGTGTCACGAGTTCTGAGACAGGCTCTTGCGTCCGGCGGGGAGCCGAACGCGTGTATCGCACCGACAGATTCCACATGAAGAAAAAATGTTCGCGCCTCTCGCGCATGTGGTCAAGCCGGATCGTCCTCTACGAAAAACGGCTCGCGAAGTTCATCCTGGGAGTGGGCTTTCGAAACGCGTTTTGCTATGGTTGCGCCGTTGCGCCGCAAAAGCGGCAGAGGAGGACACATGGCCAAGGGACAAGAGAAACCCGGTAAGTTGAACAAACCCAAGCTCTCCACCAAGGAGAAGCAAGAGAAGAAGAAGGAGAAGCAAGAGAAGAAGAAGTGATCTTCTTCCACGCTTCACAGCCTGCCGGACTGCCGAAAGGTGGTCCGGCCGTGTCAAGTGGGAAATGCATCAACCCCTGCAACAAAGATGCAACATAGAACCATGCCGAACCAGACGTTTGCGGCGGTCTCTTCAGTTACGTTCCGCCAACGTCACGAGCGATTCCCGGACAAACTTTTCTCCGTTCCAACGCATAAAGTAATATCGCGGGGAACTGAGCGGCTCGGGAAACGTAAATCGCACTTCGACCACTTCCCCTTCGGTATTCATCTTTTCAATCGTCGCGCGATACGGCCCAGGCTCGAACGTTTGCCCCACGTGCCAGGCTTTCCCTGTCGTGTAGAGCAATTCAAAGACCGTTGGGAAATACGATCCGCGTTTGGGTCGAATGGTGATTTCGTGTTCATTCTCGACACGCACATCGACACCTTCGACAGCATACGATAACGAATGGTAATGAATTCGTTCACCACCGAGGCCGTCGTCGAGTTTCTGGAGGTACGAGCGTTTGGGATCGTGCGTAATGGGCGTGTAGTCCGATATGCCCGTCGGTAAAACTCGGCGCAAATACAGGCCGTACAACGCGGTCACTTCGCGCTGATGCCAGTTCAAAAAGAAAACCTCGAATTTTTCCGGTGGCAAGTGTTCGTAATCGACGGTCTCGGCCATTGACTTCGAGATGGCCCGAAACCGCCCCTCGAACGAACCGACGACGTAAATACATACTTGGCAAAGCACGGGTGCGAGGACCAGATGCAAGCCCACGAGTGACCACGAAACCGCACGATAACGTCGCTCTTTCGTCGCTTCGAATCGTTTGACCGCTTCCTCGAAAACCCGCGCGACGATGTACGCAAAACCAATCGACGGCAAAAGCAAATTGCGCGGATCCGGAAAACTCGTCGTCACAATGACTTGCCCAACCACCATGGTCAGCAAGAAAAAGCGCGTCGGTCGATCGGTCTTGAGCCACCGCCATACAAGCGCCCAAAATCCAAATGTCAGGGCGCCAAGTAGCAGCGCCGCGGCCGGATAATCTCGCACAGGAGTGCTCGAAAGCACATGCAACGGTACGCCCGTTGCTAAAATGACGACGTGATAAAAACCGGAACGAAAGAAGTTCGCGGCCCAAAGGCCAGGGTTTTTCCCGGGATTGATGTAATACGCGGTATTGGCTTCATGCCCGAGAACCTTGAAATACACGAAGAGGAAGCAGAGGCTGATGACACCCAACGTCACCAAAAGCCCAAAGAAAGGACGAATGCGGTCGACGAGGGACTGCCCTGGTTTTTCCGGAAATACAACGATGTGCGCCGCAACAAAAAGCGGCAGGACGAGCCCCGATTCTTTGGACAAGAGCGCACCGAGATAAGCGAGTAGCGACAAGAACGCATAATTTGTCGCCTTTTCTTCGCGATATCGCAGAAACGCCAAAAGCGACGCCAACACAAAAATGCCGCCGATCGTTTCGTTGCGATTCGCAATCCACACGATGTTCAGCGCATGCGCATCGTCGAGTGCATAGACGGCCACGCCCAAGACGAGCGGCAATGCTTGGAGCAAATAACGCGCAAGCAAACGGTAGACGAGAAACACACTCACCGCATAAAATGCGATGCTGATGAGGTGCGCGGCAATGGCACTGTGCCCAAACGCTTGGTATTCGAGCCAATGCGTGATTGATGGAATCGGACGCCAAAAATTGATCCGCACATCGAGGTCGGTCCACCACGGTGCAAGACCAAAACGTTTAAAAGCAATCACCTCGTCGGTCGAACGAATCAGCCCAAAAAGATTGAACTGTTCGGTAAAAATATCAGGCAATTGATCGAGCGCCAAACGATGCAACCAATCGTCGGCGAAAAATCCGCAACGAATGGAGGGCACGTAAAACAGCGCCGTAAACAGAATGATGAGCCCCACCACTCGGGGTACGTCCCAGGAAACCGACGAATCTTTGGTTTGCACGGATTTTTCAATCGTCACGAAGAAACCTCGCGGAAAATGGCATGCCGAGCAAGGACGCGTCGTTCCCATACCATCGCGAAGATAGCGACGAGGGAAAACCCGACGATCCGCATCACAAAATAAACATCGAAACGGTCGAAGACGATAGCTAGCGCAAACAAATCCATATGCAACGCATTGCCGCAATACGCCCAAAGCCGCATCGGAGCTCGGTGCGTTTCGATATATTCGCGCGCAAAAACTTCATCGGCCGGCTGCGTTGCCAGCCGAGCGCCTAGAGGACTGAGCTTTTCGAGTAGTCCTTGTCGATTCCCCAATTGCCATACGAAAATCGTCATGAGCACGCGCTGGAACAACGAGCCATTTTCGCGAATTTTTTGCAAAGTCGCTTCCGCGCGCACGCGATCCCCACCTTGGTGTTTTCCACCGGTGAGAAATCGCAAGTAGAGCGCGCAGTGGAAATCATACAGCATCAAGTGCTGCGCCCAGACCATGTGCGCAACAAGTCCCAAAGCCGCCGCGATGAGGGGTTGTCCCGAAGTTTGTCCCAGATGATAGACCGCCGCAATCGTCGTGGAAACGTTGACGAAATAATCCGCCGCCCCATCGATCGCATGCCCGGTTTCCGAAGAACTCTTCTTCACCCGGGCAATCATCCCATCGACACCATCGAGAATTGCCGAAGCGAACATGAGCCCGGCTGCAACCAAACGTTGCGTCGCACTGCCAAACGCGATCAAGTATGCAGCCACGAGTCCCGCACACAAAGACAAAAACGTGATCTGATTCGGCGTGATCGGCGTGTGAACGAGCGGCCGAACAAGCAACAACTGGAGCGATCTGTGGATGTAGAAGTTCACCGGATCTTCGACATCCGGAGACTTGATCACGTCGCTTTTACGTAGTTTCATCAAAATCGCCGAGGGGTGGTCGAGCAAAAAGCCAGCGCGCATCGCGCCGCTTCCTTTTGACACGAAAAATGCCAGAAAGAAACCTCTCAAAAGAAACAATCGTGACTGTGAACGACATTCACGCTGTTCAGGAGAGTGCGAAACATCGGTGGCAGAAGTCGCAACGCTTAAAGATAGCATATAGCCGTCTTATCCAAATCTGCTAGCCTCGGCGCCCTGCATCGAGATCGGCCTAGAAGATGAATGACCGTCCCCCCTCAACGTTCCTTGTTTCGCTCACGAAACTGCAAGCACAGCGGCCTTTTGTCGTCCTGCTCGTCGCGCTCTTGACCTTGATTCCGGCAACGTTCTTTACGATGCGCCTCGGATTCAAGCCCGACTTTGCAGAACTGCTTCCCGATCACAAAGACAGCGTGATCGAGATGCGTCGCGTGTCCAAACGACTTCCAGGGATTACGACGCTCACGGTGACGGCCGAGATCGCGGATGGGAAAAACGAAGCGGCCCTCGTGAAGTTCGTCGATGCGATCGTGCCCAAACTCGAGGCATTGGGGCAGCCGTGGGTTGAACGGGTCGAATGGGGTTCCCAAGAAACGAAAGCGTTTTTCGACAAAAACAAGCTGCTATTCGCCAAACTCGAAGATTTGCAGAAAGCCCACGACGAAGTCGTCGAGCGTTACGAATACGAGGTGCAAAAGCAGGCAGGAATGCTGCTCGACGAATCCGAAGCCAATGCACCACCGCCGATAACGGCAGCATCCATACGGGATCGTTTGACAGGAAAAACTCCGGGTAAAACGGATAAAGAGGAGGCCAAACCCGATCCGGCCAAAACGCAACATTCGAACGGTTATTACATGACGGCCGATGGAAAATTTGCGGTCATCGTCGCGCGAACGAGTTTATCTTCGAAAAAAGATCGCTTGGAATTGCTTCAGAAGGTGCGGTCGATCGTCAATGAAATCAACCCGAAACAATTTGATTCCTCCGTGGAAATTGGATACACCGGCGACCTCATCATCGCCGGCGAAGAATACGATGCCGTCGTCCGTGACCTCAATGAAGTAGGTATTGCGGGCGTACTCGGTGTTCTCATTCCCGTGCTCCTCTTTTTCTTGCGCATTCGCACAGTGCTCGTCATGGCCGGTAGTCTTCTGGTCGGACTTTTGTGGACGTTTGGCCTGACGTACTTTACGATTGGCTATTTTAATACGGCAACCGGGTTTCTTACGACGATCATCGCTGGAAATAGCATCAACTACGGCATCATGTACATGGCGCGGTACATCGAAGCGCGTCGTGACCAAGGACTGGATGTCGAAGGATCCATTCTGGCTGCGCATACGACATGGCTTGCGACGCTTTCTTCTTCGGCAACGGCCATGGTTGCGTATGGTGCGCTGATTCTCACTGATTTTCGCGGATTCAAGCATTTCGGCATCATTGGCGGTTACGGGATGCTCATTTGCTGGATCGCCACATACCTGTTCTTGCCGCCGATGCTCGCCGCGACAGAACATATTCTGCCTGCGTATTATCCTTCGAAAGAAAAGTCGAAACTCCGCGGCTATTATGGCATCCTTTTTGCCAAACTCGCTTTCGGTGCTCCGCGGGTCTTGGGAACAGTTGGCGTCTTGGTGGGTCTCGTATCGGTTTTCTTTACGTATCGCTATTTGACGAGCGATCCGATGGAATACAACATGCGCAACGTGCGCAACGAGATCCGCAACAAGAGTGCAGCTGTTGCGTTGTCGGTGCGCGCCGGCCCGGTTGTGGGTCGCATGTCGCAAGACGGCATGGCCATCATGACCGACAGGCTGGATCAAGTTCCGCAACTCGAAACGGAATTGCAAAAGCGGTACGATGCTGCGCCTGAAAAACAAAAACCATTCGAGAAAATCGTCACGATTCATTCCCTCATTCCGAAGGATCAAGACTCCAAGATTCCGCTCATCGAAAACATTCGCCGCATCGTGCAAAAGGCAAATCGACGCGGTTTCATACCGGCGAGTGACTGGGCCGAGATTGGGCCGTACCTTCCGGAAGGCGACATCAAGACCATTGGAATCGATGATCTGCCGGAAAAGGTAGCCCGCTCGTTTACCGAAAAAGACGGAACGCGCGGACGTATCGTATACATCGTTCCGAAAACTGGCGAAAGCGTATGGGATGCCCATTACCTCATTCGCTGGGCCGATAGTTTTCGTAAAACCACGTTACCGACGGGCGAAGAAATCAAGGGTTCGGGACGAGCAGTCATTTACGCCGACATGATCCAAGCCATCGTCGAAGATTCACCCAAACCCGTCTTCGTGGCAGTCATTGGGGTCATCGTCGTCATTCTCATTGCGTTTCGCGGTAGCCCCAAAGCGCTCGGCGTGTTCATTCCGTGGCTGTTCGGCGTATGCATGCTCGTGGCGTTCCTGTACTTGAAAAACGTCAAGTTGAACTTCCTGAACTTTATCGTCCTACCCATCACCTTCGGGATCGGTGCCGATTATTCGCACAACCTGATGCAAAGATATCTGGAAGAAAAGGGACAAAACCTGGAACGCGTCTTTGTCGAAACGGGTGGAGCGCTCGTGCTTTGTTCCTTGACGACATCCATTGGTTACATTGCGTTGATGTTTTCCATCAACAAGGGCATTGCAAGTTTCGGTCTCGCCGCAGCGATTGGCGAACTCACGTGCCTCTTGTCCTCGGTGCTCATTCTGCCGTCATTCCTCGTTTTGCTCAGCAAGCGCAACCAAAACAAAGAAACCCCTGCCGAACAGCTGCAAACGGACACGGATGCTCCGTCTTGACTCGCGCAATCTTTTCCATGCATATCGCGGCAGTGAGCGGTGTGGAGCGGATCGAAGGGTTGACGGAAAAAAAAGACATTGGACGCCAGTCTGGCTTGCTCTGTGCCAATGGGCGTGATACTCGCGTCCTGGTTCAATCGAACTCCGACAATATCGAACTCCGGCAATAACGATGCGCATTCTATTCGTCACCCCAAACATCTCTATTCCGGGCACCAACGGCGGTTCCACGCACGTTACGGAGGTTGTTCGCGCGATGCGACGCCGTCACGAAGTCCACGTTCTCGCCCGTATTGGGTCGCATGGTGAGGGCATTTCAGGCATTGGCTTGGGCCCTGGGGGCCCGGTACGATACGTGATGCCTTTCCTTCATTTTCCTGCGGCGTACCCCATTGCGCGCAAATTCCGGCCAGACGCAATCTACGAGCGATTCAGCGCGCAAGGCCTCGGTGTTTTCCTTGGCCGTGTTTTAAACGTCCCCGTCATCAGCATGATCCTCGAGCCTACAGCCACTGTGTTCACCTTGAGGGGTGCCGACAAACTCATCACCACGGCTCCGCACCTCATTCCGCAACGATATCATCATAAAGTCGTGGAAGTCTCTTGGGGCGCCAACATTGATACGTTCCATCCGAACATCTCCGGTATCGAGACACGGCGACGACTGGGAATTGCAGACGGCGAGCTCGTCGCCGGGTATACGGGCGCATTCTATCGTTGGCACGGTCTCGACGTTCTCGTGGCGGCGGCAGAAAAACTCGAACGCGAAGCTTCAGCGCCTCCAATTCGCTACCTGCTCGTCGGCGATGGCGAAGTGCGTGGCGATATCGAGGCACGAATCCGCGCCGCTGGTTTGTCGCACCGCTTTATCTTAACGGGTCGCGTCCCCTACGAGGAAGTTCCCGCCCATATCGCTGCTGCCGATTTTTGCGTCGCAGCCTATGATCCTGACCGACACGAGGTATTGCGTCGTCATGGAATGTACATGGATCCACTCAAAGTATTCGAGTATCTCGCTATGGGCCAGGCGGTCATTACCTTCGACAGCGCAAACATGCGGCGGCTTTTCAAGGACGGCGAGGATGCCCTCCTTGTTCCGCCCGGACAAACCATTCCACTGGCAGCTGCCCTTGTCCGACTAGCCACAGACGCGGCATTGCGCCAGCGGCTTGGTCAGGCGGGCCGCGCACTCGTCGAACGAAAATATTCCTGGCAAGCCCACGGCGAGCATCTGGGTAGGCTCTTTGAAGCTCTCGTCGACGAGAGTCGCCGCGGCCAGGGTTGAAGCGATTCTGTACTTTGAAGCCTCCACAATTCATATCGCGCCATACGCTCCATCAAGGCATCCAATGCTGCGGGCGCATGGGATGAATCGGGACCCGATCAAGATGTTGGAATACATGGCGCTGGAAAAAGTGGCCATCACGATTGACACGCCCCGAATGCGGGAGCTGTTTGATGCGGGAAATGACGTGTTGTTGTATCCTGCCGAGAATCCTGACGCGTTGCGAAAGTTACTTTGTGACGTTCTGGGGGATCGAGAATTGTGTCAGCGTGTGGCAAAGGCCGGTGCGACGCTCGTGCGGTCCCGTTACACGTGGGCGCATCATGCAAACGAGCTAGAAGCCGTTCTTTCCGAGGCTTTGGGTGATTTCGTCAAGCGGTGACACCGCAATTTGACACTCATACTGGAAGCAATTTCGTTGTCGGAAGTGAAAAAAGTTCTTGCCTTTCTTGTCACCGTCCTGTAACATATTGTTCGTTGACTTGACACGGAGGAGGACGGCGATGCGTGGACGAGTAAATCAGGTTCTGAAGTTCGTGGGACTTGCGCTTGCCGTAGTGTTTCTTGGACCTGGCGTGCAGTTGAACCCTTCGCAGGACGGCGGAATCTGATACGATGTGGGTCCTTTCGGGGGCCCACTCCCATATTTGAACATATGGGGCTGCGGGTCGCCTTCGCCCCAAATCCCATATGCCGCACATGTCCCACCCCTCTTTTTCTCTTTCCGTCATTCTTCTCACTCTCGGCGGCTGCCAAATCATCGGCGGGCTCGATGCCTTGCATTTGGGTGCTGGTTCGGGCGGCAGTGGCGGAGTCGGCGTGACGGGAGCGGCTGGAAACGGTTCAACGTCGGCAAACTCGGGATCGAGTGGTGTGGGAGGCGCTGGGGGCGGTCCACCCACGACGACTTTGTGGAGCAAGCGTTTTGGCGACGGGACGGCGCAATACGTCACCGATGTAGCGGTCGACGCGGCTGGAAGCATTTTCGTCGTGGGGTCTTTTGTTGGAACGCTTGATTTCGAAACGGGTACGGCGCTCGTTTCCGCTGGCGACTACGATGCATTCCTCGCGAAACTCGATGGCGACGGCATTCCTCAATGGAGCCTTCGGTTTGGCGGGACAGGGCCGGATCGTATTGAATCGTTGAGTTTGACGGCAATGGGGGATCCTATCGTTGCGGGATCGTACGGTGGGGCATTTTCGATTGGCATGACGAACATCACCCACGCCGGGGCACTCGATGGATTCGTCATGAGGTTTTCCGGAGCGAATGGATCGCTTCTGTGGAATCAGCATTTCGGGGACGCGCAGAATCAGCGTTGTGCTGGCGTTGCCGTGGCTTCGAATACGGACGACGTGTATTGTTTTGGCGATTTTTCAGGTACGGTCGATTTTGGTCCGCAGATGTTCACGAGTTCCGGTCTCGAGGATCTTTTCGCGGTACGTTTTACGTCGACCGGCACGTTTTTCTCGGCCTTACGTTCGGGAGACGCGCTTGGACAAACTGCACGAAGCCTCGTCGTCAATGGATCCGGCCTTGTCTACGCAGCGGCGCGATTCGACGGTAAAATCGATTGGGGTCCGGCTCCGTTGACAAGTGCCGGGCAAGGCGATGTTTTTCTTGGAAAGTTCCAGAACAATGGAGCAGTGCCTTGGTCGCTACGAATGGGGGATTCGAATACGCAACAGCCCAATGGTCTGGCGCTTATTCCTGGCGGAGATGGCATTGCTCTCGTCGGCGATTTCGAGGGCATTGCTGATTTGGGTGGTAAGGCGGTAGCGAGCAAAGGCGGATTCGATGCATTCATTGCTCGTGTCGATGCGGCAGGCGTCGTTTCCTGGGTCCGCTCGATTGGCGATGGCGATCCGATGGCTATGCCTGACGATCAATACGCGACCGATGTTGCGGCAATGGGCGACGGAACGCTTTTCGTGACGGGTTATGTCGCGGGTACAGTGAATTTCGGGGGTAACCTGGATTCCGGTGCTGGAGACACGGATTTTTTCGTCATGCGTCTTGATCCGACAGGACAAACCGTCTGGGGGTTCCGCGCCGGAAGCGACAATTCGCAATTCGGCCGCGCGATTGCGTTGAGTGGTACCAAGGATCTGGTGGTTGCCGGCGATTTTCGCAATACCTTGGACTTTGGCAATGGGCCGATCACGAGCGCCGGAAGCAACGACATTTTCATCGCGAAAATGCTTCGATGACGCTCGTCCTGGTCGCCCCCTGCGTCGTCATGGAGCATGATGAGCGACATGAAAAAAGACATCTACGGGGTGAGTTCTATTCACGCCTGCATCGTTGGTCTCGCCTGCGTGACGGGTTGCGGAAGCGACTCCACGGGCAAACCTCTGCCTCCTGTCCAGGGGACGCGGGCAGAACTCGCGGACGAGGCGTCGCTCAAACTGCTGCTGAATCCCCTACAGACACCGGTGTTCGGCACTGGCAAGTACTTCCAAACCGGCAGTTGGGATCGGGTAACGGGCGCTCTTCCGCCTGTGGGTTTCGTCGATCGTGGCAACCGAGACATGAATCATTTTGCATGTCGAGGCATAGAGGGGTCGGTGAGCGACGCGCAAATCGTGCCACTGATTTTCGACATCGAGGTTTGTCCCGAGGCGTATGTCAAAGGCGTCGCACTGGCACGTATTGAAGGTTCGGGACGGCTTGCACGGTTGTGGATGACCGCGAGTTCGCTTCGGCACGGAGCCATAGCGAATGACGAAATATTTCGCATCTGGGTCGATGACGATCCCAATCCGGTCGTCGAGGAGCCATTGGCGGCAATCATTGATGGAACGGCGGGCGAAATGTTTGCGCCTCCTTTCGGTAGCGGAGCGGGAGATCACGTGGCGTGGTATTATCCCGTGGTTTTTTCGAAAAAACTCGTCGTTGGTCTCGACAACCTCGGGCCACTTGAATATTATTACGATGAGGTCGCGGTCGTGCTGGATCG
>JANORL010000376.1:0-2174 GCA_031415295.1 Polyangiaceae bacterium | reverse complement strand
GAAGCAACCAGCAATGCTCTGTACGCTCGCATAGGCCCAATGCTCCAGTTCGTAATGGGACGCAGTTTGACACCTGAGGCCGCAAGATTCCGGCCAGACAGATATGTCACTTTGCACGCGTGAGGTCTCGTGAGGTACGGGCGGACAAGGTCACGACATGGCCATTTGCGGCGTTCGGAGATCGCCGCGAATGTCGGAGGCGCGCGACAGAGCTGCGGGGTTCGCACCACATGCCACGTCAGATCGTCGAGTTCAGACTGACGTCTCCCGCGATCATGGGACAACCGGTGCCAGAGGATTCCATTCCTCGAGCATGCGCTCTTAGTGCTCGACCATCGCCGGCTTCAGGTGGTAGTCTTGGGGGTTCAGCGGCATGAAGAGAAGCTCTTGCGAAGTCTCCGGCTCGGCCAGTGGCCCTATCCGTCCACGCTGCCGCCCCTAGACTATGTGTGCCACTTTCTGGTGAAGCGCGTCACCGACGCCAACACCGTTCGCTACCAGAGCCGTCTGCTGTTCCTCGCCAATGCACTCGACAACTACCACATCGGCCTGGAAGGAGTCGACGATGGCTTCTGGTCGCTCTACTTCCGCCCGGCCCTGCAGGCCACCTTCGACGAACGCGATTACATCATCCAGAGCTGACCCACGTGTAAAGCATGTTGCCGGACACTTGTGTTACCCATGTTCCCGATCATTCAGGCACGCTGGGCAGAGGCTGTCGCTGTCAATACCAAATTCATCTTAGAGAAATGGCTTGAACCGGTCGATTCCGAGCCACTCCATCGTATCGAATGGTGGCAAAACAAAGCTCATCTTTTTTGCCGACAGCATACGAACGACCGCCGGAGACCGATACCGGGCCGGCACATCTGCAACCGTATGAACAGCCCGATCGGCAGCTTCGCGCAGAATCGGTCGTTCTTCTCCTCGCACGGTTGTCCAAATGTGCTCAACCGACTGCATCGCCTCCTTCGCGAGGGGCTCCACATCAAACGGATCTCTGCGCATTTCGAGGTCGCGTCTCACCTTCCCCCAAGTTCCATGGCCATCCTTCAGAAGCTGAGCAGGTTCGAACTTGACAAGCAGTTTGTGAAGCGTGATTCCACTTGCGCCAATTGCGCTGCTCTCAATGTCCACCGTGCCAATCGGCGCCCCGCAATGCAGGCCAAAGTTGCGAAGCTTGTAGAGGAATCGATATGCGAATGAGCTATCGAATGCCTTTCTAGTCTCGCTCTCGAATGCGCTGAGGACACTTGGGTGATTCGCATACCGTCTTTTGATACGTGTTTCGGTGTGGTCCAGAAATTGGCGAACAGATGCAAGGAAGTTTAGGAATAGTCGATTGAGCTCAAGGGTGGCTTCGCGCTGAAGAATTGCTCGCTTGCCTGGGACTGGAATCTTCCGAGAGAAGCTGCCTCGCGCGTTCTCAAAGTCGTTGAGATTTCGCTGTGCCATCTGAATTAGGAGCGACGCGCGCGCGTGATCGGCTAGGAATTCGACAGCATCACAGTATTCGCCTGCCTCGGACTTTTTTAAGTCACGGATGAACTGAATGTTTGCGGTGGCAACGCTCACACCGACGAGCCGAAGTGCGTCGCTACTTCTTGGCACCGAATCTCCGTTTGGTAGGCGGTCTAAGGCCGCAGTTTCGCTCCATGGAAGCCTGCATTGAGGCATGCACGCCACTCGGAGGATCGGGCCACCATGTCAGCTGTACCGAACCGTTAACCCACTCCATGACGTGGCGCACTTTGCAGGGCGCTTGCGGGGTAAGCAGGTACTCAAGCGCGATCGTAGTGCTCGATAAGTTCCTGATAGAACGGGATAGAACGGAGGCGGGTACGTAGAGGCCCGACGTGTTGCTTGAACATCTTTACTTTTGCGCGCGTGCCGACACCAAGGGGTTTTCCCCATCGGTGGTACATATACAGCGTCTCGTACTCTCCAACGTGTAAACGTCCGAGGTGCGCGTCCACGTCACCTGCGAGCTGATTCACAAGGCCGAGCGTCGATTTCAGATATGCCTCAGCGACGATCGTCAGCGGCTTCAGTCGAGCCTGCGCGATAGAGTCGTAGTCGTCTGATGCGCGCCCGAACGTATGCGCCGCGCCATTGCGTACCTTCCGTAATCGCTCAAGTGCAACAACAGAAGAACTTAGCGAAGCAGGCACGTG
>JANORL010000375.1:0-9375 GCA_031415295.1 Polyangiaceae bacterium | reverse complement strand
AACAAGCTCACGGTGAACAAGCGGATCGACGTAGTGATATCTACGGACTGGGCGTTGTTTTCTACGAGATGCTCACGCTGCGGTCGCCGTACGACAAGAGCAACGACGACATTCTCCTCGCTGCCGTGCGCAACGGTACGTTCGAGCATCCGTCGTTCTACGTGCCGGACATTCCGCCGGAACTCGAAGCGATCGTGCTCAAGGCGCTGAGCCGTACGCGTGAAGATCGTTTTCAGACAGCACGCGAGATGAGCGCGGCGATCATGCGCACGCTGTTCGCCAAGCAAGAGCTGATCGACTCGGCATCGGTCGAAGCGATGCTGTTGGAATTGTTTGGCCGTGAAGTAGATCTGCCGGTCGACAATCCGCAAGACGCGCCGGAAGCGCAGACGATGGCTGCGGTTCCGTTGGCGCGTACGCCGGCCGAGAACACGCGTGGACCCGTGCCTGTTCGTGTAGCGCGCGAAGTCCGCCACGTCGCGGTCGTGACGCTGCGCATCGATGAAGCATCGAACGACAACGCGGCGCCTGGCACTCAACCCACGCGTCGCATGCCTATTTCGATTCGACAAACCCTCGACGACATCGCGTTCAAGTACGGTGCGGTGTGGTCGTGGGAATCGGCGTGGTCGGCGCGCGCCGTCGTCGGGTTGCTCGCGAATCCATCGCGATCCGCCGTCGATTCTGCATCGCTTTCGCTCGACATACACGAAGCATTGGCTGGCGCGAGCGAAGACTTGCCAGCACCGCTCGAGGCATCGATCGGCATCGTTCGTGGCATCGCGGCGGGTGAACGCGACACGCAAGGGCATCTCGTACGGCACACCTTGCAACCACCTGCCGACTTCCTCGCCGATCGAGTTGGAGCTGCGACACCCTTGGGCAAGACGTGGGTCGCAGGCGGCGTGTATCGGCTGGTGCGACGCGATTTCCGATGGGGCGACGCGCCCGTGCTGACACTCGGCGACACGTCGGGTTATCGCGTTCCGCCGCAAATGCGGTTGTATTCGCTCGAAAGGCCACTCACTCGAGAAGAACGCACGGATGAACTGACGATTGGGCAGAGCGATCTCGTGGGACGCGACGCTGAACGAGCCGACTTGCATGCCGCTTATCACCGGTGTGTTTCGTCGACGCTTTCGAATCCTTTTGGTCCAGGTGACGAAGCTCCGATGTCTCGCGCAAGCCGCGGCGAACTTGTCTCGCGTGTGGTCGTCGGCGAGATGGGCATTGGAAAAACCGCGCTTGTCTCGGCCTTTTTGTCGGATCTGCCGCGCAACGTACGTGTCGTGCAGGTCGAATGTTCACCCGTGAAGATCGAACTGCCGCTCGCAACAGTGGCCGATTTGCTGCGTGAAGTGACCGGAATGGGCCTCGATAGCGCACTTGATGATGTGCAAAGCGCACTGCGCGATATTTTCGGTCCGTTCATGCGAGCTCAAAGCGCACCGCGAGAAATTTTGCGTCTTGCGGAACTCGTCACCGGAACGCAACACGGTGATCATCAAGAAGAAGACGCGAGCAACTACCGTCATGATCTTGTGGTGCAAGGCATTCGTCGGCTGCTTATCGGCCTGACGCGACGCAATCCGCTGATCATGGTGATCGACGGATTGCAATGGGCGGATCGCGCAAGCCTCGAGCTGTTCAAAGAGATTTTGCGCCGAAGTGAATCGATTTCGGTGCTCGGTATCCTCGTGACGCGCCCGGACGAACGCGTGTTGCCGTTCGTCGAAGGCCTCGTGCACGTCGAGCTTCGCGGACTTGCGCCGGAAGAACAAGTGCGTTTGGTGGAAGCGCGCCTCAGTGTTCGCGACGGCGTCGCAGCCGTCTGCAATGAACTCGTTCCGCGCGTGGCGGGAAACCCGTTTTTCTTGCTGGAAATGGTCGATGCGTTGCTCGAACGCGGCACGCTCGAAATCATCGAAAAAGAAAATGGTCGGCACGAACTGGTTCGTCATGAAAGACCCGGCGAACGAAGCGAGGCGCTGCCGTCGACACTGGAGCAACTGATCGGTGATCGCATTCGCGAGCTTCCCGCGGCTGAACACGACGTGGTCGCATGGCTTGCGGTCGCGGGTGGACCACTCACGGAAGCCGACATTTTGGCGCTCACGCGGTTGCCCGATGCTGAAGCGATCATGCGGTTGTGTGCTCGTGGCTTGTGCGACAACCGCGCCGATTCGGTCGATTTTCGCCATCCACTGGCGCGCGACGTCGCGTACCTCGCGCTCGATGTCCCCAAACGTGCGCGTCTGCATCTGCTGTTAGGGGAACACTTGTCACGTACTCCGCTCGCCCGAGGTTTGTCCGCGGCGATCGTTGCACGACACTTCGCACGCGGAGAAGCGCCCGTGCAAGCGGCCGAGATGTATCTCGAAGCGGCGGCATCCGCGCGAGCGACCCATCAAGAGCAGCTCGCGCTGCGGTATTACCAACGCGCGTTGGGACTCTTGGCGCCGACCGATCCGCGACAGATGACGGCGCACGCGGCGCTCGAAGCGATCTACCGGCACTTGGGACGACGCGCCGAAAGACGCAAGCATCTCGAAGCTTTACGCGACTTGGCCAAGCGCAGCGGCAAAGCACGCTGGGCCGCGTTGGCTCTTGTTCGGACTGCACGAATCGATTGCGACGATGGTCAACTTGCTCGCGGTTTACCCGTCGCCGAACGAGCTACCGAAGCGGCGCGTATGTCTCGCCAACCGGCGCTCGAAGTTGAAGCACACACCATCCTTTCGGAAATCCTTGGGGATCTTGGGGATGTTCGTGGCGCGATCGAAGCATGCGAACGCGCGCTCAACGTCGCCAAGGTGGCCAAGCTGCCTCCTCGTGTTCGCGCGGAAGTCCTACGTTCCAAGGGTGTTTTGTTACGTCGCGTGGGTCGTGTCGACGAAGCTGTCACCGCACATGCCGAAGCGATCGCCGTTTTTCGCGTTGTCGGAGCACGGCGTAGCGAAGCGCGTGCCAAAAATGCGTTGGCGTACGCGATGTTCGTGATGGAGCGTTTCGAAGATGCGATAGCGCTGGGGCTGTCTTCGATCAGCATCGATCTGGCGATCAGCGGACGATTTCAAATTGCCAAAACGCTTAGCAACGTGGGGCAAGCGTATGCTCGTTTGGGCGAAGTCGAACGGGGTTTGAGCTACTTGAAACGCGCGCGTGAAGCTCACGAACGATACGCGGATCAAGACTCGCGCGCGGACACGTTGCTTTGCTCGGCCGAAGTGCTCCTGGAACATGGCTCGATCCCGGAAGCCGCGACATTGTGCGGCGATGCTGGGGCGCTCGTAGCAGTCACTGGAAGCGCGTACGACACGGTGCATGAACGTATCGTGCGCGCGCTTGTGGCGCGTGCGGAGAACCAATCGGTCGACGCGATTCACTACGCACAAGCGGCGCGAAAACTCGCTGAACCGCAGGGGCTTTTGAGTTATCACATCTACGCGACGGCCATCGAAGCGGCGGCGCGCGTCGATGCGCAGGAGCACCACACGGGCGTGCTGTTGGCACGTACAGCACTTGGTGCGATTGAATCCACGAGTTGCGAATATGGCATCGAAGTGCGATCTCTTTGCACCGACGCACTCCGCCGAGCCAGTCCACTCGGTTTACGCGACGCACTGTTTCGTGCATCGGCGCATGTTCGAGCCGTTGCGGCGAACGTACGCGACCCACGTTTGCGTGAGCTTTTCTTGCGAAGAGCCGTCGTTGCGCGCATTCTGTCGGAAGCGGACAGTCTCGGGTTCGAATCAAGTCGGTCCGACCCGATGACTCGCGGCGAGTTGGCATGACAGCACGATCGACGAAACGAACGGGCACTGGGCGTCGCAAGGTCGCGCTCATTCTTTCCGGCGGTGGAGCGCGTGGCGCTTACGAAGTCGGCGTTCTTTCGTACGTACTCGACGCGTTTGCCCGAGTACGCGGAGCTGCCCCGAAGATCGACATTTTGTGCGGCACTTCGGTAGGTGCGATCAACGCGTGTTTTTTGGCGGCGCACATGGCCGATCCGACGACGGGTATTCGACGTCTCGCGAATTTGTGGACGGAACTCGATTTGCCCGATGTTTTGGGATTTGGATTTCGTCAAGCTTTAGGTTTGCCGCGGGTGCTTTTTGGTGGAGGCATCGATTCGGTGGGCGTGTTCGACGTTGCGCCTATGGCCAAGCTGGTGGAGCGGGAAATTCCGTGGCGAGCGGTCGCGCGGGCATTGCGGCACGGGCATTTGGGAGCACTTAGCGTATCGACGACCGAGGTTGCGTCGGGTCGGACGGTGATTTTCATGCAGACGGGGCCGGATGGCGCATTGCCGACGGTTGCGCCTCCTCGGACGATCATTCGCGGGGCGCACATTGGTCCATTGCATGCATTGGCATCGGCGGCGATTCCGATATTGTTTCCGCCCGTGCGTATTGGTCGTGAACTCTTTATGGACGGTGGCGTGCGTCAAAATACGCCTATTGCTCCGGCGTTACGATTGGGCGCAACGCATGTGTTTTCGATTGGTTTGTCGAAGGAGCTTTCTGGAGTGAGCACGTCCCCTGAAGACGAAAAGGTGCCTGGTGCGGCATTTTTGCTCGGAAAAATCCTCAATGCGTTCTTGCTGGACCACATTCAAACGGATCTCGAAGTGATGACGCGGATGAATCACATCATCGAAGATGCCGAAAAAATGTATGGTCCTGAATTCTTGCCGCAAGTCAATGGGATGGCCGATCGTCGTGGGGCAATGCCTTATAGCTGCATTCGATCGCTCGTGGTTCGGCCGTCCGAAGACATTGGACGTCTGGCTGCCGAATACGTTCGTCGGGGCAATATTCGGGGAGGCCACGCGTTCGTGCGCCGAATTTTGACGTTGGTCGACGTGGGTGAAGGTACGGAAGCGGACTTGGCGAGTTATTTGTTGTTCGATGGCGCATTTGCGCGGCGGCTGATTGACTTGGGCCGCGCCGATGCCGAGGCCCGTAAGCACGAGATTGCCGAATTTTTTGGGCACGCGGCGGAAGACGAGAAGCCCGTCGAATCGGAAAATTCCGAATGGAGCATTCCGCCGCACGTGGAGTGAACCGAGCACCAATCATTTCGTAACGATACGTCTTCCGAGAGCGCTGGCCGAATAGACTGCGGCACGGATCATCTGCGTTGCTCCTACGGGCGCGATTCCACGTCCCGAACGAAATGGATAAAACGCGAGTTCTTGTTGATTGACGAGCGCCGGTTCTCGAATCTCGATGGATACGACTTCTTTCCATTTCGCTCGGAGCTTGAGCTGCTTCATTTCGATTCGGAACACGGCAGTTCCTGAAGCGATCCGAGCTTCGAGTTTGTCTCGTCGTTTCCCTGCTTCTGTCGGTAAACGCATGGGTACGAGGCGAAACTTGGCACGTCCAATATCTTCGACGGCAAACGGAAGAACGGCTTGATAATCGTTGGCCATGAAATCGTGCACGTTTGTCCACAGTGGCGCAATGGGTAACGTCATGGTTCGGTTGAACGTTGCGAAGAGCAGGTCTTGATCGCGCGTGGCTGGACGTTGCACGTTGGGGTTTTTCGTATCGACGAAACGAACCGCGATGCCCAGAATGTCGGGCCATTCCTTTTCGTTTCGCCACAAGGCGCTGGAGAGCCGTATGAGCGCGGGGCCTTCTAGGCGTTTTGCCAATTCTCCAAGCGTTCCATCTTGTGCAATGGGCATCACGCGCGCCCAGAAAACCAAACCATCTGGATGAAAAAGTCTGGCATTTCGGGTCAAACTTCCAAGCATTGCGAACGGTGCCCAGACGCCACCCACCAAACGGCCGTATGCTTCCATTAAACGCATTGCAGTCCCCTGTTTGTACATTTGGGGCTGCGGGCCGCCTTCGGCGCCCTTCGCCCCAAACCCCTGGTCGAACGTGCATAACGAGCCCCCTCGTCCGCAAGGTCCAGGTGCATTTTAGACGAATGCTACAAATAGCTAAAATCTAGAAACTGCTAAACGAATAAATCGCGCAATGTAGCCACCGCTCGGGAGAGGCGTGATTTGACGGTTCCCGGAGGTATTCCCAAACTCACCCCCACTTCGATCAACGTGAGTCCCTCGAAGTATGCGAGTTCGACGACCGCACGTTGATCCGCTGGCAGGCCGCCCATCGCATACCACACTTCCGCGCTATCGAGGTCCAGGGCTGGATCTCGAGTTTCAGCGGCCAAGTTTTCAGTCGCCGAGGGAGATTCGTCATCGCCGCTCGAAACATCGTCCAGGGATTTGCTGCGATTTCGAATGGAAACCTTGAGCCTATCGAGAGCCCGAGAACGGGTGCGTACGAGCAACCACGAAGCCACGGAGCCCCGCGCGGCATCGTAGTCGGCGGCGCGGCGCCATACTTCGAGAAAAACATCGTGTACGAGGTCTTCTGCGTCGGCGTGAATCACAAGCGTTCGTCGTGCTACACCCAACAAACGAGGGGCGAATCGATGGTAAAGTGCACCGAAGGCTTCTGTGTCGCCTGCAGCAATGGCATCAATCAGATCTTTGTCCGAATGCTTCAACAACGGAGCAACCGTTGTTTGACCGTTGCTTGCTTGCGCATGCGTTTCGGCGTCAATGGCGTTTTCGATACTGGAGGTCACGATGCCTCCTCGGAGGACGGCAGTTCTTCATATTCGATACGATCAGGATTGACGATTGCACACAAACATTCGATATCGTCCAAAAATCGCGTAATACCATGGGCGGATCCTGGTTCGCTATGAAGTTCATCGCCTGCACGAATCACATTCCCTGTAGTCGTTTCGAACGCTCCTTGAAAGACGAGAATTGATTCGTGATCGAGGTGTCGATGAAAGGGCACGCTCGACGTGGGCTCGAAACATGCCAAAATGGCGCATATTCGTGAATACGGGGGGCCTAAGGACAATGGGAAAACGCGCATACCTGGCAACGGCTGGAGAGGCCACGAATCGACATCGGCAAACGCATGTAATGCTCGGCGGGAATCATTCGTAGGAAAAGCAATGAGTTCACCAAGGCGTCGCGCGAATGGAGCAAAACGTTCGAGATGATTGACCGACTGAAACAATCGTTCACGAAGCGCCGGCGGCGGGGTTATTTCAGGCACCTTGTTCACGGCCGCCTCGAAAGCTTCGAGCCGCCGTTTGCACGTGGCACACGTGGCGACATGTACCGCGACACGAGCGTGTGTTTCGGCGCCGAGGCGATCGAAGAAGAAATCGTGCAATTGATTGACGGGGTGCTTGTTCATGCGCAGTGAGGGCCGATCGACGATTTCGTTGAACGCGGTTCAGTGATACCGATACGACGCCTTGATGGCAACGGTTCCTTGGTTCCTTGCACGGAAAATTTGACTTTCTGTGGACGTACCGGTTCAACGGCTCGCTCCCCCCAAAGGGGAACCACTTTCTTTTGGTGGCACTCTGCCCCCCCAAAGGTGCCCCCCTGCCCCCAAAGGTGCCCCCCTGCCCCCAAAGGTGCCCACCAAAGGTGCTGCCCCCCAAAGGTGCCTCCCCCCAAAGGTGCCAACCACTTTTTGGGGTGGCCTGCCCCCCAAAGGTGCGGGTGGCCTGCCCCCCAAAGGTGCCCCCCAAAGGTGCCAACCACTTTTTGGGGTGGCCTGCCCCCCAAAGGTGCCAACCACTTTTTGGTGGCCCTCGGGGTGTTACCCCAAAGGTGCTGTTACCCCAAAGGTGCCAACCACTTCTTTTGGTGGCTGCCCCCAAAGATGCTGCCCCCAAAGGTGCTGCCCCCCAAAGGTGGCGGCCGCGGCCCTCCCAAAGGTGCCAACCACTTTTTTGGAGTGGCCATAACCGCGCCGGTAATAGCCACTCCGAGGCCTACCAAAAGCGACGCAATATATATATATATATGTGTTCGCGGCTGATGTGCGGTAGCGGTGATACTCGAGGGTAAATTCGACGGAGCGGTGAATTGTGCAGGCGGAGTCCATTACGGAGGCGGACGGAAATCTTGCGGCGTTTCTGCGAAGATTGTACGCATAGGCTGCCGGTCGTTTGCCTTGCCGCCTTACTTGCAGGACGTGATCGAGACACGTTCACGAACGTCGAGCGGTGCGCCACAATGCCCACATTCGAGGATCAGGCGGGCAACGATATCATGTTTCGCTGGGAATTGTCTCATGATTTCAGCAGCGTCGGATCATGGCCATCGGATCTGTCGCAGTTCGACGGTGCGAGATGCTGGCGATGCACGATCGCAACGAACATCGCCACCGCGGCATCGGACATGTTGGCGACTCGGATTGATCGCCATTACCTGCCATGATCGTATTTTCGTCGTTATCACTGCGTTGGCTCTTGTTCGTACCGCTTATGGTTTGTGGATGTAGGCAAGACGCGCACCAACAAGAACAGCCGAGGGTGGTTCCAGTCGCTTCAAATACGCTCGGTATGCCCAGCGTGCCGATACGAGTTTGTCCGGGCAGAACCGATCAGGTTGTCGTCTTGACGTTCGACGACGGCCCGAGTCCTTACACGGACAGGCTGCTCGAGCTGCTTCAGCAGAGAAATGCCCGAGCGACGTTTTTCTTGAAAACGAATAACCTTGATGAAGCGCATCCTGAACATGCGGCAAATCGACTTCGCGTTGGCAGAATTCATGCCGCCGGTCACGAAATTTGCAACCATACGCATTCTCACCGCCGACTCACGCAGCTGAATCATGCCGACGTTCGCGCAGAGATGTTGACGGCGGAGACTCTCATTGCCAGCGAGACAGGTCGGCGTGCGCAATGCATGCGCCCTCCGTACACCGATTACGATGACGGTGTTCTAGGTATTCTTGGAGAACTCGGTTATAGCGTGATCTTATGGAGCTTCGATACGGGTGATTGGCTGCATGCGAGCACGGAATATCCCAACGATCTCGACACCGATAAGGTTCTCCGCGCCGTTACGGATGCCACGAATGCCCTGACCGGGCCACTCATTCACATCCAGCACGACAACGAATATACGGAGGCGTCAGTCGAACTCGTACCGATCGTGATTGATCGCCTTCGCAATGCGGGTTGGCAAGTCATTACGCTGTCGGAGTGTGTCGGCGAAGCGATTGACAAACCATTGGAATGACTGGGAATAGGTTCGAATGGTTCCCCAAAAGGTGCAACCCCCAGAATGGTTCCCCAAAAGGTGCCAACCACTTTTTTTGAGCCCTTCTGAGCCCTTCTAAAAAGTGCCAACCCTAAAAGATGCTGCCCCTAGGTGCCCCCAAACGTGCCCCCAAAAGGTGCCCCTAAATGGTGCCCCCTGTGCCCCTGTGCCCCCTAAAAGGTGCCAACCACTTTTTTGAGCCAAGTCGTCCTCTTCATGGCCAGCAAACAGCATTCGCGCCACTGGTCGCCCGTATACGCCCTACGA
>JANORL010000374.1:0-3099 GCA_031415295.1 Polyangiaceae bacterium | reverse complement strand
TCTCAGGGTCCCAATTTCCCAGCGGGTCCTTTTTAATCCAATTGAAACCAATATAACCAGTCGAATATTCCAAAAAGGGTTTGGCCTCCAATTTCGCCGCGAGCTCCACCAATGGAATTGCGATATTTTTCGGGAGAAGCGATCTCCCAAGACCATATTCGCCCTTTTCCTTCAAACTCAAGTCGCAAGGCTCAAGCAAGTACATACTGGCCAAAAACGAGTAGTCTCTTAACAGAGCAGTGGTTATTCTTGAATCCTGATATTTGAAAACGCCAATCATACTGTCGTTGAGACCAACGAGCACATAAAAAACCATTCCCAAGATGAGCACTCGTCGCTCGAAACGGTCCATTGCGGGGGACGTCCACAGAATCCTGACCGCATATCCCAGCATGACAAACGCAATGGGATCAATGAAGCGGACGGCGATTCCAAGCTCCGCCCAGAAGATACGTTGCCCAAGCGCGTCGGTCCAAACCCGCGTATTGCCGGTGACGAACCACGACGTCGTCATGAGAAGCACAATGCTCACCGACGAGATTCCGCCTAGAACCGGCAATAGCCACGATTCGCCCGAGCGACGCGCAAATGCGCGGCACGTACCCACGAGAATCCACTGAAGAACCAAAATGATCGACAGCTGGCAACGCATTGCGACGACCGCAGTCGACGCATCCGCCGCCAAATAATGCATGGCGCGCGCCGTATCAAAGCAAAGCGAGGCCACGCAGAAACTGGCAACCCACAAATGAAGCCGATCGGAACGTTCGCCCAACCCAACGCCCAAATGATGCAATCCAAGATACGCCGAAATCGCAATTCCAGCGACGAGAAGAACGACGGAGGGCAACATGATGCGGTGGCCATATCTGGCATGAAAGCCCATCCATGTGCAAGTGAAAGACCGAAGAAAGATTTTTTTCCAGTTCGTCGAACTCGGCCCCAGCGCTCCATAAGCGCTCACATTCTTTGATTTTCTGATTTGTCGACCGGTTGAGCGCTTCGCGCTCAACCCTCGTCAGGGAAAATGCCGACAAGCGCTGCGCGCTTTCGGCACTTTCCCTCTACCCAGTTGACGATGGGGCTGCCGCCCCAAACCCCACCGAAATAGAGAATTGAGGGCACAATCCCGGCATTGGATCGCGATCGAATCCGCAAAATTCTAACGCTACGCGAACGTAGCCTTATTCGAGACGCAAGCACTCTTCGATGCCACGCTCGATTTACTTCGGTCAGTGTAAGAACCTGTGCACAACCGGCCAGCGCTGACTACACGTTCGCCAGACTCGTCGCATTGCCTCTTGGGCGCGTCAAGTCGTTGGAACGGTCTGGTTTGGGGTGGTTGCTCGAGTTGCCCGCCCCAAGGGCCGAATTTTTCGAATCGCTCGCAGCAGTGCAGATTTGAGTGCTACCAAGTCGACGGGCTTTGCGACATAGTCGTCCATGCCGGCGTTGATACATGTATTCTCGTCGCCCACCATCGCATTGGCCGTCATGGCGATGATATAGGGACGCTGCTGTTGCGCAACTCTTTCGATAATGGCGCGCGTCGCTTGAAGTCCGTCCATCTCCGGCATCTGCACGTCCATCAGCACAACATCATATTTTTGTCGCTCGACGGCGGCAACGGCTGCCACCCCGGTCTCTACGATATCCGCGCGATACCCAAGCTTTGCCAGCATCAAAATGGCAACCTTCTGATTGACTCGATTGTCTTCCGCGACGAGGATCTTGAGTTCGTATTTCGCACCAATGGGAGAAAGCGTATCAGGTTCGAAGGTTGGTCCCGGTAATTGGAGAGAATTTACGAACGCCCCCCGCAACTGCGCGGAAACCTGCGATGGCCGAAGCGGCTTGATGAGTCGCACAGGAAACTCCTCGGTTTCACTTGAGCTGGGCGAATCGTTGAGGGAACGAATGAGCACGAAGCGGGTTTGGCCATCATTGCCAAGGTTCTTTATCTTTAATGCAAGCTCGGTCGCGCCCATACGCGTTTCACTGATGTTGGTGTCGATGAAAATATACTCGAATACGCCATCCTTCGCCATTTCTAGCGCTTCTTCGGATGTGGAAGCCTCGCTGACCTCCATTCCCAAGGCTTCCATCTGTATCCGTAGCATTTTCCGAATCATCGCACTCTTGTCCACAATGAGCGCGTGGGCCTCTCGAAAGCGGAGGGTCAACGGCCGAAGCGGGCCCACTGGAGCCGGCAGATCGGCGCAGAGGGTAAACGTGAACGTGCTCCCAATACCGGGCTCGCTTTCAACTCGAAACGACCCGCCCATTCGCTCCACGAGGTGACTGCTGATGGCTAGCCCAAGGCCCGTGCCACCGGCAACCCTCGTGGAACCTGAGCCAACTTGGACGAATGGTTGAAAAATTTTGGATACTTCGTCCGCGGTCATTCCGACACCGGTATCACGCACGAGACAGGTCAACTCGACACGCTCTGCGTCGATAGTACGAGCTTTGAGCCCAAGAACAATCTCGCCTTTGGTAGTAAATTTAATCGCATTGCTGAGAAGGTTGACGACGACCTGCCGCAATCTCCCACCGTCGCCCAAGATTTTGGATGGGATATCCGCATCGATAAAAAGAATAATCTCAATCTCTTTTCTGGCCGCTGCTTGCGCGACGAGCTCGACGCTTTCTTCAATACACGCAACGACGTCGAACACATCATGCTCAATCTCGACTTTGCCCGCTTCTAACTTGGAAAGGTCAAGGATTTCATTGATGAGCGTGAGAAGATGATTACCCGAAACGTGCACCGTTTGAAGATACGCACGTTGTGTGTCGTCGAGTTTCGTGTCCAGAAGCAGCGCCGTGAGGCCAATGACCGCATTCATCGGGGTACGAATCTCGTGGCTCATATGCGCCAAAAACTCACTCTTCGCCCGACTTGCACCCAACGCAGCGTCACAGGCTCGCTCGAGCTCGCTCGTGCGCGATGAGATCTCAGATTCCATCTTGTTGGCAAGCGATTCATGCTTCTCCTTCAGGTCGACGACCTCAGCCGTTCTTTCTCGTAGCTCCTGCGTGCAGCTGAGCCGGGCATTTCGTTGCTCATCGATCTGCCGCCGAGCGAACGTCATCAGC
>JANORL010000373.1:0-2282 GCA_031415295.1 Polyangiaceae bacterium | reverse complement strand
GGCTCGAACCAGTCCGGCTTTTGAGCACCTGGTGGTACTCTATACGTTTCCTTCATCATAATTTTGTTGCCCTGGACGGAGAAAAGTTTCTTTATCCAATCCGGGATATTCGGGCTCTTTTGAATGAGCGTAAGAAATTGGGAAGCGGATATCTTTGATTCCGGGGACACCGTCAGACCAGGTGGATGTCCCTGATGACCAGTAGCATCGTTCAAGACTACTGCTTTTCCTCTCACATACTGAAACAAATTCGGCCCATCCACCATTCCCGCCGGATCCGCGCTTGTCCACCTCCCGAGCCAGCATGCGTAATAACGCGCTCCGTGGTAATACAGCCCCGTTTCTTCATCGCGCTCCTTGCCCGTGTATCGATATCGTTTCGCCGATACCTCGACGCTCGCGTTTGTCGCACGATATGCGCTTGTCCCGTACGGATGGTATTCCTCGTACGAAATCACTTGCCCCGTTTCGTCCAGCTCCAGCGTCGCCGATCCCAAATGGTTGCTGCATTGATACCGCGTCCGCGATACCACATTCAGGTTTGGCACGGACACGTCAATTGTCTTCGTCTCGACCATAACGATACGCCGTGCATCATCCATGATATGCAGCGTTTCGCGTTCGAGCACGATACCACCAAGTTCGTGTCGCCGATACAGCTCGAACCCCCGAGATAGATGCGTTCCTCACGAATCCCGTTATGCACCCACGTCTTGCGTACGCGTTGCCCGGACGCGTCGTACGTAAAGTACACATCGCCCGCGCCACTCTTGACGATGTGGGCCAATTGATCCTTGAAATCCCACGCCATGCCGTTGAGGTGCGGCATCGATTGCATGTTCCCGTGGTCGTCGTGCGGTTAACTCTCCGCAAATTGATTCGGCGCATCCGTGGTCAAACTCGTTCCAAGCAATCGATTGTTCGTCGTGGAAACGTTGTACCGACGCGTCCAGCTTCCCGCGGCATTCACGGTCGCATGGATCATCTCGATAAAATTCCCAACCTGATCATATGCGTATGACTCCGCGTAATTGCGCATCGCTTGCGGATCGTTCGCATTGGGTGCATTTACCAGCGGAAAACCGTATGCATCCTGCTGAATGTTCGCATTCTGCCCTGCATGCTCACGACCCGTCGCGTTGATCAAACGGTAAATCGCGTCGTATTCGTACTTCGACACTGCCGCCATCACATCGTTGTCGTAAAACACCGTGCTTTGCGCCAAGTCCGCTGTTTCGACGATGTTACCGACTGCATCGTACGTGTAATGCAAATCCTGCAACAACACCGGACCCGCCGTGCGCGTCGTCTTGATGCGTTTTACACGGTACGTCAGCTCGTCGTATTCGTATTCCGTGACAACGCCATTGCCGTACGCGATACGCTCGCGTTGCCCCTTGGCATCGTAATCGAGATCGTCCACGAAGATCGTCGCCGCTTGCGCCCCGCGTACGTACGCCTCCACGCGCTCGAGCAAGCCCGCTTCGTTGTACGTTGGGACAATCTTGCTTTGATCTGGCATCGTCATCGTCGTTGGCCGGTTTAGCGCATCGTATTGTGTTTGCTGGACAAACGTTTCCGCCTCGAGCGTCACCGACAACGACCAATCAAGCTGTCCGCCCAAAGCAGCCGCAAGCTGTCGATGCGCCGTCAACAGATTCCCCTTGAAATCGTATTCAACGTTTGTCACGACGCCTGCGCCATCTTTGCTTTGGTGCACTTTCCCGCGCAGGTTCGCCACTTCGGGATTCGATTGGCTTTCGCCGTAGATCGTTTGTTCTGCAAGTTTCGGTTCCGGCTGCACCTGGGGCGGAGGCAGTGCGGGGTCCGGCTCTTCGAGCACCCACAATTCCGTGCGTCGATGCAAAACGTCGTACTTCGACGTCACAATATGCAGCCGGCTGTCCCACCCTCGAATGGGATTTCCCACGGCATTCGTCAACGTCCACCTCGCACCGGCATCGCAGGACGATGTGTACACCGAAGGTTTGTTGGAGGGTTCAAAATGTGGTTGGCACCTTTTCGTGGCCAAGGTGGGTGGGGTACTTCGCCAGTCGGCACATTTCCAGGATGGTGGCACCTTTTCTTGATGTCCGGAAGTTCGTCCTTCTTCTGGCCCTCAAAAGTGGTTGGCACCTTTATTGGGTTGGTCACCAACGTGGGTGGAGATTTTTCGTACCGAATGACGCCACCCGTGTTTTTACGTCATTTTGAGGACTTTATCCCACGTAATGTGACCGTGATAACCTGGCGGCCGCCAACGTGGGTGGGGTATTTTCCGC
>JANORL010000372.1:0-5221 GCA_031415295.1 Polyangiaceae bacterium | reverse complement strand
TTTCCCACGCCGCGCGAACCCGAATGTAGCATGAACCAAACGTGGTCGCGTTCGTCCAGGCACATCTCGATAAAGTGGTTTCCCGTTCCTAGTGTGCCCAAATGCTGGGGCGTCACGCCGCGACCAAGGGTTGCATCGCGTTCGACGATACGCTTGTAACCAGGTTCGAGGTCCTTCCACGCATTCGCCACACGGTCGGGTAAATTTGCCCATGCTCCACGATCACCAGGTCCGCCGTTGTTCGTGCGACCGTGCGGAACAGCTTTTTCGATGGCCGATCGAATGGTTTTCAGGTCGTCGGGCAATTGCGAAGCCGTCATTGTCGTTTCGACAGCAATCATTCCGCAGCCGATATCCACGCCCACAGCCGCTGGAATGATGGCCCCATTCGTTGCAATAACACTTCCGACCGTCGCGCCTTTTCCTGCATGAACGTCGGGCATCACCGCGACCCATTTGTAAACGAAAGGCAATGCCGCAACGCGGCGCAATTGCGCTTCAGCTTCAGCTTCGAACGGGACGCCTTTCGTCCACGCCTTCACAGGCACGCCAGCGGTCTCGAATGTCACATGGTTGGAGTCATTCATAGCAATTTCCTCAGCGGGTGTTTCTCAGGCTGCTGCGCGTTGCGATGCGTCGGTCGGACTTACTCAGCGTACGATGTACGCTTCCGCCGTCCTTCCTAGCATCACAACGCTCGCGACGCCTGAGAAACACCCTCTCAGCGGTTGTTCGAGCTCCTAGAATGCACGATGTATGCCGAGGGTAGAAGGGGCATGTTGGCGCTAACGTTTTAGATGCTGAGATAATTTACGATACAATCCGCGAAGTTCATGGTAAACGACAAGCATGCCCTCGCGTCAGCTCGTTGTTTTCAGCATCCTTGGGACCACGCTCGACGCCGCTCGAGGTGTTGGCCGTTGGGAGAAGTGGCGTCCCACCATTGCGTTGTGTCAACATGAAGATTTGCTCGTCAGTCGGCTGGTTCTGCTGCACGACAAAAACTCGCGCGATTTGGCAGATAGCGTTGCTGCCGACGTCCGCCACGTTTCTCCCGAAACAACCATTGAACGTCTCGATTTGGTCTGGAAGGATCCGTGGGATTTCGAGGAAGTATACGCGACGCTGCACGATTTGGCGCGCGCGTATCCATTCAAGCCTGATCAAGAGGATTACCTCGTGCACCTCACAACGGGCACGCACGTAGCGCAGATTTGTTTGTTTCTTTTGACCGAAGCGCGGTATTTGCCAGCGCGGGTCGTGCAATCGGCTCCGCCGCGACGTGAGCGAAAAGAAGCGCCGGATAGTCCCGGCTCGTATTCCATCGTCGATTTGGATTTGTCCCGGTACGATCGTATTTTATCGAGGTTCGTCCGGGAACGTAAAGACGGGCAAAGTTTTCTCAAGGCGGGCATCGATACGAAAAATGCGGCATTTAATCGTCTCATTGAACGTATTGAAGAAGTAGCGAAAGCGTCGCGAGCCCCGATTTTGCTCATGGGGCCGACGGGCGCAGGCAAGAGTCAATTGGCGGCGCGTATTCATGAATTGAAAAAATCGCGGCGGCAGATCCAAGGCGAATTCGTGCCGGTCAATTGTGCCACGTTACGCGGTGACGCGGCGATGGCCACACTTTTTGGGCACAAACGTGGGGCGTTTACCGGGGCTGTCGCGGACCGGCCGGGACTGCTTCGAAAAGCGGATGGTGGTCTACTTTTTTTGGATGAGATTGGCGAATTGGGACTCGATGAACAAGCGATGCTTTTGCGCGCCATCGAGCAAAAGGCGTTTTACCCGGTCGGCGCCGATCAAGAGGTGAAGAGCGAATTTTTGTTGATTGCCGGAACGAATCGCGATCTTGGTTCGTCTGCTGCAAAAGGTGAATTTCGCGACGATCTTTACGCGCGTATCAATCTTTGGACGTTTCGACTGCCCGCATTGCGGGAAAGACCGGAAGACATCGAACCGAACCTCGATTACGAACTGGAACTTGCGGCGCGTGTGTTGGGCGTGAACATCACGATGAACAAAACGGCGCGCGAAACATTTTTGGAATTTGCGGTGTCGGGTCGAGCGCTTTGGGCGGGCAATTTTCGTGATTTGAATGCTTGCGTCACGCGTATGGCCACGCTTGCACACGGCGGGCGCATTACGAAAGAAAATGTTGCCGAAGAAATCGAACGACTCGAAATAGCCTGGGCCAGCGGCAGATCCGCATTACGCGACGGTAAGACGGACGGCATCGATTACGTGACGGACGTCCTGGGCGCGGGCGCTGAAAAACTCGACCGTTTTGATCGTATCCAGCTCGAAGACGTGCTTCGAGTCTGTCGTGACGCCCGAAGCTTGAGCGAAGCGGGGCGGGTGCTTTTTGCGGAATCGCGTAAAGATCGCACGACGGTGAACGATGCGGATCGATTGCGCAAATATTTAGCCCGTTTCGATATCGAGTGGAAAGACGTGAGTGCCGCACGTTCCTGACGTGACGAAATTCGCGATGCTCGGACATTCACCGTGCGCCAGGGCATGTTGTGGGCTATAGCAGGCGCGTCTATGCCTTGGGTCTCCGCCGATTTGTCTTTTTCCGGTCAGCACCCGCTGGCGCTCGCCGTGCTTTTTCTGTCGGGCTTTTTGGCCTCGTCAATCAATGCCGTCGCGGGTGGAGGATCGCTCCTCACTTTCCCGCTGTTCGTGGCCTGCGGCGTTCCTGCGCTTTCGGCAAATGCGACGACGGCGGTCGCGTTATGGCCAGGATCGCTCGCCAGCGCATTCGGGTATCGAGGACAACTCGCAGCTGCCAAGCGCAATCTGCCTTTTCTTGTTCCGCCTACGGTGCTCGGTGGTCTTTTGGGGGCGTGGCTTTTGACGCATACACCCGCGCGGCTATTTAATTTCGTCGTTCCGGTATTGATCTTGGTAGCGACCGCGCTGCTCGCATTTCAAACGCAGATTCGCACGAGAGTTCTTGGTTCGAAATCGCGTTTGCCCATGCCGGCGGGCATTTTTCTGCAATTTTTACTCAGTGTGTATGGAGGTTATTTCGGTGCGGGCATGGGCATCATCATGCTGGCGCTTTTTGGTCTTTTCGTCGAAGGAACGATACACGAACACAATGCGCTGAAAAATGGTTTGGCCGTGACGGTCAATATCGTCGCGTCGCTCTTTTTCTTGCACGCAGGCCTTTTGTGGATCGTGCCCGGACTGTTTTGCATGGCCGGCGCCATCACTGGTGGTTATTTGTCCGCACGCCTAGCCACGCGTATCGATCCAGTAAAATTGCGCCGATGCATCGTTATTTTAGGTGTTACGATGACCGCTTGGTTCATTTGGCAAGCATTAAAGAGCGTATAAACGAATTCATCCAGATAGGCCTTTGAGCGCCTGGGCGGCACGATGACGCACGCCTTCCTCCGGATCGTCTTCGGCAATGGGTTCGATAATGCCGGCAAACTGTGACCACCCCGTTTGCGTCATGGCGTATATCGCTGCATCTCGGACACGCGCGAAACGATGATTGGCCAAATCGCCAAATGCGCCGAACATGTCCGCGTCGAAAGGTGTCCCATTGGCAATCACGGCCAATTTGAACGCCGCCCAGATGCCTTCGTTTTCTTCCTTTGCGGAAGTTGCGCTGGTGATGACTTCGTCACGTTCGAGAATGGGCAACGTGCTCTTGATGAGTACCGCGACATCAGCCGCGCGCAAGCCAACAAGGTCGAACCAACGCAGTCCTAATCGATGATCGTCGGTGAATCGGATGCGGCAATCTTTGGTCGCCGTCGACCATTCATAAACGAGCGGTTGATTGTCGTCGCGTTCGATCCGGTTCCACAAAAACCACTGCTGTGACGCGAACCGTCGCACCGTGTCGGTATCGACGGTTTCCCTGCACAAAAGCCGCGTCGGGTGCTGCTCGTTCACGTCCATGCTCCTTCGTACGGGGGCGTATCTTACTCCCCGAGAAATGTACGTCAACGCAACTCGATGAAATCGTCGGGATCGTCGGCCTGCATCGAGGCATAGCCGCTTGGCTAATCAATTATACAAAAGGATAGGAATTGGAACGACGACGCACATGAACCATTCGGAAATCAAGGGCGCATTCGGTGTTCACACGTAAAACGGTAACGAGCGAGGGCTTGGCACGAGGGGTGCAATGATGGCTTGGCGTCACGCCAGGATAGCTCAGTGGTAGAGCGCGTATACACCCTGGCCGGTTTTCTCCGGCAACGGCAGTGATGGTCAGGGTTACTCCGCTTCGGACGGCGAGGTCGCGGGTTCGAATCCCGTTCCTGGCACTGCATTGAAAAAACCTCACCCCAAACGTTCTTTAAATGGAGAGGGTTGGGGTGAGGATTTGCCTTCTCTCTTCAATTGAAGAAATCAAGAAGGCTCATGATCAAACGTTCGTCACTCGATGACGTAATACGCCTTCTCGGGCCTGTGCGTCTTGTAGCGACGTGCAGCGGGCGAACCAATCCATTGATCCACGACGTAAATGCTGCCACCATATTCGCCAAGATAAATGGCCGCATGGTTGCCACGGCTATGGTTCATGTATCGGCCACCTTCCCAACCGCAAGCAATGGCAGTGCCAGCCTGAATGGCTGCATTGCCGATTACCGGTGCACCTTGCTTCCACGTCGACGCTTGCGGCGCTCCCGTGGCGTGTTTGACGAGCGCTACGCAATGATGGCTTTCGCCATAAAACTTGCCTTCATACAGCTCGGGCGTGTTCGTACGGTAAGACATGGGCGATTCCTCTCGGCGTGATGCGGGCGCAAGATGCGCCACGTTACGCCTGAGAATACACGGACGGCTTGCGACGACAACTGCTTCGCGTCACGCCCGACGAAATCGTTGCTGATCAAACGATCACTTTGACTGAATCGGCAATCGTACCCGTTCGAGCATCGTCCCAGCGTCGTCGAAGACTTGCACTTCCACCTCGCCCGAGTCGCTCGTCTGGATCGTGTTGTAGCCCCACGTGCGAAATGACCACGATGGTTCGATGTCGAGTTTCAGCGGCGTACGAAGCTTGCCGTTGACGAGGAAGTCGACATGCACGGTGCGCTTTTCCGTCGAACGGTTACGCATCTTGAGATGCGCGTACACACGCGTGCCAGGAGTGACCGCCTTGAGTTTGTCGACGGGCTCTTTTTTCTCGACGGCCGACGTGACCGTGAGTCCGAGCAGTTCGACCGGTACACGCGTGCGGGGA
>JANORL010000371.1:0-6306 GCA_031415295.1 Polyangiaceae bacterium | reverse complement strand
CGTCGAGCGGACTGCCTGCACCATTCTTGCACCCGCAAGCCGCTCCAATCGTTGAAAGCAGCTTGTTGTTGTTCACGCCGCCCACGTCGACGAATTGGCCGGTCTTCAAGTATCCCCCGGCCGAACCTACGAGCACGTAGGGTACGTTTTTGTACGAGTGGTACTTGTTCCCCAAATCATTGAGCCAGACGGCGACGCCGAAATCGAGCAGGCTCCCGGAGCCCAAATCGTACGCTGCGAGTTTGTCGCACAAATACCGGAACAAGCGCGCATGGATCCCGTCGATCTTATGGTGCAAATCCACAGCCCCGACGATCGGAGCACCGACGTCTCCATCGCCGTCGATTCGGTGCGAAATGCGATGGAAACTCTTCTGTTTGACCCCGTCGATGGTGTATTGGGTACCGTCGTTGCCATCGCCAATTTGAATGGTCGCCGCACGCGTCGTGCCGCACGCCATCGCCAGCGCAATGATGTCCATCTGCATGCGCGCGACAACTTCGATGTTGTCGTTCACTTGGGCATCAGGCGACATCGCCTCCATTGCCGCGATTTCGTCCGCCGTGAGCTTGCAAGAAAGGCTAATTTCCAAATCACGAATGGCTTGGAAATGCAAATCGAGCCGCTGCTTGTCCGCCGAACCCAAATCATTCCGCGACAACAACGACTGCATTTGCGAACGCACGAGATCGTTGACGCTTTTTCGTTCGGCCGCGAGCTTCTTCAACACTTCGGGGTCCACGTTCGCAAGCCCGAATAACTTGTTGTAGGCGGTAATCGGGTTATGCTCGGCCGACCGGATGTCCTTGGGGCCACGATACGAGAGAACCTCGTTGATGTATCCCGTCTTTTTGCCAGCATAAAGCGTGAGCGGCTCGATTCCCGGGCCGTTTAATTCTCGGGCGATACGATTGTCAATCGATTCTCCCATGGAGAGCGATTCATTGCCGGCAGGAACGTCGGATACGCGTGCCGCCGTAAGGCATTGATTTCCACCACCGGAATGGCCACAGCCATTACCCGGATATCCGAAATCAATGCCTTTGAGCAAAATCATGCGCGACGCATACGCCGCTAGTTCGCTCGCCGTGCGATCAGGTTCGGCTTGCAACGACGCCGTCGAAATCGCTCCGACCGTGCTGGGCCAAAACATTTCAGGCTCATCGTTCGTTTTTTGCACGACGCCGTTGGCTTGGCGCATGAAAATCGAAAACGGAGGAATATCGCCAGGTCCGGCTTCGGCTTTTCGAGGAGACAAACTCTCCAGAAAAGGAAGCGCCATGCTGACCCCAAAAAGCCCTCGCAACAAATGACGGCGGTTCATGGAACCTCCACAGGGCGACGCGCCCGGAATGCATCCGAAACAATGATGTCGACAAGGATCTCTTTGACCGAGCTGCCCCCGCGTGAAGATTCACCGAGTTTGCCGATCAAATTGTCGTCTTCTGGCTTGGCATCACGCCCGAGCGCGAATTCCAGCCAATGCTTCGCAAAGCACCGATTCGCTTCGGCACTTTCCGCAAGGTGTTGACTCCATTCCACAGCGTCGTTGTATTTCACCAGGGTACCACCCAACGTGTACTGATCCGCAGAATTGACAGGATATCCGTTGTCCATCGTGCGATATCGACCAATGGCATCGTATCCCTCGAAAGCGAACCCCGCAGGATTGATCAACGTGCTATGGCAACCCGCTCCGCATGTGTTCTTCCCGGTATGCGAATCGACAGTGTCCCGAGTGGTTTTGTCATTGCTGGCTGGTAATGGTGTAACGTTGTCCGGAGGCGGAGGAAGTTTGGCGCAAAGGATGCGCATATTCACGAATACGCCACGATGAATCGGATCCGACGATCGAGACGTACCGTTTGCGGCGAGAAATCCAAGCCTCGTGAGTGCTCCACTACGCGTCGCATCCAGCTCCACGCTGCCAAAATCCGACCCCGCAGGCGCTGCGACGCCGTAAATGGCTGCAAGTCGGTCATTGACGAATGCTGTTCGCGACGTGAGTAACTCGCGTAATCCCCCGTCCTGTTCGTAAATGACGTTGTCGACGAATGCTTCGGCTTCCAAACGAAAGTCGTTGCCGAGTTCAGGCACGAATTCTGGAAAACTTGCGGGATCCTTATAAAGATCCGCATATTTTTTCCAATCGAAAAGCTGCTTGTGAAAATTACGCACCACATTTTTGGCCCGTGCATCCAAAAGCATCTGTTCCGCACGTCCTCGCAAACCTTCAGGTGTATCGAGTTCGCCTTTGGCTGCCGCGTCGAGCAATGCATCGTCGGGCATCGTATTCCAGAGCAAATACGAAAGCCGAGTCGCCTGCTCGTAAGGCCCGAGAGGAATCAATCCACCCGGCCCTTCCTTCCCTGCACCCAATTCCACTCGGTACACGAAATGAGGTGATTGCAAAATGGCTTCGAGCACCAATTGCACGCCCGAAAGAAACGGATCTCCTCCGAGTACCGTGGGGCCTGAGGCAAAAAGCGCCGCATGCGCATCGATTTCTTGCGTGGTTAATGGCCTTCGATACGCGCGTTTTCCGAATTCCGTAATGAACGCCCGCCCCCGCGCTTCAACGCCTTGCCCCGTATCGGCAGGCACGATTTTCGCGAGTCGTGACGAATCGGCAATAACCATCGCCGCAAGCTCTTCAGACGCACGCTGATAGTCCGCCCATAACGGTGGCGTCACCTGAAGAACAGATTCGTCATTGTCGAAAATGCCGCCAAGAGGATCGCTCGTGAAAGAAACACTGAGACCTGGCAAAGCATCAAGCTTCAACAGGTCACGGGTCGTACTTTCCCATTGCGCGTGCGTGAGCCGAGGATAAGCGCTTTGAAAAGCGATGGTCGTCGAAGGATCAACAAAACCGTTCTCTTCGTCGGGTAAATCTCCGATCGTTCCGACACACGACGGCAAACAACAAGCGAGGGTCAGAATTCCCAGGCGCAACGTCGAAAACGCTGAAGACGTCGAAGAAACCGAAGAAAAATGAGGACGCAGTGACATGAACATCCGGAAAGGTTCGGGAGAAACCATTCAGGCTACCTCCTTGAAGATGGGCCGAATGCGACGATAGGTGATATCTGGCGTTGGCGTCAATCGAAAAATGAAAGATCGACATCTACACATCACTATTTCTATGTGAGTCCAATTTTACAACTCGTGTTCAAAACGATGGACCGACGTCAAAAATTCGCCTTCTGCGTACATCGGGAGTAACGTCTGTGCGACCATGGCCGTTGGCGCAACGATGTACCGCTTTCCTGTGAACCTTTCGGACGTCGATCGCGGCGTTTACGAAACGCTGGATCTGAGACTCGCACGTCACCCTTCGGAAAGCATGCGGTACCTTGTGACAAGAATGTTCGCGTATTGCTTGAGTTATGAAGAAGGCATAACATTTAGCAAAGGTGGGCTCAGTGCCGCGGAAGAGGCTCCGTTGACGATTCACGATCCTACGGGCCTTTTGCTTGCGTGGATCGATATCGGTTCTCCTTCTGCCGAGCGGCTACATAAAGCGTCGAAAGCCGCCAATCGCGTGGCAATATACACCTATGCACCGCTCGCGAACTTACGTCGCGAAGCGGCATCCCGCCCCATCCACAAGGTCGAAGCGATTGACGTGTGGCGGATCGAGCCATCGTTTCTCGACACACTCGAAGAGAAGTTGGATCGTTATACGTCCCTCGAAATTGTCCGCAATGATGGATCGCTTTACGTGACGATTGCGGGAAACGTTTTCGAAGGAACCATTACGCACGAGTCGCTCGTGGAGGCGTCCTGAACGCCGGCCACGAGGCGTATTGGTTTTTCGCTTGAATAACGGCTTGCCCCGCAGCGAACAAAGCAGTATTGTCGCGGACGCCTCATGACTGTTTCGTTTGGACAGGTCTCCATTACCACGACCAAACGTCGTCGGTATTTCTGGTGCGCTTGGTGGAACGGCGAACCTGTACGTGCGCCATTTCGTCGGCCCGATGCTTTTTCCGGTGGTGCTCGGTCGCCCGAAGAAGCGAAGGAACAAGCCGCGCGTGCTGCGGGCTGTCCGATTTTGGAAATCGAACCGTTATGGGCGCGGGCATTCATTCGTTTGCAACAAGGAATGCCGCCATTTGTCGAAAAAAAAGCTCGACGCGCGCCCGAAGAACCTGCGCGTCAGCAATCCCATCGAGAGCAGAAGCCATTCATACCTAGCGTCGCGGATCGATCGGCCAATCCATTTGCCATTCTTGGTATTTCTGCGGGAGCATCTACGGAAGACATTCACCGCGCATTTCGTCGTTTGGCGTTGGAAACGCATCCCGATCGTGGTGGCAAAACGGCCGATTTCATACGCGCAAAGTGGGCGCAGCTCGAGGCACTTGCACGCACACGAAAAGGAAGTTGACGTAGGCCGACACGGAGACGCCGACGACGCTCGGCATCCAGAAAATCTGCGCAGCAAACGCCCCTTCGAACGATCGGAACAGCGCCGCCAAAGAAACCTGGAGCGCAAACAGAGTCAACTGTCTCAGGATGGCTGCCTGACTAGCACGTGACTCTTCGCTCATCCGTCTGCCCTTGTGCGCCGTTCCACATGCCGTTCACGTCGGAACGGCCAGTCCTAGCTGACGAACTTTCCTCCGTCAAGATATTTTTGACATGATTCCGGATTACCTGTTATTGTAACTCGAGTTGCACCGACGGTGTTTTGTGTATATAAACATAATCACAAAACAGTATTATAGGCTACAGTCATAGGCTTGATTTGAGCCATTGTGCGGCGCAGGATCGTATCAATTGATACAAGCTTATTACCAATCGCGCAATTTCGGCGTCCTTGGGCGACTTCGACATATTTTTGGAAAAATTGCTTTACGTCCGAAACGTTCGAAGCTAGCGTGCGACTGCTAGTATGCTCAAGAAAAATCTGATCCCAACCCCACTCGTGCTTCACAAGGCTCATCGTAGTGAATTGCCGAAGCCCGTGCGGTTCCGGCTGCTCTTCATTATCGGACTCACGCTTCGATCGATTTGGTACGTCCTGATGATCCGGTATCGCCCCCGAAGTGGCTACACCGTATTGGCGCTTGCTCAGATGGTTACGGCACGTTTTGAGCGACTCGGCGGATTGTGGATCAAGACGGCACAGATTCTTGCCATGCGTCGAGACATGTTCTCGAAAGAATTCTGCGACGAGCTTTCGCGATTGCATGATCGTGCGCACGGTTTTCCAGGGGAAATAGCACGCAAGATCATCGAAGAGGACCTGGGCAAGCCGATCGACGAGGTGTTCAAGGAGTTCCAAAGCGAGCCAATTGCGGCAGCATCGATTGGCCAGGTACACATCGGGTGGCTGCGGGACAATGGCAAAAAGGTGGCCATCAAGGTACAGCGACCCTCGATTGTCGAGGCATTTCGCCAAGATCTCGCCATTCTACGTGGATACTTTCAAATCATTCGCCTCTTTGGGATCATGCCCTGGGGCGCTTGGGACGACATGTTCGAGATCCTCCAGCAGACGCTCGTCGACGAACTCGATTATCGCCTCGAGGTCGCCTCAATGCGGCGCATGCGTCGTCTGCTGAAGGTGGAGAAAGTCGTCAGCCCCAAAGCATACACGCAATACTGCACGCGACGCGTCTTGACAATGGAGTATTTGGATGGAGTCCTGATGTCGGATTACGTTCACGTGCTCATCAATGACCCAAAGCGGGCAAAGGCTTGGCTCAAGGAAAACAAGATCAGCCCGAAGAAGTTTGGCCGCAAATTGTACGTCAGTTTCCTCAAGCAACTCTTAGAGGATAACGTGCTACACGGCGACCTTCACCCGGGCAACATCATGATGCTCCGGAAGAGCAAAATTGCTTATATCGATTTCGGTTCGATATCGGTCCTCGATGCAGCTTTCATGGTCAAATACAATATTGCCATCCGAGCGCTCTACAAGAAGGATTTCTCGAAGTATGCAGAGGCATTTTTCACCATGATGCCGTCTATTCCGTCGAGTGTCGACCTAAATACGCTGCGTAAACAGCTCGTTCGCGTGCTTGAAAATTGGGAAAGCAAGACGGACGCCAAGGGCATCCCTTATGAGGATCGCGCGCTCACCGGATTGCTGGGAAGCCTCGCAACCACGGTAGGAGCCCACGAGTGCATGCCCGCCTGGTCGACGTTGCGGTTGCTGCGCACAATGACAGCGCTCGACGCCTCCCTTCGGTTCGTCATTCCCGAGGTGAATTTCTTCAAGATAGTAGCGAAATTTTACGCTGCGCAACGTATCCGAATGTTCCAGCACATGACATCGAAGCAGAGCCGCGT
>JANORL010000370.1:0-13289 GCA_031415295.1 Polyangiaceae bacterium | reverse complement strand
ACGTCTTCTGTTGCAATTTCATCCGCCGCTGGACTCGGCTCGGGATCCCCACCGCAAGCCGCAAGTGCCATCGACGACGAAAGAATGAGCGTTGCCAACGTATAACGAAGCAATTTCATGAAAGACGTCTCCCTCGATTCTCGCCAATACGAGCATGGTGAACGAGACATGTCCATTCGCACGGCATCTATGCCCATGCGTCGTTCATGTCACGCACTTGGACCCGCCTCGACGAGAAAGGTAAAAACGTCGCGCAGGAAATAATGAGCCGTCGACCCTTAGCTGCGCTTTTTCTTTCGCGCCATCGCTCGCTGTATCCAAAACGCCTTCGATTTTGTGTCCGTCGCGCTCGTGGCTTTCGTGGCTTTCGTCGCCTTCTTCTTTTTTGCTGGCGCTTCGTCCAGCGTTACGAACCGCGCGGTCGATGACTGCTGCCAAGATGCCGCCGGCGAATCTTCGGTCAACGTCACGCGTTGAAATTCAATCAATTCGCCGCCTTTTTGAAATGAATCCGTACGCACCTGAACGAGCCCCGCGCGCGACAGCCCATTCACGATGTGCTCAAATGAACGTCTATCGAGCGTTTCCCCGAATGTATCTCGATGCAATCGCCCCATTGCTTGCCCATCTTCGCGGGACAGCGCCGCCAGAATCTTGTTAATCGCCGCAGTTTCTGCCGCCGTTGGTTCGCGAAATTTTCGCCCGACGCACGTATCCGGCGCGCATACGTCACACGTCCCGCAGGGCGTTCCGTCGTCGGCTTGGTCGCCGAAATGCCGTACGAGAAGAAGCATGCGGCATTCGCTCCCCTCGGCGAATCTCGCCATTTTCGCCAGACTCTCCTGTTTATGCCGCCGTTGCGCAATGTATTCTGGCAAAAAATTGTCGTCTCCGCGACAAACCCCATCTTCTAGATCAACGATGGCTCCGCCGTGAATCCATAATTTTTCTAGTACTTTATCAAATTGTTCTCGATCCGCCGACAGCCGTGGGGCAAGCGCATCTTGCGTCTGCGGCCGTTCCGAAAGGAGGGAATAAAGTGCCGATAACAACGCGGGATCTGGATAATCTCGCTCGAAAAAATATTCATGTGTACGACGATCGACAAACGAATGCATGAGAATGGCCCGCGACTGCAACCCATCACGACCTGCGCGTCCAATTTCTTGATAATACGATTCCACACTGCTGGGCAGGGCCAGATGAACGACCGTACGCACGTCGGCTTTGTCGACACCCATGCCAAACGCAATCGTCGCGACGACGATATCCAAGTCGCCGCCAAGAAATGCCGTTTGTATCTTGTCGCGTATTGCCGTTTCCATACCCGCGTGATACGCAGCAGCCGAAAATTTGCGAGAAAGCACTTTGGCCGTTTCTTCTGCATGTTTACGCGTCGGTGCGTAGACGATGGCTGGTCGCCGATCTTCCGGACCCAGCAATTTGGTGACAGCTTCTATACGTCCACTGGGCGTGAGTTCCACGACTTCAACAGCAATGTTCGTACGCCGAAACCCGTGAATGAATCTTTCACCATCCCCAAGGTTCAATTCGCGCACGATATCGTCTTGCACGACGGGCGTCGCGGTCGCTGTCAGCGCAATGACCGGCGCGGGGCGTAATGACGGAAGCCTCTGCCCAATCATGCGATAGTCAGGCCGAAAGTCGTGTCCCCAATGAGAAATGCAATGCGCTTCGTCCACGGCAATGAGCGTCGGTTTGCGTCGCGCCAACATTTCGGGAAAACCAGGCACACGCAATCGCTCTGGAGCAACGAACAAAAAATCTAGATTCCCTGCGAGATAGTCGACACACGCCGCGCGCGATTTGGACCTGTCGCGGCCAGAATGAATGCGTTCTGCGGAAAACCCTTGGGCCCGCAATTTGGCCACTTGATCTTCCATCAGGGCAATCAAAGGACTAATGACCAGCGTCGTACCACCTCGAGCTACTCCAGGAAGTTGATAACAAAGCGACTTACCTGCCCCCGTGGGCATGACGATCAAAACATCTTTTCCCTCGGCTACCGCACGACAAACCGGCTCTTGATAACGTCGAAATGCGGGAAATCCGAATCGTTCACGCAAAATGTTGAGAAGCGGCGTTCCTTGCGCGATGGGCTTACGCTCCACGTGTATGTCCGGTAGAACCTTTGCCGCACTCGAACGCGTTTTCGCAGTTGTTTTCGCAGTGGTCATTGAAGAAGTGGTCAGTTTTCCCTTCGCCGTAACCGTTTTCGCTGCTTTGGGTTCTGTCGGGGGCGTCATGACGCCTCCCATGGGACTAGCTTCGACGGTTGTTGGCGTCGTGGAATGAGGTTTGGCGGGGCTCAATCTTGCGGGCGCGGGCGACGCTTGCGGATTGGACTTATTCTGGTCTAGCGGCAACGGCGTTACTTCACCGTCTTGCACGGCACCCACGACGTATTTCACATATCCTTCGATAGCCCGAAGGAATGTATTGAGATCTCCATCGCCGCGCGCCATTCGCGCTAGGCGCGCTTCCCATTCACCCGTCATCGCCACACTTTTTACATGGGGATGCACCGAATTAACGAGCAAAATGCCTTTGTCCGTCGCAACAAGACTTTTTCCTTCACGCACGACATATTCACGCTTGATGAGCGTTTCAATGATTGCGGCTCGGGTTGCCGGTGTACCCAGCCCAGCATCCCTTAATGCATCCGACAATTCTTTTTCGTCGAGCGTTTTGCCGGCGGTCTCCATGGCTGTCAAGAGCATTGCTTCGGTAAAACGCTTTGGGGGCTTGGTTCGTTTCTTGTCGATTCGAACGTCTTCCACCCGCTGCGTTTGCCCCTGCGCCAATCCTCGAGGCAATACTTGGTTTTCCGGTTCGTCGTCGTTATCCTCGCCTGGCTCGGCCTTTTTTCGTTTCTTTGGGCCTTCTTTGACGCCACCCAAATCCAATACTTTCCAACCTGGTTGCTCGATGACCGTGCCCGTCGTTTTGAAGCGATCCTTGACGGTTTGTCCTTCTTCAACAGAATCGACCGCCGTGATGACCGTGGTCGTTTTTTCTACGAGGTCGTCATGCCACGCGCACAACAATCGGCGGCAAATCAAATCATAAATTTTGCGTTCTTCAGCGGACAAATTCTCGTTTGCCGCATTCGTCGTCGTGGGAATGATGGCGTGATGGTCCGTTACTTGCGTATCGTCGACGAAACGTTTTCCCAATGGAGTTTGTCCCGTACCTGGCGCAAGCAAAGCTCGGTAAGGAGCTTCGATGGCTAATACAATCGAATCGAGCGTCGACGCGACATCGGTAGACAAATGCCGGCTGTCCGTTCGCGGATAACTGATGAGCTTGTGCCGTTCGTAAAGACTCTGGGCAATATCGAGCGTCCGTTGAGCGCTCAATCCCCAAATTCGGTTCGCATGGCGCTGTAGCTCGGTCAAGTCGTACAGAAGCGGAGGCGGCGTGCGCCGGGTTTCGGCTTTGATTTTTTCAATCCTCGCTCGCCCTCGTTCAACCCGCGTCTTGATCCGTTCAGCCTCATCTCCATCCGGTGACAATCGCGCGGGACGCTCCGGCATATCTGGTTTTTCTGGAACACCCAACAATACGCCATCATATTTCGAGTCGTCACGCTTACTGACGATTCCTTCTGGAGAAAATGTCGCCCGTATTTCGAGATAATCCTCGGAAATAAACGCACGAATGGCCAATTCCCGTTCGGCTACCATGGCCAGCGTCGGTGTTTGCACTCGGCCGACTGAAAAATCTTCACGAAAAACCAGTGAATATGCGCGAGATAGGTTCATCCCGACAAGCCAATCGGCTCGGCTACGAGCGCGAGCCGCGTCTGCCAATGGCTCGTACAATTTCCCGTCGCGTAAATTGCGGAATCCCTTGCGAATGGCATCCGGCGTGAGCGACGAAATCCAGAGTCGGCGCACAGATTTCGAGCAAGCCGCCGCATCATAGATGTACCGAAAGATCAGTTCCCCTTCACGGCCCGCGTCCGTTGCACAAATCACGGTGTCCACATCGGTACGACGCAGAATTCGCTTGACGACGTCAAATTGCTTTTTCGTTTCTTCAAGCACGACGAGCGGCCAGGTTGACGGAAGCATCGGTAACGTCCGCAAATCCCAACGTTTCCACGCCGGATCGACCTGATGAGGTTGCGCCAGCGCCACAAGATGCCCGATGGCCCACGTCACGACGTAACCGCCACCTTCGATGGCGCCATCCATGTTTTGCGATGCACCAAGAACACGCGCAATATCGCGAGCTACTGAGGGTTTTTCGGCGACAACTGCGATGGTCATACGGCGATACCTGAACGTTGGACGAGCGCATCATGACAAACGGTTCGGCGATCGGCAATCGCAGACTTGCGACGCCCTGCACGAACACGGAAACCGCCGAGAACCGCGGTCACACGCACACACACGCGGTTGCCAAGACACAAGCAGTTCGTACGAAGTACGCCTTTTGTAGATATTTTACCGCGGCCTAATGTATGGATACAGAGCCCTGAGGAGACTCGATCATGCCTTCCGTCCGCCGCCGTCCGCTTTGGCTCTTGCCTTCCCTCCTACTTACTTCCTCGTTCGGTCTCGTGTGCAGCAGCACGCCTACAGCGCCGACCATAACGCCACAACAGCCTCCGCCGCCAATGCTGCTTACTCGAGCAACGGATGCCCCTGACAAACCAATTGTATTCCCACCGGCGGCCACACGAACAGCAAGACTGCCATTACGGCGTTACGACGCCAACGACTCGTCCCAATTGCGAGTCACCACTCCGAGCCTCAATTCTGAACGTGCATTCTCGTTCCACGGAACATCTTTTCGGGTCGTTTTTAATCAGCCGGTCGCGTTTGGATCTGGTGCACCATCCCCCAAAAAGCCGATTCTAGTGAATGATGGGACGCTCAAAATCACCCCGACAGTGGAAGGCGAAGCACGATGGATTGATGACCGGACCATTGAATTTACGGCCAAACGCCCATTCGATACGCAAGTGAAATACGACGTCGAGCTGGCAACCGTCAAAACGCCAGGCGGTGTGACGCTCGACAAGGGCTGGAAAGCGCAATTCACAGCGACCCCCGGCGTCACCATTGCGGGAAAAGACCTTGGTTATGTGCCCGTCCCTGGACGTCCTCGCACGATTGCCATGCACCCGACGTACACTTCAGACGTGTCGCCGCTCGAAACCTTTGCGGTTCTATACGACCAACCAATTGATTTGTCGACAGCTCGCTCTCTTCTCACTTTGACGGAAGACAAAAAGGGAAAGCCGTTTTCAATCGTCGTGTCTCATCCGTCGACACCAACCTTTCAGGGCATCAAAGTCGATCCTCGATTCGTGGTACTGGTTCGTCCTGTAACACCCATTGCAGGAGGAACGGATCTGCAATTCGAGGCGAAGGATTTCCGGTCCGATAGGAGCCGTTCGATCGATGTCACCGTAGCCCTGCCTCTGACGCTCGACGAGATTTCGTGCGAATGGGTATGGGAAGACGAAGGGCGCGATCGGCCGTGTTCGTTCGATCATGACACTTTGTCGCTCACGGGGCGGGAAATTCAGGTTCGCTTTAATCACCGCATCGCAGTATCCGACGCAAAATTACGCAATCAAATTCGCGTAACACCTGCCGTCCGCAATTTGACGATTTACAATGAAAGTTGGGAAAGTACGCTGGTCATTCGCGGCGACTTCGAACCCTCGAAAAAGTATGAAGTGACCATCGACGGCGTGGCCGACAGTTACGGAAATCGCCTTGCGAAACCCGTATCGTTTCATGTGGACAAAGCCCCGCTGGCCGCAAGCGTAACGATGGCCGATGGCAATTTGTGGCTGGATCCCGACACGACGCGCAAGTTTGCCGTCACGAGCCGAAACGTATCCGAAATAGCGCTGCTGGCCTGGCCCGTTCCCATCAATGAACGCGCGGCCGAAGAGACGGCACTCAAGCAAATGCGCGCGCATGAAGTTCCCCAGAATGCGGCTCCGATTCGCATGGTCGTGCCGGTAAAGGCCGAGCGCGACAAACTCGTAACGACGCACGTCGATCTCTCCGCACATCTCATCCCGGGCCAAACCTATCTCACGTCGCTCGAAGCAAGCAGCTTGGCATTTGGATCCAAGATGCAAAAAATGCCTCGAGGTAGCGACGCCGCCAAACGCATTGTCGCTATCTTGCGTCCTGGCGATCAACGCTCCCTTGCTGTACACACGCGTGCCGCGCCAAACGGAACTATCGTGCACGTCGCGCGGTTGGCCAGTGGTTTGCCCGTGGCCGGAGCATCCGTGCGTTTGTCCGGAGACGAAAACTCGTCCGCCATTCAAACGGATCCGTTCGGTTTGGCATTCTTGCCCATTGATTTGCGCGATACGGACCATCCTCTGCTGGATGTCCGCGCCGGCGATACCGAATTACGCTTGCCCCTGAGCACTGCAGCAATCTCGGACCGCCAATTGTTTCCGGACCTCACGGGAAACGAGGAATCGGCTTCACGCCTCGGACGCGCATTCGTCTTGACGGACCGCGGAATTTATCGTCCAGGTTCAGCTGTGTTTGTCAAGGCAACATTGCGTAAGCCCGACGGAGCGTCGCTTCGTCCCGTCGCCAATACGACGCTGCGTATGCGGGTATTGGGTCCAACGGAAGACGAGGTCTTTACGCAATTACTCACGACGAACGACATGGGGAGCATTTCCACGACAGTAAATCTCACCGCGGATTCCAAGGTTGGTCGTCATCGCGTTCTACTTGAAAATCCAGCAGAAAAGGAAGATGCGCTGGCACAAGCGATGATTCAAGTGGCCGAATTCGAACCACCGCGATTCGTCGTCGACGTGGACGCGCAAGCGGACGAGAAAAACACGTTGCGAGCAAACGTGCGCGCACGGTACCTTTTTGGTGCGCCCATGGACAAGGCTAATGCTTCGTGGACAATCCGCAGAGATCAAGCGGCATTTCCTGACGGACCCCTTACCTCCGCCGGCCTTGTTTTTCGGCGCGCTCAGCGTTGGTACGACAACGACGAAAAACCTTGGTCACGCGCTGGCGAGGGGAATCTTTCCGCCGATGGGACTCTGACCATTGTGCAATCACTCGAACTCATCTCGAATCTTGGGCCTCAAAAGTTTATTGTCGAAGCAGACGTGACGGATGCGTCGCATCGGCATATCGCAGGCAAGGGCAACGTGGTGTTGCACCCAGCCAAACGATATGCTGGGCTCAAGGTTTCCGGCTCATGGTTTGGCGTGGGCGATCAAGTACCGGTCGAGTTAGGCGTCATAGATACCGAGGGACGGCCTGTGGATGGTGCAGCCATTACGGCAAAACTCGAACGAATCGAATGGACCAGCGTCCGGCGTCGAGCCGCCGGGGGATCGGTGGAATGGGATTGGACTGCTCGGCACATCGAAGAAGGTCGCTGCACGGCGACCAGCAGCAACCAACCTGTCAAGTGTACGCTCGACATTCGGAAGCCGGGAAGTTACGAAATCAAAGCGGAGATTGACGGTCATGCGGGGGGAACCACCTCGCTGTGGGCATATGGGAATGGAAACGAAGGCGAGGCTGTGCCGGCTGCTCCGGAAAAGCCGCACGTGCTGGATTTAGCCGCCGACAAACCACGTTATGCACCAGGTGAAACGGCAAAAATTCTGGTGCGGAATCCTTATCCCGAAGCCACACTGATCACGACGGTCGAGCAAGGCGGTATCTTGTCGAAAGAGGCGCAGAAAATCAAAGCCGGCGCGACTATTATCAACGTGCCACTTGCTGCGGAGCATGCGCCCTGGGTGCACGCGACCGTTACATTGTTGCCGATTGGCGTCAAAGGACGCAACGTTGCGGATTACAAAATCGGCGCAGTACGCCTACCGGTATCCATGGCCGGCGCGCGACTCGAAACCGTAGTTCGTAGCGCCAAACCCGAATACGCTCCCGGCGACGAAGCGGAAATCGGGATCGAAGTGACGGATGGGGGCAAACCAGAGGCCGATTGCGAGGTTGCACTCGCAATCGTGGACGAAGGCGTTTTACGATTGACAGATTTCCACCCTATCGATCCGGCGGTCGCATTACGGCCCGGACGAGGTTTGTCGTTCCGAGTGCGCGATTCTCGTAGCGACCTCGGCGAACTTTTTGGGCGCAGCCACGTGGCTGGTGACGGTGGCGGCGTCGCATTGTCCACGATTACGGAAGCACGGAAGAAGTTTGTCGAAACGGCACTCTTTCGCCCAGACATTCGTACGGATCAAAATGGTCGAGCCAGCGTGAAGTTCAAGCTTCCTGATAACCTGACTGAATTCCGAATCATGGCCGTCTCACTGGATCGCGAGGGCAAAGGCGCGCGCGCAGAATCGAGTTTCACAGTGAAAAAGTCGGTCATGCTCGTTCCCGTCGTGCCGCGATTTGCACGGGTCGGCGACAAGTTCGAGGCCGCGGCCATGTTGCATAACGAAACGACCGCGTCACTCGTCGCGACGGTTCGTCTTGGCTCGCGCTCGCAATCGGTCACCGTGCCTGCTGGCGACAAGACACGCGTCGGTTTTTCAATGGAGCCGTCCGCTGCTGGCACGTTGCCCCTCTTGTTCACGGCCCAAGACGAGGCCGGGAAAACGTTGGATCAGGTCGAAGCGAAGCTCGCCGTAAGTGAACCGGGAATCGAAGAACATCCGCGGATCAGCGGCGCATTTAACCATACCCGCGAAGTGCTCCTGGATGTGCCTCAAAGCGTCATTGATCGTGGCAGTGCCATTTCTGTCAAAGTCGGTCAACATCTATGGCCCGAACTAGGTGCACGACTCGAATATCTGCTCGGATATCCACACGGGTGCGTCGAACAAACGACATCGAGCACGTTACCGCTCATTGCCGCCCGAACAATCTTGCCGCGAATTGGTTTGTCAAACCTGTCGCAGGGAGAACTAGACAATCGTATTCGCTCTGGAATCGCTCGACTCGCGACCATGCGCACGAGCGACGGGGGTTTGGCGTACTGGCCAGGCGGCGACGAATCCAACGTGTATGGCACGGCATACGCAATTCGAGCCGTTATTTTGGCAAAAAAACTCGGAATTGAAGCACCCCCGGGCATGCTCGATGGAATGAAGCGGTTTTTAGGGGATCGTATGCTGAATGAAGGTACGGCGCCCGAGGTATCGGCAGCGATTGCCGAAAGCTTGGCAGATGCTGGAAGCCTCGATTCGAGCACGGCCGATGCACTGTATGATCGACACGACAACCAGAGTGTTTTTGGCCTCTCGAGTCTCGCCATGGCGCTTGCGTCGCTTCCTGGACAAGAGGATCGCGTGAAGGCATTGCTGGACGAAATCGAGAAGGGATTCGATCCCGAGGGCGGACTCGTCAATACGAAACGAATGAATGATTTCTCGTACTTCGGCTCCACGGAACGATCGAGCGCCCAAGCTACGATTGCGCTCGCCCGGCTGCGTCGCACTTCGCCCTTGTTGCCGATTCTGCTGAGCCGCGCAGCGAGCACAATGGACGCATACACGACGCAAGCCACAGCGTATTCGCTCCTGGCCCTGAGTACGCACCTAGAAACCACCGCCGATACGGGCGCGACCATTCAAGCCAAACTCGATGGCGAAATTCTGGCCATGTCCAAAGACCTGGGCTTTGGTAGCAAAGAATTCGCCATTCCCATCGGACGTGTAAAAGGCAAAAAAATCAAACTCCTTTTGGAAACCGATGGAAACGACGCGATTGGATACACCATCGGTTCCAATTGGCAACGCACGATGGTCGCAGCGGACGCGCCGAATGCAACTCGCGGCGCGCACGGTCCTTCGGTATATAGGGTCATCAGCGATCCACGCGGCGGTGCTGTCGATTTGAGCAAAATCAAGGCTGGAACATTGCTACGCGTGGCCTTGTTTGCGCGAATGCCCGAACTCGACCAGGAACGTCGTGGTTATGTGGCATTGACCGATCGACTTCCTGCAGGTTTCGAGCCGGTCCAACCGGATCTAGCAACCGTTGCCAGCGCGCCAGACATCGAAAGTCACCATCCGTTTGCGGATGCATTACGGTGGAATTCTTCCGAAGTCAATCACATCGACATGCACGACGATAGCGTAAACATTTACTTCGACCGACCGTGGGGAGACTCGGTTGCCGCAACATTCCTGGTTCGCGCCACGACTCCTGGAATATTTGCACTGCCCGCCGCCGTTGGAGAATTGATGTACGAAGCTGATGGGCTTGGATACAGCGACGCCGGAGAGGTAACCATCCAATGACTGCCGCCCGCAAAAAGAAATTGCGAATCGCTGCTGCCCTACTCGGGGCAGTGGCATTAGCGATGGGCGGGTTGACCTTGCTCGATCAAACTCGCGCAAGGGCCGGTGAACCGTCGAAGGAGCTGTCCGAGCAGTGGCACGAGGGGCACCGCATCGAGGATCGACGCGGCAAGCTCCTACGCGAAATAGCATCCGAGAACAATTTACGGGGGCGACAGATTCCGCTGTCGGAAATGGGAGAACGCATCATTGCCTCGACGCTCGTGAGCGAAGACAAACGGTTTTTCGAGCACGATGGGGTCGATGGGGTCGCAATTGCGCGGGCCGTGGGGCAAAACGTGCAAGGCGCACGGCTCGTGAGCGGGGCGAGTACGATTACGCAGCAACTCGTGAAGCTGCTCGATGGCGAAGGTAAGCCGGAAAAACGCACATTGTGGAGGAAGCTCGTCGAAGCAGCAAGGGCGCAAAACCTCGAAAAGGTCACGGATAAACAAACAATTCTGGAAGCTTACCTGAATCGGCTCGAATACGGTCATGGACTTTCGGGCCCCGAAGCAGCAGCCCAAGCCTATTTCGGGGTTACGGCACGTGACCTGAGTTTTGCACAAGCGGCCTATCTGGCAGTATTGCCGCGAGCGCCGTCGTTTTTGGATCCGTACGATCACCATGATCGTGTCGTGCTGCGGCAACGCGCATTACTCGAAGCATTGCATGAATCTGGGGTTTTGAATGATGCCGACCTCAGCCGCGTCATGGCAGAACCAATCCGTGTCAGACCACTCAACAGACCATTTTACGCGCCCCACTTCGTCAATGCAGTCGTGGCCGAAACCGTAACACCCGGAGAACGCGGACACGGGTTGACTCGCACGACGCTCGAATTATCGCTCCAACAGGACGTCGAAGGACTCGTGCGAACGCACCTGGCGTCGCTCTCTGAATTTGGCGCGACGAACGCGGCAATCATCGTTGTCGACAATGCAACGGGCGATATCTTGTCGTGGGTGGGAAGTGGTGCCTTTTGGGATGAAACGATTTCGGGTCAAGTCGATATGGTTCGTGCCAAACGACAGCCGGGCTCGACACTCAAACCGTTCATTTATGCGCTCGCATTCGCCGATGGCCACTCCGCAGCAGAACCTGTGGCGGATGTGCCAACATTCTTTTCGCAAACGGGAGGCACCTATGCACCTGGCAATTTTGATGGCACCTTCGAGGGTCCCATCAGTGCGCGCGAAGCTTTGGCCGGAAGTTTGAATGTACCTGCAGTGCGCCTTGCCGCCGAAATCGGCGAAAAACGCCTGCTGGAAGCATTGCTCCACGTGGGATTCACGAGCCTCGACCAGAGTGCGAGTCATTATGGTCTCGCCCTTGCTCTTGGCTCAGGTGAAGTCACGCTGCGCGAATTGGCGGGTGCGTACGTAACACTTGCACGCAGCGGGGAATTCGTACCATTACGCTTGCGACAAGATGGCCATATGATTCCCGAGACGGGGGAACGGATCATGGATCCATCGATTGCGGCGCTGGTGACGGAATCGCTTTCTGATCCACTCGCACGCGTGCGTGGACTTCATGGCCGAGGACCATTCGACATTGGATTTCCGGTCGCTGTAAAAACCGGGACGAGTTCCGGCTATCGCGACACTTGGTGCGCGGGATATACCCACGAACGTACCGTAGCGGTTTGGCTGGGCAATACAGGCGGAGCACCTACACAAAAATTGACCGGCGCGACAGGCGCTGGACCTCTCTTCGCCGACGTCATGCGCAGAAGCATGGCCGATGTCACGAGCCGCGCGCCGCTTTGGAATGCAGATGATTTGGAGGTTGCCGAGGTTTGTCCGCTATCGGGCAAACGTCCTGGACCCGCATGCGTCGACCACGCTTCGCGCCATTTCATTCGAGGAAAGTCTCCGACGGAAGCATGCGAGATGCACGTACGCGCAAATTCACGCGTTATCGAACAGCCAGGCGAATCGCCTTTCGTTTGTGATCCAGCCGGGCGCAGAAGCATTGTCATTCTGCCAGAAGCGTATGATGGATTCTTGGCGTCGTTACCGCTTGGAGCACCGGGACGTGACCCGCAAGGATTACCGTGGTTCTCGAAATCAAGCGTTTCCGGATGCGGAACGATGACGGCCGAAAGCTTACGTATTGACGGAATCGCGGATGGAAGCGTCTTCATTTACGATGAAGGCGCGAATTCGGCACAAATCATGACACTCAGTGCGTCGCTCGTGGGCGGTTCAACCGGCAACCACTCGGTACTTGAAGTGGAATTCGTAATCGATGGCAAAGTCATCGATCACTCCCGCGTCCCATTTCGAGCCAATTATCGTCTAGAACCGGGCGATCACGAATTGGTCGTGCGACCGACCGATACGCACGCAACCGTACAACGTGCAACGACGCGATTTTCCGTGCGATAATCGCGACAACGATATCCACTAGGTGGCTGCTGTCAAACGTCGCGAGCGCCCGAAAGCTAGGGCGACGGAGCGAGGAATCCTCCTGGATTTCGAGCGATGTCGATCGACGATTTCGGGTGCGCAGCAGTTTGACACCAGCCACCTAGGACGAAAGTCGCACTTTTTGCGTACTCACGCAATCATTACGGCATTCGTGGTGAACCGCTTCGGTCAATATTGCGTATTTTCCCCATTCGAGCGCTAACCCATCGAGGCACGGCACTTGCTTTGCATCGCGCTTGGTGGCTTCTCCTTCTTTTGCAGCATTCAATTTCAACCGTCGCAACCGATGTCTCTCGCATCGTGATTTGCGTGGTTTCACGCTGGCCGAAACGCCGCGCACGCTTTCCAATACGACTTTTCGCGCCGAACTCATCGTCGGGCCCGTAGGCGGCCCTTGAGGGATATTGTCATGCGTTATATGAATCGCATTCTTTCTGGTTCTCTCACGTCAATGGCCATTCTCGCTTCGGCATCGTTTGCCGACGCGCAGCTCGACGTCAATCCGCCGTTGCCTCACGTTTTGCTGCTTATTGACTCGTCCGGGTCGATGGAAGCAA
>JANORL010000369.1:0-4852 GCA_031415295.1 Polyangiaceae bacterium | reverse complement strand
CTCGTGAACAGGCTCATCGATTCCAGTCGTGTGCCGAGTTCAAAGATGCACTTCTCGCGTGGCAAGCGTCTCGAGCGGCACCCGGTCCTGGATTCGCAATGGCTGGACCAACGGGCCACAACACGATGCCTCCGGGCATGCTTCAACAACCGTTTGTCAATACGCCTCCTCCGGGCATGATTTCCGGCGTTTCTATTCCCGGACAAACCTCCGATGGATCGCACGCAACGGCCAACGCTTGGGGAAACGCTTCAGGTGCAGCGCAACCAGGTGCTCCTGCTGCACCAACAGGCTCACGTTCTGGCGCGCTCGTTGGTGTGCTCGTCACCGCCGTGATGCTGAGTGGACTAGGCGTAGCCGCTTATTTCGTCTTCGGTCACAAAGAACCAACGGTAACGAGTTCTCCGGTGGTGTCTGCGACAAACCCGGTCGTGACCAACCCGCCCGCGACAAACTCGGTTGAAACCGCGCCGCCTCCGGCATCCGCAGCTGAGCCTCCTGCAACGGCTTCTTCAGCGCGCGATGTTGCTCTGGAGGACCCTGTTCCGGAAAATTCCGCAACGGCAGGATCCGCCGCAGCTGCTGCACCAACGACGACTGCCGGACCCGCCGGGACCTCCACCACCAAACTCTTTGGCCCAAAGCCAGGCAGCAGCACGACCACCAAGACCAAGAAGACCGGAGCACCCGACCTCGGTTACTGAGATGGTGTTCATCAGGCTGCTGCGCCTGCCGAACACCATCTAAGGCTCGGTACAAGGTTCGGCGACTGGGTTCGTTCATGACGAACCCGTCGTGTTTGGATTTTAGAACTCGCCGAAGATGCCGCCGCCGTTTGGCGCGACGTAAGGCAGGACGAAAGCAGCGGCTGGTTTTGGCGGCGCCTTGTTGCCCCCAAGAATGAACAACACGACGCCACCTGCGGCAAGCACGCCGCCGGCGACGAGACCTGCGATGCCAAATGTTTGTCGTTTTGCAGCGACTTGATCGCGATCCGCTATGTATTTTTGGTCGTTGATGCCGCAGCCAAGAGGCTGGACCTTGCACGTGTCGAACCGGGTATCGCCTTCGGCCTGATTGGTAGCGCTGATACCCAGGAACACCCCTCCAACGACGAGCCCGGCAGCGCCAACACCCATGCCAGCAATACCGGCAATGCGCAGAGGACTCATCTTCGTGGGTGGAGGCGGAGGCACCGTTGGCGGTTTGTCGAACTTTCTCTCCTCGTCCACGAGCGACACAGGAGTTTCGACCGACAACTCGATCTCTTTCTTTTCGCCGTCGTTGAGAGAAACCTCTTTTGATACGGGGCTACGTCCAACGACGAATGCACTCACTGTGTGTTTGCCGGGATCAACGGGCCGGTGCACGCCAATGAGTGCGGCCGAAACGGGCTGATCGTCCATCTTGACCGTGATTTTTCCGGTACTTGCAGCGTCCGCTCCGACGAGAGAAATGCGCAACGATCCAATACGTGGCTCGATAGTTTCGAGATCCGTCTTCGCATCTGCTTGCGCTTGCTTGAACGCGGGAGGCGCAGTGGCCGTGAGCTGTTCGCGCATGATCTTGAGGAAGTTTTCCCTCGCCGCGACCAATCGGCCAAGACCAACCTGAGCACGTCCGATCATCAGCAGATGCGGTGGCGCGTGAAAGATTGCCTCAGCGCGTGTCACGAGGTCGATCGCTTCGGCGTACTTGTTCTCTTGCAACGCCTTTGCGCCTTGAAGGCCGAGCGCGCGAGCAGCAGCCTTGTCTTCATCGGACTGTGCATTCGCTGGAAGAGCGACGCATAGCGACAACGCGACGGTAGCGATCGGAACGATGCGATTGAGCCGCACGATGGGGATTCTCCTCAAGTTTCGAACCTAACACAGGCGTGGTCACAGCGAACAAATCTGCACCATCGAACACGCCTCTACATCGGATGAAGAATAATGCCGACGCATCACCTCGAGCGTTCGGGATGCTGCTCGACGGCACCACTTTCGCATGAACGGAGTCGTCATGGCAAAGCAAGCCGGACGGCTCATTGTCGTGAGCGCTCGCGCACCATTCGTGGGCGATGGCTCGACGATTTCGCGTGCTCCAGGTGGCCTCGTATCGGCGCTGTTGCCGATGATGCATCGGGTTCGCGGTACGTGGATCGCCGCAGGAAATGATCAAGACGCGAACGCGTCGTGTAACTCCGACTTTCGAGTGATCTCCGTAGCGATTCCAAGTGATACGCGTGCAGCGTGGTACTCGGGTGCTTCGACGGGTGCTTTATGGCCACTTGCGCATGGCTTCATCGAGCGTTGCCGTTTTCGTCAGCACGAGGCGCTTGCGTATCGCGAGGTCAATCGACGTGTCGCCGACGTCGTCATCGCGACTGCACCCATGCGCGGAACTGTATGGATTCACGACTATCAGCTCGCTTCGGTGCCGCTGCTCGTTCGAGCGCTACGTCCTGATTTGACGCTGGGATTTTTCTGGCACGTGCCGTGGCCCGCAGCAGAGTTTTTCCGGGCACTACCGTGGCGCAAGGAGCTCATCGAAGGGATTCTGGGTGCCGACGTCGTCGGCCTGCATGTACCTCGTTATGTCAACGCGTTGGGAGCTGCGTTGCGGGATCTCGGTATTGCCTACGACGTCGATGGTGGTGATCTGCTCGTACCAACGACAGACCACGTGTGTCGCATCGTCGCGTGTCCGATTGGTATCGATGTAGAGACGTGGTCGAAGCTTGCTCGCAGTGCTGAAATTCAAGCAAAAAGCGCAACGTGGCGAGCACAATTGGGTGGATCCCGGATGCTCTTGGCGGTGGATCGATTCGACTACACCAAGGGGATCGTCGAACGTCTCGAAGCGTTCGAAAGGCTGCTCGAATCGAGTGTCGAGGCTCGCGAGCAAGCGACGCTCGTACAGATTGCGGTGCCTAGTCGGGAAACGGTCGTGGCGTACCGTGCGCTACGTGAGCGAGTCGAAGCGACGGTGGGCCGGATCTTGGGACGGTTTGGAACTCCAATCAGAAGGCCGGTACATCTTTTTGCGCGTAGTTATGAAGCCCATGATCTTGCGGCATTTTACCTAGCCGCAGACGTCGCTGTCGTTACTCCGTTGCGGGACGGAATGAACCTCGTTGCTTTCGAGTTCGTAGCGACACGAATGGTTCCGACGGGCCGATTGCTCCTCAGTGAATTGACCGGCGCTGCAGACGTTCTTCGCGGTGCATGGCCCGTTAATCCCTACGACGACGAGGCTTTTGAAGCCGCTCTGGCGAACGCGATCCTTTCTGCCGAAACGAACGTCGACGCCAAACGCATGTCGGGTTTGAAGCGGATCGTTAGCGAGATGTCTCTCGATCGTTGGACGTCAAACTTCATGTCGCATCTGGAGCAAGTGACACGGCCCCGCTGGTCGGATGAACGTCGGCGCGAAGTTGATTCGCGTATTTCGCTCGCTCCACCATCGATTTTGGATGGTCGCCATCGATTGGAGGATTTGGAGAGCGTGGAGTCTCGACGTCGCGGTGTTTGACATTTGTGCACGCCATGGCCCGGCACGACCACTGCAACACTGGCGTTCGGCCGGGACAGCGCCGCGGCGTCTCGACTTGCACGGCGTCGTCCGCGACGCCTTGCACCTGTGCGCGAGAGCGAGAGGGGTCGGAACATGCTGATGTCAGTTCTCTTGTGGGTTTTATTCGGTTTGGTGGTTGGGGTGATCGCGAAGTTGGTGACCCCTGGACGCGAGCCAGGAGGTTTCGCTATCACGGTTCTCCTCGGCATTGGTGGAGCACTCGTTGGAGGTTTGCTGAGTCGCTTGCTGGGTCTGGCCACGACACATACGGCAGCGGGAGGGTTTCTCATGTCCGTGGTCGGTGCTGTCATTCTGATCGTGATTTACAACATCGCGATCGGTCGACGTATGAACACGTAGTCGCGCGGTTACGTGTCAACGCTTGGGTGCTGGCTCCGTCGCGCTCGCGTTTGCACCTCCCCCACGCGTGGTTCGTGCGGCGGAGCCAGATGTTGGTCTAGGTGATGACGCCGCGCGCTTGCGAACCAACTCGAAAATCGCGGCGGCCACGATCAGGGCCACGACAAACGCTAGTGTCAGTGGCACGGTACGGGTCAACCACGTTCGACCGGGATCGCGCGACTTTGAAGATGTCGATCGTGCAACAACAAGCGATGCGTTGATCGTGCCAATGGATGCTTCGACGAACGGATTGGCAGACCCCGGTGCTGTGTCCCCAGTGCTCCCCTGCCCTTCTGGCCGCGTCTTCGCTTCGACGAGATTCGTTGAATGGTTCACGCCGCGATCGAGCAATGACCCGACGAACGCTGGCAAATTTGGCAAGACGTTGATCAAACGTGATGGATCGGGCGACGTGTACACACCGTGCGCGATGTCCCAGATCGTTGGTGTTCCAACTGGCTCACGAAGACTCGTAGCGGTTTTGACGAGGGCAACTTCCATCGATTTTGCACTGTCGAATCTATCGTTTGGATTCTGTGCCAATGCCCGACGCACGAGAACATCGAGCAATGGAGGACAATCTGGACGCAACGTAGTGAGTGACGGAACTTCGATCAGCAGCGTCGATCGAATCATCTCCATGTCGTCGTCACGACGCACCAGAGGTGTGCCCGTGAGCAATTCGAAGAGCACGGCGCCAAGGGCGTAAAGATCGCTGCGGGCATCCAGAGCCTGTCCGCGGATGTGTTCCGGCGCGATGTACCCCATTTTCCCTTTCAGCAATCGGGGTTCCGATTGGCGTGGAACATGCGCGCTCGTCGTTTTTGCGACACCAAAATCGATGAGTTTTATTTGCCCATCGCCAGACACGAGGATGTTTTGCGGACTTACG
>JANORL010000368.1:0-10226 GCA_031415295.1 Polyangiaceae bacterium | reverse complement strand
GCCGGAATCGATGTCGTGGCGATGCGCAGTGACAAACGTTTGCCGACGAGATCACGCGGATCGACTTCTGCGGCTGCACCTTTCGCGAGCAACGTGATCTCGTAACGAAATAGTTCCGAGATGGCTTCGTGGCCGTGAAATCGCACCACTTGCAGCGGTTGCCAGGGATTGCCAACACCTGCGATCGCTTCACATGCGAGCGAATAGTCGTATTCGGCCATGTTCCCTCATCGAGGCCTGAAGAAGCCAACGCGCATGATCGCCGCGCCAACAACGCGCCGCAAGCGCAATCACGCTTGTCGCGTGTGGCAATCATTTTCCAAAAAAACACGCATCGCTTAACCTCCCGCTGCTTCCTACCCTCGCGGCACTCGCGTTGGTGAAAGAACACAGATTGTCGAGACGAACCTCACGATTGCGTCGTCACCACACCTGGCCAGCGAGCGCAATGCGATCGGTTCATCGTTGTTGCAACGTCCGGAGCGCACGCGTGATTCGCCTGCTTCGCACAAATATCGTCGCCGATTTTGGCAAATATGTAGTTACGTAATGTTCGGTATTTGTACCTGATCAATCCGTCCAACCATTACGACAGTGTTTCGGTGGGGTCGGAAAGTGCGAGCACGAAATGACCAAAATATCGGGTGCGTCCTGACTCCGGCCGTGGGGAAATGCTCGAGCATTCGATCATGAATTTCCGCACGTATACATCAGGAGATTCCTGTAGCGAAGATCAGGTGATCGACGTACCCGCGTTGCCTGGCTTCGTTTGCGAGGGTCTTGTTGGGCAAGGGGGCATGGGCGTCGTCTTCGCCGTGCGTGACGTGGTCTCGGGCAAACGTTTGGCGTTGAAGACGATTCAGGCGCAGTACGCGACAGATGCGGGCATTGTTGGGCGGTTTTGGCGCGAGATCGCTTTTGCCGCACGCGTGATGCACCGCAACGTCGCTCCCGTTCTTGGACATGGGCGTTTGTCTGACGGGCGTCCGTTTGTGTTGATGGAGCTGTACCAAGGGCGAACGCTTGGATCGATTGTGCGGCAAGATGGACCTCTGCCGTTGGTACGCGCGATCGACATCGTCGATCAGGTGCTCGCGGGTCTCGATGCCGTACACGCGGCGGGGATCGTGCATCGCGATCTGACGCCGGAGAATGTGTTTGTTGAGACAAACGACACTGGATCTGATCGCGTTGTCCTCATCGACTTCGGGTTTGCCCACGAACCTGGCGTGGACCAGGGAGATGGCGTGACCCTCGACAGTCGCGGGGCGCTCGTGGGGACGATGGGCTTCATGTCGCCTGAGCAGATGATGCGTGGTCGAGCGATCACCACGCGTAGCGACTTGTTTGTCGCGGCCGTCCTTTTGTACTTCGCCGTTTCTGGCAAGCTTCCGTTCCGCGGAGCGTCCGATGTCGACGTCGCGATATCGTTCTTGCGACGATCGCCGATTCCGCTTCGTTTGGAGCATCGGAACCTGCCTCGTGCGCTCGACGTGGTTCTCGAACGAGCGTTGGCGAAACATCCCGATGCGCGGTTTGCAAACGCCGCGGAGATGCGTGCTGCACTCGCGTGCGCGGGGCGGCAGAGGCCGCGTCGGTCCGTGACGGGCGAGATCGCAGTGCGCTCCTAACAGCGGCCCATTCTTTGCTCAGCCCTAGCAGTTGAGAGCGGCTGCGCTGCTTTCGCTCATGCCATCGATTCCAGCGCTTGGCAGGGCGACGCAAGCCGGGGAGGGCCCATGGATGCACTTGATCTCTTGGAGCAACAGCATCGCGACGTTCGCGAGCTTCTCGAGGGGCTTGCTTTGGAGGCGTGTGGAGCATGCACTCGCGAGTCCATCGACGCGGTTGTGCGCGCTGTCGAGGCGCATGTGCGCATCGAAGAGGCGTACGTCTACATTGCGTGTGCGAGCAGGCTGCGCGGCGAGGAGCGGGCCGTGCAAGCGAACGAAGAACGAACGGGCATTCTTTCCGCGCTGCGGTTGCTGCGCGCTACGCATCCGTCCGATCCGCACATCGGTGTGCATGTCGCGACGTTGTCCGAACGTTTCTCGCGGCACATCGATACAGAAGAAGACGCGGTTTTTCCGAAGCTGAAACGAACGTTGACGGACGAAGCCCTCGATGTCCTCGGCGAAGCGATTGTCCGCGCGCATGAGCGCTTCCTCTCGAAGGATCACTTGGAGGACAAACCATGCGTGGAACTCGAACCGCTACGCATCTCGCGACGAGCGCAGTGTACGGCTCGTGAACCTGCGCCACGTCGGAGTACGATCGTTCGGAGTGGAGTTCGTCAAAAAATACGTCCGACGTCCCTTGGATGATCGAAAGCTCGTCTTCGGTGTGATCAGATCGAAACGGGGCCACCGAATGCGCCAAAAAAACGTGCGATCCACACGCTCAGGAGCGCGACGCCGATGATCATCGTGGCGATGGTGATCGTACGACTTTGAACGAAAGCGAACGAGTACCAACGGTCGTAGCGGACGTAGTTGTAGGTGCCGTGCAGAACGGCCAAAGCGACGAGTGGAACGACGGGAATGACGAGAGGATGAAAGTGCACAGCGTCGTTGAGGTGCCCTTGGAGCAGAGCGACGCCGGCACGTGTGAATCCGCAGCCGGGGCAGGGGTGCCGGGTGACGATCGCGAATGGGCAGAGCGGAATACGGAAAATGAAGGCGAGGGCAAACGCGATGGCGACGAGAGCGACGTTGGCGATACGTCGCCAAGGAGTGGAGTTTGCCCGAGGAGCGGGGAGGTTTGGCGGGGGAGGAATCACCCTTCCGAATTGGGATCCCAGACCTGATTGAGGTCTTTCGCCAGCGCGAAGGGCATGAGGAACAGGTACATCACGAGACCCGCCGATTGCGGATTGCGCGATCCTGCCATTTGTTTCGCCCGCGTAACAATGTCGGGCAGCTTTAGGATCATGAGCAGGTTCAGAACCGGGATGAACATGTGCCACGGCTGCAACGACTCGTCCTTGGTGTACTGCTTCAGCTCGTTGAGCATGCCGTAACCGCCGATCAAGTGGTACATGCCGCAGCAAAAGAGCGTGCCGAGTAGCGCGGTCGTCGTGTTCCGAGTTTGTCCTCGCGGGCCCTGCATGCCGCCGCCACCACCTTGGCCGCCCATCATCATTTGGCCGCCGCCGCCCATCGGAGCGCTCATGCCGCCGTATTGATTAGGCTGCATCATGGCTCCACCTGGAGGTGCGCCGCCGTATTGGGCGCCTGGAGGCGCACCGTATTGGCCGCCTGGGGCACCCTGAGGCGCGCCACCGAACTGTCCGCCTGGAGGCGGCGGAGCGCCGTATTGACCAGCCGGCGGTGCCGCGCCAAACCCACCACCAGGCGGTGGACCTCCTGGCGGAGGGAACGCTCCTGGCGAGGGCAAACCTGGTGGAGCACCGGGCACTGCGCCGCCTGAGTTGTCGAACGCAACAGTGCTTCCGAGAGCCGGATTGGGCTCGTAACTTGGTGGCGCTCCACCGCCGATCGGCGGATAGCCTGGCGGAGCTGGCGGAGCGGCAAGAGGTCCAGGACCTGCCATCGCTCCGAGACCCGCGGGAGGAACTCCAACCACAGTGCCCGCAAGGCCTTGTCCTTCAAAACCACCCCCCATAGGCATGAGTGGTGCCAGAGGATTGGCAGCCATGGGCGGCGGTGGCGGTGCAGGCAGAGGGGCCAGTGGTGCAAGTGGTGGCAGAGGTGCAACCGGTGCCGTTGGTGGCTGCTGGCTCATCAACATCGTCCCCTTGAATTTCGGGGCGGCGGCTCCTTTCAAATTGAAGCCACACTTTGTGCAAGTCGTTGCCTGCTCAGTATTTTGTGTCCCACAGTTCGGACAGAACACGCGCAAAACCTCCCATGAACCCGCGTCGACATCGTTGTGCGATGTCCGCGAGGCGGCGGGTAGCCTAGAGGAAGTCGCGCCAGGTTCCAAGGAGAACGCACGCACTGCGTCGTTGAGGTGGCAGTTTGCTGGAATTCACGCGTCAACGGGCAACGTGCAAAAAACTCACGACCAGAAAATCACGTTCAGGTCGAGCCACGACTTGACACGGACCAGGGTGGATCACTAGCGTGCGCCGGCCTGTAGTAGGGGTCTCGAGACACGAAACGTAGTAACTCCGTGAGCGACTCGCGTACGCAGAGATCTCAAACAAAACGTACGAAAGCGCAGCATCGAGGCTGTGCTGACTTGTCGCCACATGGAACTCACCCCTAGCTCTGCCGGCGCACGAACATGACCAAGTTCGCACTCTCACCCGAGCGCGAGAAGCACGTCGAAGAAATCCTCGCGCGGTACCCGAACCCGAAGGCGGCCTGCATTCCCGTGCTGCATGTCTGCCAAGAGCAGATCGGATGGATCTCGGAAGAGGTCATGCAGTTCGTTGCTGACCGGCTTTCCCTATCCACTGCTCACGTCAAGGGCGTAGTGACGTTCTACACGCTCTTCAACAAGGAGCCGGTTGGCAAGCATCAAGTCTGGGTTTGTCGGACGCTGAGCTGCGCATTGCGCGGCTCAGATGAAATCCTCCACCACTGCGAAAAACGCTTGGGGGTTTCACCCGGTCAAACCACCAAAGATGGCAAGGTGACCTTGCGGACTGCTGAATGTCTCGCGTCCTGCGGCACAGCGCCGATGATGCAAGTCGACAAGGACTATTACGAGAACCTCACGACGGCCGAGGTGGATCGCATCCTCGACCGCTTGGTCAAGTAACCATGCTGCGACAAACGACGCACTTGACGAAACGGTATGGCGTCCCCGAAGGGTGGACGCTCCCCGTCTACGAGCGAGATGGCGGATATCAGCAGGCCAAACGTGCTCTGTCGATGCCGCGTCAAGCGCTCGTCGACGACATGAAGGCCGCGAACATTCGCGGTCGTGGCGGTGCAGGTTTTCCGATGGGTGTGAAGTGGAGCTTCATGCCGTATCCACCCAAGCCGGAAAAACCTCACTACCTCGTCATCAACGCTGACGAAGGCGAGCCTGGAACGTTCAAGGATCGAACGATCATGGAGCTCGACCCGCACGCGGTTGTCGAAGGCTGCATCATCGGCTGTTTCGGCATCGGCGCGCATGTGGCGTACATCTACGTACGAGACGAACTGCACCTGTCGAAAACTCGACTTTGGGGCGCGATCAAAGAAGCGAAAGCCAAGGGGTACCTTGGCGACAAACCCTTCGGGATCGACTACCCGGTCGAGGTCTACGTACACACGGGAGCTGGTGCGTACATCTGTGGCGAAGAAACGAGCCTCCTCAATTCGCTCGAAGGTAGTCGCGGCGAACCCCGTCTCAAACCTCCGTTTCCCGCACAAGCTGGCGCATTCGGCATGCCGACGACCGTCAACAACCTCGAGACCATTGCGGCCGTTCCCGTCATCATGGCGATGGGTGGCGACAACTTCTCGAAGCTGTCGGATCTGCACGATCAGAAGGACGGCGGATGTCGCCTTTATGGCGTCAGCGGTCACGTCAATAAGCCTGGTGTTTATGAGGCTTGTGTGGGTTTGACCCTGCGCGAGTTGATCTACGATCTTGGCGGTGGCGTGAAGGGTGGCGAGATGCTCGCTGTGATTCCGGGAGGTTCGTCCTGTCCGCTGTTGCGCCCGAACGAACTTGTCGACGCGCCGGATCCAAAGAGTCCGCTACATCGTTGGCACGGCAAGAACGTGCTCGACGTGCCGATGGGCGTCGAGACCTACCGCGCGCTCGGAACGATGCTCGGCACATGCTGCGCCATCGTGATGAACGACAAGACCGACATCGTGCTCGCGATGCACAACTTGATGCGGTTTTACCGGCACGAGTCGTGTGGGCAATGCACGCCTTGTCGTGAAGGCAGCGCGTGGCTGCATCGCATTCTCGAACGCATGGCGAACAACGAAGCAACGCTCGAAGAACTCGACAGACTTCACGAGATCGCCAGCAACATCATGGGCAACACGATCTGCGCCTTTGGTGAAGGTACGGCGATGCCTGCACTCGGCTTCTTGAAGAAGTTTCGCAAGGAGTTCGAGGAGCACATCCGCACGAAGGGCAAATCTTCGACTGGGAGGCTGGCCCTGTGAACATGCTTGAATTTGCGTTTTTCGGCCTGTGTTCGTTAATCGCGCTTCTAGGTGCGCTCGCGACTGTGGCCTCGAAAAACCCGATCCGTGGAGCCATGGGTCTGCTGTCGACGATCGTCGGCATCGCAGGCTTGTACCTGACGCTCGCGGCGGAGTTTCTCGCGACAATCCAGCTGCTCGTGTACGCAGGCGCGGTCGTCATTCTGTTCCTTTTCGTGATCATGCTTCTCGGACCGTCAGCGGTGTCGAAGCGTGAAGCGCAAGGTCCGTGGGCGAGATACGTCGGTGCCAGCGCGCTGTTTCTTGCAAGCGCCAGCTTGGCGCTCCTCGTGATTCGAGCGCAACCCGGTGCCGCCACGATGTTTGCCAAGGCGCCTGCGAAGTTCGGCACGATTGAATCGCTCGGTCACGAGTTGTTCACGACGGGCCTGATTCCGTTCGAGCTTTCAGGCGCGCTTCTGCTCGTCGCCGTTGTTGGTGCCGTCGCCGTTGCTCGCGGCAAACAGATCGATCCGACGCTTCTCGCGGCGGCGGATGCGAAGAGCAAGGAGGCGCAGTCGTGAACGCGATTCCGGTCGAGTACTACGTGATCGTTGCGGCCGTGCTGTTCTTCATCGGCACCACTGGCTTTTTGATCCGTCGCAACTTGCTCGTCATGCTCATGAGCATCGAAGTGATGCTCAACGCGGTGAACCTGACGCTCGTTGCGTTTAATCGTCTGCACGCGGGCAATCACACGGGGCAGATCTTCACCTTCTTCATCATTGCGATCGCGGCAGCGGAAGCTGCTGTCGGTTTGGCCATCGTCCTCGCATTTTTCCGGCTCCGGAGCACGGTGCGTTCGGACGATGCTGACCTGTTGAGGAACTAGCGTGGAAGCGCTCAAAGCACAGTTTCCCGCCACGAACTTCACGCTTCTTGCTGTCGTTCTCGCCCTTCCGCTGCTTGGCGCATTCGTCAACGGCGTTTTCGGCAAACGACTCGGCAAAGATGGCGTGCGTTTGATGGCGCTGTCCGCCTTAGGCGGTGCGTTCATCGCCAGTCTCATGACGTTCATGCTCCTCCCACACGGAGAAGGTGTTGGGCGTTTGTCATGGACTGCGTGGCGTTGGTTCTCGCTCACCGGCCGCATGCAGCAGTCGATTCCGATCGACGTTGCATTCAGCGTCGACGGTATGAGCGCGACGATGATGATGGTCGTCACCGGCGTCGGCTTTCTGATTCACTTGTACTCGAGCGAGTACATGAAGAAGGACCCCGGTTATTACCGGTTCTTCTCGTACCTGAACCTGTTCTGTTTCGCGATGTTGACGCTGATCATGGCGGACAACATGGCGGTGCTTTTCGTCGGTTGGGAAGGCGTGGGCTTGTGCAGCTACTTGCTCATCGGCTTCTGGTTCGACGACGAAAAGAACGCGTCGGCAGGCAAGAAAGCCTTCATCGCGAACCGCATCGGTGACTTCGGTCTGCTCGTCGCAATGGCAATGTTGCTCTACTACACGGGCTCGTTGCGCTTCGAGACGATCGCGGCAAACGCACGAAACCTACTCGATCCGATCACGGTTTGGCCGTTTGGCAACCTGCCGATCGAAGCGCAGTGGGATGCGCAAAACCCCGGGGCAAACGCCGCCTACAAAGCGATTGTGCACGCGTTCCTCCCGGAAAAACCCGTGCAGGTGTACGCGTCGACGCTCGTCGGTTGGGCGATGTTCCTCGGTGCCGCCGGCAAGAGCGCGCAGATTCCGCTTTACGTCTGGCTCCCGGATGCGATGGCCGGCCCCACACCCGTCTCCGCACTCATCCACGCCGCGACGATGGTTACCGCAGGCGTCTACTTGGTTGCTCGCACGTCGGCTGTCTTCTTGATGTCACCCGCAGCGATGGCGACGGTGGCAGTCATTGGTGCAGCAACGGCTTTGTTCGCCGCTTCAATCGGCCTCTTCCAAAATGACCTCAAGAAGGTCCTGGCCTACTCCACGGTCAGTCAGCTCGGGTTCATGTTCATAGGTGTCGGTGTTGGAGCGTTTGCCGCGGGCTTCTTCCACGTCTTCACCCACGCGTTTTTCAAAGCCTGCTTGTTCCTCGGCGCTGGCTCGGTGATCCACGCGATGCACGCACGCATCCACGACACCGAAAAGTCGCAAGACATGCGGAACATGGGCGGCTTGCGTAAATACATGCCGCTCACGCGTTGGACGTTCCTGGCCTCGTGTTTCGCGATCGCTGGTGCTCCGCCACTCGCGGGCTTCTGGTCGAAAGACGAAATCTTGTGGCGCGCGTTCTCCACGAAGATCGTCGCGCCAGAACTCGGGCGCATGGAACCACTGTGGACGTGGCCCTCGTGGCTCGGAGCGGCGATCTATTGGATCGGCATCATCTCCGCGACGATGACCGCGTTCTACATGTTCCGCGCGTACTTCCTGACGTTCCACGGCGAGTTCCGCGGATGGAAGATCGTTGCCGGTTACAAGGCGGCACATGGCCATGACGATCATGGACATGGACACGATCATCACGACGATAGCAAAGCACTCGAAGGTCCCAAGCCGCACGAGTCGCCGTTTGCCATGACAATCCCGCTCGTCGTGCTCGCAGCGTTCGCAGTGTTCGCCGGTTTCCTCATGGCCGAACCGATTCACGTCGAACCGCTCGGTCATCTGCTCGAACCGGTGTTCGCGAAGGCGCACGGCGTCGTCACCGCACGGTACGAAGGCGTCGAGAAACTCATGTGGCCCATGATGGGCCCAGGCGTTGCGGCGTTCCTTGCTGGTACAGGCGCGGCGATGGTCGTGTACTTGAACCAACGTGGTCGTCCGGAAGAACAGTTCAAGAAGGCCGTGCCTGGCCTTTACAAACTCATCTACGACAAGTGGCGCATCGACGAACTCTACGACGCGACGATCATCGGCATGGTCGACGCGCTCGCAGACATCTTCACGATCGCCGACAAGTGGATCGTCGACGGCATCATCGCCAAGCTCACTGCAGCGGTCGTTGGTGCGACCGGCACAGTGCTGAGGATGTTCCAAACCGGTCGCGTGCAAGTCTACGCGGCGGCGATGGCGCTTGGTCTCGTGGGTATCGGCTGGTTTCTCGTGACGCCTCACGCAGAAGGACGAGTCGACGATTCCAAGATCCGCGCATCGGGCGATGTCGTGATCTCTGCATCCAACGGCTTTGGATACACATACCGCTGGGAAGGCATCGGACCAGCTGACCAGAAGGATTTCGGCTCCACGCGCGAGGTTCGGTTCAACTTGAATCCTGGTGAGAAAAAGGACGTGAGGCTTCACGTTCGTAACGCGTTCGCACAGGAATCGACGCAGTCGTTTGCCCTGGCGCGTCCTGGACGCGGACTCGGCGTACAAGGGATCAATTCACCCGGTGCACCGGCTCCCGGCAGCGTCATTCCGCAGGACAAGATCCACGAACTCATCAACCCGAAAGGCCACCAATGAACCCGCTCGACCTGGTGTTTCAGCAGTGGCCAGCGATCTTGGCTGGCATCGTCGGCGCCTCGTTGCCGCGCGGTGTTTCCACCAAACAACGCACGGGCTTCGCACTGCTCGCAGCGTTGACGACGATGTTCGTCATATGGCTCTGGCCCAGCAACGCTCCCGTCCAAGTGTCGGAAGTGGCACCCGCCGAATGGCCGCACCTGCTGAATTTGCTCATCGGTTTGCCGCTCGTCGGAGCGGTCGCGGTGCTCTTCATGCCGCGACAAATGTTGTCGCTGCTTCGAGGTTTTACCTACCTCGTCCTCGGCATCGGGTTTGTCGCGTCGCTCTGGTTGCTCTCGGTACCGATGACCGCCGGTTGGCATTTCCAGTACATCAAGGACTGGATCCCAGCGTTCGGCATTAGGTACCACGTCGCTGTCGATGGCATCAGCTTGTGGCTCATCTTGCTCACGACGTTCGTCACGCCAATCGCGGCGTACTCGTCGTTCGGTTCCATCAAGACGCGGATCAAGGAACTCTGCTTCGCAATCCTGCTCTTGCAGGGCGCGATGATCGGCGCGTTTCTCTCGCTCGACCTGTTCCTTTTCTACGTCTTCTGGGAACTGATGCTCGTGCCGATGTTCTTGATGATCGGCGTCTGGGGTGGGGTCGACCGTATCAAGGCCGCGATCAAGTTTTTCTT
>JANORL010000367.1:0-6749 GCA_031415295.1 Polyangiaceae bacterium | reverse complement strand
CGGTGCCTAGTGCCGTGAATGCAGGAACGAACGTCACTGCGTCTGTTCGTCGCTCGCCGTCGATCGAGTCGCACGTGGAAGTCACGCTCCAACGCACTCGCAAAACTTTCGCCATCGGAATGACCGATTCCAGTTTCGGTGCTTCGAGCGGTCCGAGATCAACAGGCTTCGATCCGTTGCCACCGCTGTACGTGTCGGGCCCGTTCTCGACTTCGCTCGCGCATCCAGAAATTGTCAAAACAAACCCTAACGTGACCACCAAACTCGTACGCATCGCGGTCCTCCTTGTGTTGCACTGATGGGAAATTCTGTTCCACGAATGGACGCTGCGATTCTCAGCGTAGCTTTGTCGACTCGTCGTCACGCCATCGTCGTGCATTCGTCACATGCAGCACGAGCGTTCGTTCCTCGTGGAGGCAGACGCCGCTACATCGCGTTACACTGCGCGCATGCGTCGATCGTTGGCTCTTTGTGCTCTCTTCGTCATCGGGGCGTGTACGCCCCTCGAACAACCACCTGCGCATCCCACGACAGATGCGTCGTCGTCGGTAGCTGCCTCGTCGAATGGTTCGACGCCGTCATCATCGACGACAACCGCGTCGTCACATGCGGCGGGATCAGCCATGGCCGTCGAGTTTGTCGAGGACGATCTCGAAGGCGCGATGGCTCGTGCGAAAGCAGAGAAAAAGGCGCTCTTCGTCGATGCGTGGGCACCGTGGTGCCACACGTGTTTGAGCATGAAGAACTACGTGCTCGTGGACCCGTCCCTGAAGCCCCTTGCCGAGCGGGTGATCTTCGCTTCCGTCGACACCGATAGGCCGTCGAGTGGTGCTTTTCTCGAGCGTTACAAGATGAGTTTTTGGCCCACGTTTTTCGTCATCGATCCGAACAACGGCGATGTCGTCGCGTACTTCCCTGGGGCTGGATCTGCGCGTGAAATGAAGACGTTCATCGAGGACGCGTTGCATGCTTTGGACGCTTCCGCGAAGCCTGGTGATCCGCTTCTTCTGCTGGCGCGCGCAAGCAACGCGCGTGCATCTGGCGATGCGAAAAAAGCCTTGGCGCTTTATGACGAACTGCTCGCGAAAACAGACGCGAAGTGGCCGCGTCGAAGTGAAGCTCTCGCGGGGAAATTGACGGCTCTTGCGTCAAGTGGCGATCCCGATGGATGCGCGCGTGTTGGTACAGCGCACATCGACGAAATCACCGGTGCTGCAGCACCCGCGGACTTTGCGTCCGTGATGCTCTCGTGCGCAGGCAAGCTCGCGAAAAGCGTCACGCAAGAGGCAGCGAAGAAGAAAGCGATGGCCCGAATCGAAGCACTTATCGCATCACCTCCACCCGAATCGACCGTGGACGATCGCGCGGATGTGCTGGCGATGTTGGCATCGGCGAAGAGCGAAGCAGGCGATTTGGAAGGCGCGCGCGCAGCGCATGAAAAACGTCTCGTGATGATGGAGAAAGCCGCGAAAGAAGCGAAGACACCCGAGATCGCCGCCACGTACGACTACGGCCGCGCGATCTCGTATTTGACGCTTGGGCGAGCAGAAGAAGCGATGCGCATGCTCGAAGCACGCGAGCGTGAAATGCCCAAGTCGTACGACCCACCGGCACGGCTCGCGAACGTGCTTTTGCGCATGGGGAAGCTCGATGCGGCGCTTGCTGCGAATGGTCGAGCGGTTGCGCTGTCGTACGGTCCACGGCGTCTCAGTTATCTGCGCGTGCGGGGCGACATGCAGGCTCGGCTCGGGGACAAACCCGGTCAGATAACGACGCTACGTGAGGAAGTCGCGGGGTACGAAGCGCTTCCGAAAGGGCAGCTCAATGCCGCGCAACTCGACGACGCGAAGAAGCGATTAGCGGCTGCGCTTGGCGAACCCGCCGCGACTCCGAAGGCGCCGTAGGTACGGTTTGTTTGGGACAAAATGGGAAACTCCCGCCACGAGTTGTTTCGAGGCGGGAGCTGGATAGGGAGCTAGGGGGAGGGGAGTCTCAGGGAGCGCCCGTGAGGGGCGTTTCAGTGAGCACGCAGTAGCCGAGGTCGACGTCGCACTTGGTCTTGAAGTCCGGGTTGATACCCGAACCGAAGACGCGTGCGGCTTTGTACTTGGTGCCTGCGGCTGGCTTCTTCCAGCCTTCTTCCGCCTTGGAGAGGCACAACTCGTCGTCTGGCACGCTTTCGACGACAACGCCTTCGCACATTACGTCTGGCGTGGCGGGGTCCTCGTCGTCATCGCACATCTCGTCGATGAGGATATCGGCGGTGCAGTGCACTGCCGGGTACAGACCGACGAACTTGAACGACACTGAGCATTCTGCGCCAGGTGTGAGGTTGTCGAACGTCATCTCGCCGACCGCTTGCGTTCCGGGAACGCCTTCGGTTACGTAGAGACGAACGTTCTTCCACTCCTGTCGGTAGTGAAATGCCGGCAAGATGATGGGCATCATCATGTCGTCGAGTTCACCTGTGTCGAACGCTTCGACATCGAGGTCGGCGACGTTGTCCGTCGTCTCCCCGTTGCCGAACGCGTAACACAACTTACCGCTGTCGGGCTCGCTCGTGTACGTGCCGAACGCATATGCGGCGCTTTCGGCTTTCAGACCAGCGCCGGCACGTTCCTGCAAGAGTCCACCAAACGTTGCCGATTGGAGGGCGACCTTGCGGGCGTTGTAGTCGGCACCGGCAGAGGTGACACTGGTGTACGTCTTAGCAACGTCGGGCTTTGACGGATCCTTGTCGTCGTCCGTAGACGGCGTTGCCGGATCTTTGTCGTCATCGACGTGGTACGTCACGACGGTTTCCGTCTTCGGCTTCGATTGGAGATACGTCGAGAACCCGATTTCCTCGGCGGTTCCACCTGGGTAGCAAGCAGCATCCCCAGACGTAACCGCATACTGAGCGATGAACGGACCGTGTCCGACTGCGCACTGCATGGTGGGCTTTTCGCAAGAAACGCCCGACAGTGCGAAGAAGGCGACGCCGGCGAGGCCGACGATGCCTAGCAGAGCGTCATGAATGCGTCGTTTCATGATGTTCTTCCTTTCGTTTCCCATCAGCCTTTAAAAGGTCACCCGCGCGTTGATACGAATCTGACGCGGTGTCTGGAAAGACGTCGGGTTTTGCCAGTTCGGGTTGACATCCTTTGCGTCGAACGTTGAACCGTCGGTGTATTTCAACACTTTGGCATCGTTCGGTGCGGTGATGACGCCCGTCTTGTTGGGGATATTCCCTGCGGCGCCATCTGACACCGGGAGGACGTCCGCCGTCGTGTAGGTCTGATCCAAACCTGTTGTTTGCTGGAAATTGAACAGGTTGAAGATGTCGACGCCGAGCGTGACCGCGTTGGCCTTGCTGAACTGGTAACCGACGGTGATGTTCGTATCGATGGCATGCACCCAAGGAGTGCGACCAAAGATACCTCGCGGCAAGATGAACACTTCACCGCCACCGTAGATTGGGTGCGAACCGAGCACGTTGAGAGGCGCGCCGCTTCGACCGTTGTAGCTCAGACCAAGGTTCAACGTGATGTTGTGCGGGAGCGTAAACTCTTTCGCGCCGAACACTTTGATCACGTGACGACGGTCACCAGGTAGGTCACCGGTTCGGTTGGCAAGAAGCGAGATCAGGTCGAAGTCCGAGTTGATGTTCGGGTCGAGCTGACCGGTTTCCGGCCGGAACAAACCAGCGATGTTACCGCGGTTCCACGACAGCGTGTAGCTGACCTGGGCCAACCACTGCTTGGAGTACGTCTTCGAGAAGTACGCCATGAACGAGTCATAGTCGCGGGTAGCCGCAGGGAAGTCCTTCGCGATGCCGAAGCCGGGGTTGCCAATGAAGTACGTGGTCGCTTCATCACGGCTCATGTCTTCAACGGCGTAGTTCAACCACTGCTTGGTGTAAGCAGCACCGAGACGTGCGTCGGCGACGATTTCGTATTCGCCACCGATGACGAATTGATCCGAGGACTGCGGCTTGATGTCCGGATCAACCGGAACGCGGTCCCCGCCGGTGAGCGTGTACAACTGTGAGCCATCGACGGCGCCACCGCGAGTGACGTAGCCGCCCGGATCGCGGCAACCCGGCGTGAGATCGAGCGGATTACACACACCTTGCGAGCGTGTCGCGATCGTGCCGAGTTCGCCAGGGAACGAACGATCCACCAGGTTAAGGGTCACTGCCTGGTAGAATCGTGCGAAGTTCGCCGTGATCTTCGCCCGACCTTCGCGGGTCGGATCCCAGATCGCGCCAATACGCGGCGACCACTGGTTCGGCAAAGACAAACCAACGTTGCCGTCGGTGCCCGTGACGACCTGTGCATCGTAACGAACGCCAAGGTTCACGGTGACGCGGTCGAGAATGTTCCAGCTATCCTGGACAAACCCACCGATCGTCGTGGACGTCGACGTCGCTTCGAATACCTGGATGTCGACTGCACTGTCCGGACTATCGAGGAAGCCGTAATGACGGAAGTCCGAAAGCGACGTCCCGTTTACGTTTTCGCGATAGAGAACGCCGCCGCCGTACCCCTTGCGATTGGTGTACGACAGAAGCTCGAAATCGATACCAGCCTTGATCGTGTGCTCGCCAAGCGCCTTTACGATTGCCGTGGTGATGACCCGACCTTGGTAGCGATTGTTCGAGCCGATGTTCACCTGGCCGGCACCACCAGTGCGATACGTGACGGTCGGACAGTAAACGTTGGCGTAGTTATTACCCTTCGACGGATCCTGATTCATTGGATCCTTCGGGGTATTCAGTCCGCATGCTGCCTGTGCATCCGGCGTCAACTGCTCGAAGTCCGTGATGGGTCGTCGACCCCTCGGCGTCGCACCCGCCGTGTGGTTTCGACGCCAAGACACACCTGATTCGCCAGCAAGCGTAGCGGGGTTGCCAATGTCATCGACATTCGAACCATCTGCTGCGCCCTGTTCGAGGGTGCTGTACACCCAGCCCAAGGTCGCATCGACGAGGAACTTCTTGTTCATGAACGCCGACGAGCTCTTCACGACAACGCTGTTGTTGAAGGCGGAAGACGTGGCGGCGAGGGACCTGTACTGACCGGTCAGGTTGGCCGGAACGCCACCATCTTGTGCATCGATGTCGTAGCTGCCGTTGCCGCCAGACGTCGAAGGAGCACCGAACACCGACAGGCTCAATTTATGATCCTGATTGATGTTCCACGTCAACTTGCCGATGTACTGCGTCGTCTGTTGATCGGCGTAGTACCTCTGCTGCATGCCCGGCAAAGGCGTCGTCTTCTGGAAACCGGTCTTCGGATCGAGGATCGGATCCGTGGGTGCGCCGGTCATCGGATCGGTGTTGAACTCAAGCTTGTTCAACGAACGGTCCAGGTTCATGCGTTGCAAAGCAACCTGGAAACCGGCGAAGAACCAGAGTTTGTCCTTTAGGATCGGACCACCGATGGAGAAGCCGAAGTCGCGAATCGCGCCGAGTGATGGGTTCGTCTGGATGACGGAACCTTGACGTGCGATCTGCGAGCGTGTTCCCTCGAAAGCACCCGGCGTAATCGAGCCGAACACTGATCCGTGGAACTCGTTCGAACCCGATTGGGTGACGACGTCCATGACGCCGCCGATCGAACGACCATATTCCGGCAGATACCCTGCCGTAATGATGTTGACTTCCTTGACGAACTCTGATGACAGCGGAACGGCGTTGACGCCGAATGCCGGATCGTTCGCGGAGACGCCGTCGATGATGAAGGCGTTTTCCGGTGAAGTCGTACCGTTGACGGACGTGCCGTATTGATCCGAGTTTGCGCCTGGCGCGATCTGCGCAAGGCTCTCGAAAGAACGCGATGCACCACCTTTGCCGGATGGAGCATTGACCGCGAGCCTGCGAGTCATCTCTTGATCGATTGTTGTTGCGATGCGGGACGAACCAACGTCGACGACGGGGGCTCGAGCTTCGACAACTTGTTCGATAGTGCCGCCGCTTTCCGGCAGCAGTAGGATGTTGACACGAACCGTTGAACCACTGTTCAACGTGATGCCACCGCGAGCTGAGGGCTTGTACTGCGTGCCCCCATCTGCGCTGACGGAATACCCGCTGCCAGGTGGGATCTGTGGGACGCGGAAGTTACCTCCAGCGTCGGTCACAACGATCTGCTCACCTTGAAGCGCGGGGGACGTCACCGTTATGACGACGTCCGGAATTGGTGCTTGAGTTGACGCGTTTCGCACCTGGCCGCTGATCACACCATCTGCGGCATATGCCGAGCTGGATGCCATCAAAACGACGGATGGTACTACCGCGGCCAACAGGCCTAGTCTGTCTCTGAAAATCACGAGCCCTCCATCCCTCCAGATACGTGGGGCCAAGGTGGTGATAAAGGCGGCCGACTATACGCACGGTCCGTAGCGATGAACAACAGTTCTGTTACGCCCCGGCGTTCTTTTTTCGTTTTACTCGGACTCGCCCCGACGCACCCTCGGAAAACTGGGAACAACCCCGCTTCGGATGTCTAGCGAGATGATTCGTCCAGTCCCACGTCTCCCTAGAAATGTCGATACCACTTTCGGGTCTCGCACTTGCAACAGTTTTCGTCTATCAGGGCTAGAGGCTCATGTTCGATTCGGTTCTAGGACGAGACAACATTCCCAAAGGTCGCCTCGGCACAGGCGCAGTCCTGTCCGCGGTAGTTCATGCGGCAGTGATCCTTCTCGTCGTGTGGGTCTCCACGCGGCCCAAAGAAGTGAAGATCGAAGCGCCCGAGGTCACGTTCCTC
>JANORL010000366.1:0-2315 GCA_031415295.1 Polyangiaceae bacterium | reverse complement strand
GAAGGCATCGACCATGGTTGATGCAGCGTTTGTGCGGTGTGCGAGGGTACTGCCGATGGATGAATTGGAGCGAATTACTTCTTCCGCCGCTGCCAATAACCAGGCCGTCGTCGCTGGTGCATGACTGCAAGAACAACGACTCGGCCTTCCTCTATTGCGTAAATGATTCCGTATGGCAACCGATGGAACGACAAATGCCTCACGCCAGCGGCAATTTCCGGCGCTTCCCACGGTAACTCGGCAATGCGCTCGAGCGCCTTCATGAACTCGTCTTCGAACCTGTCAGCAGCATCCGAGTTTCGGTTGCGATACCAGACAAATGCTTCCCGAGCATCCAATTCGGCTTCGGGTAAAAGGACGACACGAAAGGACGACAAACTTTACTCTCGAGCGAAAATGCGAATGCGAGCGTCCTCCCACGCGACAGGCACGACTCGGCCTGCGCGCAGATCATTGAGGCGGCGTGTCGCCTCCTTTGCCCATGCCTCCTCGACTTCTTCCAGTGGTTCGTCGCCTACAGTGTCGAGAAGCCAAAGCGCAAGTACGCGTCGCTCGCGGTCGGACAACTTCATCGCGTCATCGAACAGCTCTTCGGCCACGTGGGTCATGTACTATGACGTAGCATGAACTGACAGGCATTCGGCAGCGCGAGCCGAGTACTGGGCCAAATTTTATTTTTGAGCGCTACCTGCCCACCAGACGAGCGGACCTCCTTCGTTCGCGGGCACTTTCGTGCCGTCTTTTTTGACGATCTCCGCGTGAACACCGAACATGGGCAACCCCGTGGATCCAGGCTTGGAAAATGCGGCGCCGGGAAGCGTCGTCATCATGATGGAGCCGGTTTCGGATAATTCGTCGACCAATACATCCAGCCGATGTTCCGTACCTGACGTAATTCCACGGTGCAGCAGTATCGCCTTCACGAGCTTCTCAATCGCTTGTTGACAGTGATATGCAGCATACCGGTTGTTTGTCGCGGCCAACGTTCGCGCTGCGTCGACATCCTGCTCGGCCAATTCGAGAAACGCGGCAATCCTACGAGGTACGCTCATACAATCGAATCCCACCCAGATAGGCCGCTCGTGCCAACGTATCGATTTCGTGCTTTTCTTCGTCGAATTCAGATCGTGTGCATGGCACCAGATCCACGGGAATGCCGAAACCACGTACAATCGACCAAGCACCAACCAAGTCGATATCCGCTTCGGATGCGTCGTCAGGAAGAACGGCGAGCAAATCATAGTCGCTCTTCGGTCGCGCTCGACCCTCCGCACGACTACCGAAGAGCCAAATTTCGTCCGGCGACAGCCGCGCAACAATGGAGTCAAGCACGGGTCGCAAACGCTCGATATCCGTATCGGACAAACGTTTCACGTGCGCCTACAGAGACAATGGGTTGGATGGCATTGGCGAGTTCTGCCAGCAGGGGCCAGAAGCTATGCCGAACCATGGCAGGGGTCGCGATTGGCGCTGGTGGAACTGGGCAGGGGTCGCAATTGGTGGTGCTCAGGATTCCACCTCGTCAAGGAGGCAAGCAGCGTGTGCGTGCTCCCGTCAGCTCGGCTCGTTCGGTGGTGTGCCAAGCACTTCTTCGAGCGTTGCAGCGGTGAACACACGCAGGCCAATCGCTTCGAGGTCATCCGACGCGGCACCTTCGATGCGAGCGATGGCTTCCGGCGACAACGTGCCGAACCGTTGACCGAGCAGTCGCTTCAGGAGTTTGTGTTGACCCTTGAGTTCGCCCTTGCGTTGGCCATCGAGTTCGCCTTTGCGTTGGCCATCGAGTTGGCCATCGTGCCAAGCTTTTTCGATGCGCCTTTCAGCGCCAAACAGGATCTCGTCTGCGATCGACTCTCCTACAGCTTGTTGCAACGCCACACGCACATCCTCTTCCCGCACCTTGCCAACGGTTTTTAGATACACGATGACCGCCGCAATGACAAGTCCCCCATGCGGCTGATTTCGCAATGTCAACAGCGCCGGGATCATGTTCGGCAATTGCTCCATAAACTCGACGGGCGTTCGTCCGAAGCGCAGCGCAAACAGGACCAGCCGTCCCTCGGGCGTCATGGGTCGAGCGATGAGCGCAACACTATCAATTTTGCTGATATCGTCGAGCAGAATGCCGAAATCGACCATATACGGCGATATCACGTGGAGGATCTCGGGGGGAACATCGAAGTATTCGCGAAATCGCTTCGGGCATGTCCACCCGTTTTCACTATGGTGAAGCACGACGGGAAGAATCACGGGCAGGAGCGTCGTGCCTTTGTTTTCGTGGTCTTCGAGGTATCCTCGCCAAATGCGGGCTTGGT
>JANORL010000365.1:0-4306 GCA_031415295.1 Polyangiaceae bacterium | reverse complement strand
CGTGGCGGCGCTGGGTTTTACGCATGTCGAGCTGCTTCCGGTGATGGAACATCCGTTCGATGGATCGTGGGGGTATCAAGTGACGGGGTATTTTGCGCCCACATCGAGGTTTGGCTCGCCCGACGATTTGCGGGCATTGATCGAAGGTTTCCATGCGCGTGGAATCGGAGTGATCTTGGATTGGCCGCCGGCGCATTTTCCGAAAGACGCGTTTGCTCTCGGTCGATTCGACGGCACGCCGCTTTATGAATACGCGGATCCGCGGATGGGGGAACATCGCGAGTGGAACACATTCGTGTTTGATTATGGAAAGCCAGAAATTCGCCATTTTCTGATTGCGAGTGCCCTTCATTGGATTGAATCGTTTCATGCCGATGGATTACGCGTGGATGCCGTCGCGTCGATGTTGTATTTGGATTATGCCGCCAAAGATCCGAGCGAATGGAAACCGAATGAAAAAGGAGGTCGCGAGAACCTTGATGCGGTTGCATTTTTGCGTGAACTCACGGATGCCGTGCACGATATGTTTCCGGGCGTATTGATTTGTGCGGAAGAATCGACGACGTGGCCAGGAGTAACCAAAGCAACGGAAAAAGGAGGGCTTGGATTCGATCTCAAATGGAACATGGGGTGGATGCACGATACATTGGATTATTTCAAGCTTGATCCGCTTTTTCGATCCAAACACCACAAAAATATCACGTTTGGAATGATGTACGCTTATTCGGAACGATTTTTATTGCCGCTTTCGCATGACGAAGTGGTCCATTTGAAAAAATCGCTTCTTTCGAAAATGCCTGGCGATCGCTGGAAGCAACATGCAAATCTGCGCGCGCTTTATGGATTCATGTGGGCTCATCCGGGCAAAAAGTTGTTGTTCATGGGCGGCGAAATCGGGCAATGGCAAGAATGGAACCACGATGCTGAGCTTGATTGGACATTGCTCGCCGAGCACGATCACGCTGGATTAGGTTTGCTGCTGCATGATCTGAATGCAATCTATCTAAAATACGCCGCACTTTGGGAACAAGATTCGCAACCTGCAGGTTTTACATGGATTGAAGCAGATGATGCGTTGTTCAGCATTGCTTCGTTCGTACGATTTCCGAAGTCGCAGGATGGGGCAGACGCGCCGTGTCCGAAACGAATCTCGCGCGGAACGTTTGTCGTTTGCGTGGGTAACTTTACGCCAATTGTACGATATCAACATCGCTTGGGCGTACCGCGGCATTGTCGTTACGTGGAAGTGCTCAATACCGACGCCGTTGTTTATGGTGGTGCCGGCGTGGGAAATATGGGCTCCGTCGAATGTGAAAGCATTCCTTCGCACGGATTTGCGCAATCCGTGGTTTTGACGCTTCCTCCGCTTGCCGTGATGTATCTGGTGCCTGAGCAAGACGTCGATCCCTTGATGGCGGATGTGACGCAAGAACCCCAGGAGTCTGAGGAAGTGAGAAGCGATTCACTGCCCGCGGACTTCGATTCTGCCGCCGCTCGCGGTTCGTGAGTGTGCCTGTCTGGTTCGACTGGTTTGGAACGGCACATGCCTGTTCGATTACGAATTACGGGTCTTGACGTTCGGGGGTTGAATGTGGCACAAGGTTTCCATCGTTGTGCGAACATTCCTGAAGTCACTGGACCGGGCGACATTTGCTGTCTTGTTGGTAGGAACTTTGTGTCTGGCGGGACTTGATTGGTCCCAACGCGCAACTGCACGCGAAACGGCTCAAAGCGAAGCTCGACTTACGGCACTTGCGACGACGAAAGAAAAAGTCCTTCTTGCGCATCTTTGGTTCGAGGAATGGGTGGGTGGGGATAACAGCATTCAGCTCGAGAAAGATGTTTTTGGCCAGCTCCAATCGGGCATCGATGCATTGACGATCTTGCTCGATGATGGGGGCAGCGACGCACAGATGCGCTTGCCTCAAGGAGCTTTACGTCAAGACTTCCAGGCTTTGCGAGAGGATTTGCGGCTGTTGCTCGAGAGCGCGCGCATTCGGTCGAAGGATCGAACGGGGGCGGGGCATATCGGGGGAGCTGAGGATCAGGATTTCGACGCGCTGTTTCGGGCGATACTGGAGCGTGAGGAGTCGTTATTCAAGTCGATTATGCGAATGTCGGACCATGCAAAAAAGATTTCTGATTTGCGACGTCAGAGCGTGAACGGGAGCCTTGCTATTCTTTTCTTGGGCCTTTCGTATCTCGTGTATCAGCGTCGGCGATTGTTGCTTTCTCGCAATACGGAACTCGAAGCGCGTGTCCAAGAGCGCACCGCGGACTTGCGGCGAGCCATGGAACTTGCAGAGGCTTCGAGTCGCGCCAAGAGTCAATTCTTGGCGACGATGAGTCACGAGATTCGTACGCCGCTCAATGCGGTGATAGGAATGACGGGTCTGCTTCTCGATACGCCGCTCAGTGCGCAGCAGCGCGAATTTGCCGAGACGACTCGAACGAGCAGCGAATCGCTTTTGTCACTGATTAGTGATATTCTCGATTATTCCCGCATTGAATCAGGTAAACTGCAACTCGAGCAGGGAATTCTCGAAGTTCAGGCGTGTATCGAAGAAGCTCTCGAACTCGTGGCCGACGCGGCAGCCAAGAAGCACCTCGAAATTGGTTGTGTTTTCGAGCGTGGGACGACACCGGTGGTCGTTGGTGACGTGACGCGACTGCGCCAAGTGCTCGTGAATTTGCTCACCAATGCGGTAAAATTCACCGCCACAGGAGAAGTGCGCGTCGTTGCTTCTTCGCGTGATATCGATGATGATCGCGTCGAATTACATTTCAAAATTGCGGATACCGGTATTGGCATTCCAGCGAATCGCATGGATCGGTTGTTTCTATCATTCAGTCAAGTAGACGCTTCGACCACTCGTGAATATGGTGGAACCGGTTTGGGACTCGCCATTTGTAAACAGCTTTGTACGCTCATGGGCGGGAACATTTGGGTCGAGAGCGAAGTCGGAAAAGGATCCACTTTTCATTTCAACATCGTAGCCGAGCGCGGACGTGCGTCGGACGATTCGCAAATTGGCGTGCAAGTGGGCGTGCTTCGGGACAAACGGCTGCTCGTCGTAGACGACAACACGACGAATCGGCGTATCGTCGAATTGCAAACGGAGCCGTGGGGAATTGTGCTGACGATGGCCGAATCGGGGGCTGAGGCGTTGGCCGCAGTGAATCGTGGAGACGTATTCGATGCCGTATTGCTCGATGCGCAGATGCCGGAAATGGATGGTCTTGCTGTCGCGCGTGCGTTGCGCAATAAGTTTACGCCGAAACAATTACCTATCGTTCTCTACAGCTCGTCGGTGATGTACGATGACGCCATGGTTCGCGCGGACCTCGGTATTGCCGCGATACTCATGAAGCCCGTTCGGCAATCACGTCTCATTGATACGCTCGTGATGGTGTTCGCCAAAGAAGGGGCGCAATCAAGAACCTCCAAACAGAAGCTTACCATTTCGCGGTTGCTTGCCGACGAAGTGCCTTTACGTATCTTGTTGGCCGAAGACAATGTGATCAACCAACGAGTGGCGCTCGCGATGCTTTCCCGTTTTGGATATCGTGCAGAGGTTGCAGGAAATGGCGTCGAAGTGTTGGCCGCGCTGGAACTTGGCGCCTACGACGTTGTGCTCATGGATGTGCAAATGCCAGAAATGGATGGCATTACGGCGACGCGTAAGATTCGTGCTATGATGGCCCAAGGTAAGCAGCCGCGAATCATTGCCATGACCGCGAATGTGTCGACGCAAGATCGGGACGAATGCCTAGCTGCCGGGATGGACGATTTCGTGGGAAAACCCATTCGTGTCGAAGAGCTGGCGAGGGCATTGTCGCGCATTCGCCCACAATCGCCAGGTTCCGCGGCGACGAACGCCCTCGACACCAATCAAGTGCTCGATATACAGGCCATTGATACGCTGCGTGATCTTGGCGGTCTCGAAGAAATCATTTTTGAATTCATGCTGGAAGTTCCGGGGCGAATCGAGGTGATGCGGCACGCATTAAGGAAGAATGGATTCGATACGCTCAAAATCCAGGGTCACACGTTAAAGGGGGCCAGCGGCGCAGTTGGTGCAGTTTTATTGGCAAAAACTGCGGCAGACGTGGAGGCATTGGCGCGGACGAAATCGATGACCGGCGCGGCTGCCTTGTTGGATCAGCTCGATCGCGATTTCCAAAAAACGCGTGTAGCACTCGATGCGGAATTAGCCAAGTCCAAGGATGCAGGCGGCGCGAGTCAGCACTGACATCATTCTAGCCCCATGCATTCTTGCCGTTTGGATCGACCGCATCGCGGTCG
>JANORL010000364.1:0-4276 GCA_031415295.1 Polyangiaceae bacterium | reverse complement strand
AGTGTGGCGAGCCAAGAACCGCGTGCGTTTTCGTCACATCGATGTCGTTCGCATCGGCGCCGGTGATCTTCGAGATCCCGAAACCGGCAAACCTTTTTCTCACGGTTACACCGGATGGCGTTCCATGTGTGAAGGTGCTCGATTTCGGGATCTCGAAGATCACCGGCGCCGATGCGAACGACATCGATGTGACGAAAACGCACGCGGTTCTTGGCTCGCCACACTTCATGTCGCCCGAACAGATGCACTCGAGTCGCGACGTCGATGCACGAGCCGACGTGTGGTCTCTCGGCGTTATTTTGTATCAACTCACGACGGGTCGTCTTCCGTTTCGCGGCCGTAGTGTCACGGAAATTGTAGCGATGGTATTGTCCGGACCACCCGCGCCCCCTTCAACGCTCTCGCCCCATTTGCCACTGGGGTTCGATTCTGTGGTGCTTCGGTGCTTGCGCCTCAACGCTGCGGAGCGTTATGCGAGCATCGGTGAATTGGCCGCGGCCCTCACGCCATTCGCGCCGCCCGCCGCGGCGTTTACGCTGGAACGTATCGCGCGCGTTGCCGCATCGTTCGTGCGCAAGAGCGGTGGAGCATTGCCTGCCGCGCCCACGAGTTTTCCTGGGTATGTGCCCAATCCGTTCGTTTCGACGCCGGGCATGTCGGCGCCTTCGGCAAGCAGTCCTGGTTCCGTTCGACCGCCATTTACTTCGACACCGGGCACGATGGGATCTATGCCCGCGGCGTTGGGAGCCACGCCCAACGCGTACGGGCAAGCGCCGCCGATCTCGACGTCGCAAGGTTTGGCCACCGGTTCTGCGCCAAACCACTACGCCACGAGCGCGACGATGTCGAGTTTGCCCACGTCGAGCGTCACGCCAAACCCTTACGGAACAAACGTCGCCACCACGCCGCTGCCCGGAAGTGTCGGACCCACCGGACTGCACAGTTATCCTCCGCCGCAAATGGCCTCGTTGTCCGGAGCGCCTCCTCTCAGCACGTCGCCGATGCCGCTACCACCAACGATGGCCGGACAAACTTTCTTACCCCAAGGCGTGATGCCCACAGGGTCCGTCACGGGAGCTTGGAGCGGAACGCAAGCGACGTCGAATCCTTCGACAAACCGCGCCATCTACGTACTCAGTGCCGTCATAACGCTCGCGGTGATCGTGCTGGCGGTGCTGCAATTCGCGCCCGTCGGTCGGAATGCGAAACCCGCCGCGACTGTCACGCCATCGCCTTCGACGACAACCGTATCGACGACGAAAACCGACAAGCAACCAACCGTCGTCACGACAACCGCTGCCCCACCACCGTCGGTGTCAATCTTGCCCGCGACAGACCCAGCCCCGAGCGCCACCACCAAAAAGAAGATCGTTGTGGGTGATCCTTTCGGAACACAGCGCAGATGAGGTTCGTTCGACCGCAACTCGCAGCGTTGTTCTTGTGTAGCCTGCTCGCCAGGCCCGCATTTGGTGCGACGGAAAATGAACAGGCTGCGCAAGCAGCTTTTGACGAAGCGCTGAAGCTCATGAAGCTGAAGCGGTATAGCGAAGCGTGTGCACATTTGGCTCGCTCACAAGCACTCGACCCGGCCATGGGCACACAATTTCGTTTGGCAGAGTGTTACGAAAAGCTTGGTCGGTTTGCGAGTGCCTACGACCAATACATGGACGTTGCCGATTCGGCAAAAACCGAGAAGCAAATCCAACGCGAAAGTGTCGCGCGAACTCGAGCAGCGGCTATTGAAACGAAAGTTGCCCGGTTGACGATCGACATTTCATCGTCGGTCGCTTCACTGTCAGGCGTCGAGATTCGACGTGATGGCGTTGCCATTCCGAAATCGTCGTGGGGAAAAGCGATAACGATTGACCTTGGTGATCACGTCGTCACGGTGAGTGCACCCCAAAGAATGCCATTCGAGCGAAAATTCTGGGCGGATGCATCATCGAAACTGGTGATGAGTGTCGCAGCGCTCGATTCGAAGAAATCCGAAGCGCCGCCGCCTCGTAACAAAGTGCCCGTTTTTATCATGGGTGGAGCGGGCCTTGTGGGCGTAGGCCTCGGAATTACGTTTATCGCGTTACGGGCGGGTCAAGTCACGGATGCGTTAGCATTGAGCAAGAAAATCATCACGGGTTCGGGAAATTGTCGTACTGGGGGCTCTGCTGAATTCGCGACGGAATGCGCAACGTTGCTGACGACGGCGAAACAAGGGGATACGTTCGGCACGGGCTCCATCGTGAGTTTTGCGGTTGGCGGAGCAGCATTGATGGGCATGGGTGCGTATTTGTTGTGGCCAGCAGCGAAACCTCGTGACGAAGGTGCATTTCGCATCGTACCGATTTTTGGTTCGAATTCCGCCGGATTGACGGCTTCGGGAGTATTTTGATGCGCCGGCATTCTCGAGCGCTGGCGTTGGTATTGTTTTGCGCAAGCTTGATCTTGTCGTGGATCTCAGGGTGTTCGGATTTGCAAGACGATTGCGAGCTGTTGGTCAATTGCCCCGTGGCAAAACCGCCGCCTCCGGAATGCGGTGGCCAACTGTATTCGCTCCAGTGTGATGGATGCTTGCAAGCCAATTGTTGTCAGGAGGTATCCGATTGCCTCGGCAACAGTCCTTGCGGAACGTATTGCATGTTTGGGATCATGCCGCCGTTACCCGAATGCAACATAGGCGCGGCTGGAACGTTTTTCGGGGACCTCACAACGTGCTTGAAAACGAATTGCGCAGCGGAATGCGGCGCGGCGAGTTATTGCAACCCGATCACGCACAACGGATGCATGAACGATGGCACGCAATGCGAACTCGTGTATCCGGGCATCTTTGCGTGTGTTCCGCCAGGAGGAACCCCTTCGCAGCTTTGCCAACCGTGTAACTTCGGTATGGGTCCCTATTGTGCTTCGGGGCTCCGATGCGACGTCGCGTCGCTCCAATGCGCTCGGTATTGTTGCACGAATGACGATTGTGGAACGGGCCGTTGTGAGCTGAACCAAAACGTCGTATTTGGTTACAGCACGGCAAACCCTGCGGAAATGGTTGGGCTTTGTTTGACAATCGATCCTGGCACAGGCCCCGCGTGCGATGCGCCTGGGATTCCAGCGCCGTCGGGCGGAACGTGTTTTGCGGGGTTTGCACCCTAAAACGGTTACCTCGGCGCAGCTCGTCCGAGGATCCACGGCAATAACCGCGTAATGTTCCGAGCGTCGTCAATGCCCCGGTGGTGTGTTCCTAACAATCGTAAGCCCACGCGTCGCAAAGCGTTCGACATTCCGTACGATTCCGTTTCGCCGAGTGAATCGGAAAAACGTTTCTTCAGATTCAAGTGACCCGCACGAAATGGCAGTTTGACGCCGTGTCGGTTCGCATCCCGCTCGAATTGATTGCGATCGTAATCGCCCCACGAGCAAAACAATGCATCGCGCCCCCCGAGAAACTTGCCGAACAATGTGTTCGCTTCGCGAAATGTCGGCGCCTTGTCGACATCCGCTTGCGTGATGCTCGTGAGTTTCGTGCAAAATGGAGTGATCTTGCGATGCACGATGGGTCGTACGAATGTGGAAAACTCTTCCAGCGGCGCGAGCGTTTCTGCGTCCGCGAGGACCGCGCCGATTTCGATGATTTCCGTTTGCGCCCGCGCAATGCGGTGGTTGTCGTCGCATGTTGCTTCGAGGTCGACGACGAGATAAAAGAGAGGACTGTTGTTCATGATCGTTGCTCCGTGTTGAAGTTGCTGCTGTTATACGAAGCGAATGGCCACTTCACCCGGACACGATCCCGGACACGATTCCACCGAAAGCCCAGAAGACACTACGGATCCCGGCTTTTCTTGGGCAGATCACGTCGCGTGGCTGGTAGAAAAACATGGATCGCTCGCCGCGGTTGCCGATCGACTTTCCTCATTACGCGGCTACACAGAAGACGTTGCGACGATCGAACGCGCGTTGCGCCGCTTGCGTGGTCGCGGGCAACTCGACGGTGGAAGCTGGGGCGGCCGAGTGCTTGCCGCGTTTGGTCTCCCCGTTGCTGTGGACGCGCGAGCTCGTTGGATGGGCGCTTATCATTCGCGCTTTACGGACTTGCCACTGCCCGTTTGTCGAGATCTCGTACGCCTTTGGGATCGTCCGCCAATAAGCGACGCTCCGGCTTCGCGTAGTTGGCTGGCATTGGCACATACGACATGTGCGCTCCGCGGCAATGAAACAGAAGCGGCCACGACGCATTTGCGCAGGGCGCGAGCGTCATTTGTCAAAGCGCCTCCGGAAGCGCGTATCGAACAAT
>JANORL010000363.1:0-18366 GCA_031415295.1 Polyangiaceae bacterium | reverse complement strand
AGCAAACTGACTACACCCACGCCCCCCACGACAAACCCCGCCACCTTGCGTGGATGCATCGGTGGAGGTGGTGGAGGCGTGCTACTCGGACCCGATACCTCAACTGCACCGATGTTCGCGACAAACTCGGTCCGTTCCTTCTCCGCAATGTCGATCTCGCGCCGATTGTCCTGACGACCCTTCGCGCGCACCACGAACACATGCTTGCCCGGATCCACACGTAGCGGCGCGGCAAGTGCCGCCGGTTCGAGTAACACGTCGTCGAGCAACACCGTCGCCGAAACACTCGCCGGCGGAATCACCACGCGAATGCGCGGCACGCGCGGTTCGAGCGCGGCGATGTGGTCCTTCGCGACTGTCACTCGCGGATCCGTTGCATCGACCAACGCCATGCCGCGTTCCCAATGTTCGAGTGCCGCGACGATGTGCCCGTCGCGCTCGTCGCATAACGCAACGGTAAAGTGCGAGTTGGCGACGGCGAAAAGCTCCAAGCTCTTTCGCACCTTCGGACATCCCGCTGTCCAGTCCTTCGCATCGATCGCTTGGCGCCCTTCCAGAAACAGCGTCTGGGCACGCGTTTTAGCATCGGGTTCGTCCGCGGATACGTTGCCAAACCCACTCCCGACCGAAGCGCCGATCACTCCGATAAGACAAACACCAACACGAAAAAAGGACGCAGTTGTCATCAGTTGAATCCGTTAAACATATTCCCCGAACCTGTGCCGCTCGGAGTCGGTTTACTGCTACCGACAGGTTTGGATGTCGAAACCTGAGCGCTCGACGGAACAAGCGCTGTGCTCGTCGATGTGGTTGGCGCCGCCGTCACGACTTCAGTCGGCGTTGGTGCCGGACCAGAAACACTCACGATGGGCGCAGATCGTGAGCTCGCCGCATCGCTCGCTAGCACGACCGGATCCTTCGTGGATCCGAACTTCGCTAGGGCAAATACGGTCGCCGCCGCGACGAGGGCGACGAGCACACCGATGATGACGAGTGGCGTCTTCGAACGGGTTTTTTGCACTCCGGCGTGCATGATTGTCGGGCCAAACCCACTGACGATGCCCGATTTTTCCGCGCGCACAGGAACGAGATCACGCGGCTCGCCGTTCTTCTCCATGAAAGAAATGCAGCGACGAACGGCTGCTTGCATCGTTCGTGCGTCGGCAAAACGATCGTTCGGATCGAAAGCAAGTGCCTTGTCGATGGGCTCCGCCACCGCTGCTGGTACGCCTGGAAAAACCGAACGAATCGGTGGCGCTGGAAGCGTCATCGCCTTCAGTAGAAGCTGATTCAACGTGTCGCCTTCATGAACGAATCGACCCGTCGTCATCGTGAACATCGTCGCTCCAACAGCCCACAAATCCGTGCGGCCATCGACGCGGTTCCATTCGCCAAGCGCTTGTTCAGGCGGCATGAATGCGGGCGTGCCCATGGCGGCACCCGTCTTCGTCATCTTCGCCGACACTTGCACATCACGCATACGCGCAATGCCAAAGTCGAGCACCTTCAGCTCCCCTTCGTTCGTCACGAAAACGTTGTCGGGCTTGAGATCACGATGAACGATGCCTTTGTCGTGCGCCGCAGCGAGCACGTCCAAAAGTTTGTCCGTGAGTCGCATCGTCTCCAGAAAACCAAGAAGTTTGTCCGGGCGTGACTGCGACAATTCCTCCAACGTCTTGCCGATGAGCAACTCCATCACGATGAACACGGAGCCATCTTCAGCGATGTCGTCGTCGAAAACGCTCACTGCACCGGGATGATTTACCGTGTTTGCGACGTAACCTTCGCGAAGAAACCGCGTCCGTGTGTCGGCATCGGTGGAGTGCTCGAGGTGCAACATCTTGATCGCACCACGTTTGCCGTTGCGATGTGTGCCCTCGTAAACTGCCGCCATGCCGCCAATTCCCAGCAGACGGTCGATCCTCCACTTGCCTCGTAAAACCGATCCAATGCGTGCTTTGGCCCGTTGCGTGACCGGATCTTCGATGAACGCCGGAGCCGCTTCGACCATGCGCGGTGTCTTCACGTCAAACCTCGCGCGTCGTCTTTGCCGCTTTGGCGTGATTCATCCGCGGAAGATCGTTTCATGGTCCCGTGGTGACGTGGCACGTACTCATCCCCTCGTGCGAGCGTAGTGCAACGATGCGTTCGCATCGGCGCTCATGATGCAGCCAACATCCTTTACAACTTTCGCCCCAGGGTGCACAAGTGCGCGACACGACCACTTCGAGCAATCGTACCCAACCACCGAAAAAAAACGCGAGCTTGGAGCTTCACGTCGCTCTCCCAAGCGCGCTAATCTGCCGGCCCCGAGGAATTGCATGACCACCAAGCTCGATACGACCCGCGCCACCGTTTCCGCCGACCGCATCTGGGAGGAAGAAATCGTTCCTGCGATCACCGAATACATTCGCATCCCGTGCAAGTCACCCTCGTTTGATCGCGACTGGCGCGCAAATGGACACATGGATCGCGCGGTGGCCCTCATCGAATCCTGGTGTCGCAAACAACCGCTGCCGGGTTTGTCCGTTGAAGTCGTTCGTTTGGAAGGACGTACTCCGGTCATTCTCATGGAGCTCCCCGGCAAAGGGGACGACACCATTCTTCTCTATGGTCACCTAGACAAACAGCCCGAAATGATCGGCTGGGCCGAAGGCAAAGGACCTTGGGATCCTGTTCGTGAAGGCGACAAACTCTACGGGCGCGGAGGAGCCGACGACGGATATTCGGCGTTTGCTTCGCTTGCTGCGCTTCGTTTGCTTACCGAACAAGGCATTCCACATGCGCGTTGCGTCGTTCTGATCGAAGCTTGTGAAGAGAGCGGAAGCTTCGATCTACCTGCGTACATCGATGCTCTGGCCGCACGAATCGGCACTCCAAGCCTCGTCGTGTGTCTCGATTCCGGTTGCGGAAATTATGAACAGCTTTGGACGACCACAAGTCTGCGTGGGCTTATTGGCGGCACGCTCGAGGCAAAAATTCTTCGCGAAGGCGTTCATTCCGGAGCGGCAACGGGCATCGTCGCTTCTACGTTCCGCATCTTGCGACAGGTGCTTTCCCGTGTGGAAGACGAGAAAACGGGCCAGGTTTTGCTCGACGAACTCCATACGAACATTCCGGCGCAGCGTATCGATCAAGCGCGAAGTGCAGCCGTGGTGCTCGATTCTCAGTGTTACACCGAGATGCCTTGGGTCGACGGAGCGGGTCCGGTGGTTATGGATCCTCATGAGTTACTCTTGAATCGCACGTGGCGTCCTGCCCTTGCCGTGACGGGTGCCGATGGTTTGCCCCCGCTTTCGAATGCAGGCAATGTTTTGCGACCGTCCACGAAACTCAAATTGTCCATGCGGATTCCGCCGCGTGTAGATCCGGAAAAGGCCTCGCGAGCCCTCAAAGAAGCGCTCGAAAAGGATCCGCCTTATGGCGCGCACGTGACGTTTGCTGCATCCAGTCCGTCGCAAGGCTGGGATGCTCCGCCGACCGCGGCGTGGCTCGAAGCCGCAATGCATTCGGCATCGCATGCGTTTTTCGGTCGGGCGGCAATGGCGTTTGGTGAAGGCGGAACCATTCCTTTCATGGGAATGCTCGGCGACAAATTCCCCGCCGCGCAATTTCTCATTACGGGCGTGCTCGGACCGCAATCGAATGCGCATGGTCCGAATGAATTCTTGCACATTGCTTATGGGAAAAAACTCACGGCATGTGTCGCCAGCGTGATCGCTGATCATTTCACGCGGCAATGATGGGCTACGTTTGTCCCTAACCATGGGGGAGGCCGTATGTCGAATGGCACGGTTTCGTCGTCGGAAGCATTGGGGATCGATTATGTCGATTGGCCCGTATTGGGCGATGAAGAGCCCTTGCCGGCCGACCCCATGGCAGCTCTTGATAAACTCACGCAACTGAATGGCTCGAGTCACTCGGCGGGCGCGCATGCTTGCGGAGCGGTGTCACTCGTCGGCGCGACGCTAGCCATGTTTGGATATGTGGGGCTGCGTCGCTTGAGTGACGCGCTGGCGAATGAGCTATCCGACGAAAAACGAGCCGAACTCGAGCGTTTGTCCGGAGATATCGAAGCGCGTGGATCTGGGGCGACATATGGAGCGCTTGCGGATTTCGCACTGGTGATTTACCGACGTTATCGCGGAATGGACGGCGGAATCGATTACACGAAACTCCAGCATCTGATGCATATCGCAGGATTCACTTCGCCGAATGTGATGAACGACGATGACATCACCCGTACTGTCGTGAAAACAGGGCAATGCTGGCCAGCCAAAATATCGATTTTTAGTGACGAAGGCGATCATTGGATCCTGGTCGCCCGCGATGCTCGTGGACTTTTCATTTTCGACCCCTACCCTCGCGCAGATGGCAGTCAAATCATTCGTTCTACAGAAGCCGACTGGAAGCGCTACGCCGAAGCCATGGCCACAGACGAAGACGGCAAGAACACCATTGGATTCTTGCCGAAGTAACGCCGGGCGAATACGCTTGACGCCTACGGGCGGAGATCCTTTCATACAGCCATGACCTCCCCGACCGGACTCGAACGACTCATCGAGTTCCTGCGTGCCAATCGACCGACGAGCATTGCACCCGACGACATGCGCGCGTGGTTCGTCAATCTCATGGCCGCAACGCCTACGCCTCCCGGTGCTTCTCTCGAACAGTCGACTTGCCCAGTGCCTGCATATTGGCTGCGTCCCGAGGGATCACACGCAGATCGAATCATTCTCTATCTTCACGGTGGCGCCTATATTCTTGGTTCGCCCGAAACTCACCTCGAAATGGTTTTTCGGTTTGCGAAGGCCGCCCGCGCTAACGCATTGTTGGTCGACTACCGGCTGCTACCGGAACATCCCTACCCCGCGTGTCTCGAAGATGCGCTCGCGGCGTACCAGTACTTGTTGGCTGAGGGATACGATCCGTCGCGCATTGCGATCGCCGGCGATTCCGCAGGCGGCGGTATCACCACATCAACGGCTGTCGGCATTCGAAACGCAGGTTTGTCTCAGCCAAAATGCTTCGTTTGCTTTTCTCCATGGGTCGACTTTTCCGGATCGAGCCCATCCATCAAGAGCAACGAGCGCGCTGATCCATTGGTTGACCCTCGACAACTGCCCATGCTGGCACAATTGATTCTCAATGGCCGCGACATTATTTCGGGGTCACCGCTGCATGCGGATCTTTCCGGTTTGGCACCGTTTTTCGTTCAAGTTGGTACGCGCGAAGTCTTGCTCGACGACGCTCGCCGTTTGGCCGCGCGGCTCCGCGAGCTCGGGGGCACTATCGTTCTCGACGAATGGTCCGAAATGATTCACGGTTTTCAAATGTTTCCCACGTTTTTAACGGAAGCCGTCGACGCCGTCGAACGAGCGGGCGCCTTTGTTCGCGAAAAACTCGGCTAATGTCGTTCGTTCAGATTTTTACATGTTTTCTCGCGTGGTTTGTTCTTGTGTGCGGAGGATGTCACGATCGACAATCGCCCTCCGAACGAGCAACCAATAGCCACACATCGGCGTTTGTCGACGAAGCGCTGCCGGGTTTGCCCGCGGGTTTGACCCTACGTTTGACGCCGCAGCCGGATCGCGGACAAGTCGACGTCGAAGTGCATCTCGTGGGGTCGAATGCCGCCATCACGAAAGAATTGACCATCGCGAAGGCGTGGGCAGGAATCGATGGCTTTGCGTCGATTCGTGCGCTTCGTGTGCGCGACGCACGCGGCGAGATAACCACGCGCCCTGGTCCGGACATGGGACCTGCTCGGACGATTCAGCTCGAACGCTCCGCGCAGCTCGAACACTTGGAAATTCGTTATTCCATTGCCTCTGCAGCTCCTTCGGCCCCGCGGTTTGCGCTGCATGTGGATCGCGATGGTTTTTCCGGCGTAGGACACACATTTTTGTTATTGCCTCGTCTCGACAAACCAATGCCTATTCATTTGCAGATTCGGTCGAATGTCTTGGCTCCAGGATCTTCGGGCGTGACGTCGTTCGGCGTGGGCGATGAAATCGAGATCTCGGGAAGCGCCACGGATGTCGTGCATGCCGTTTATGCTTCGGGGCATTTGCGAGCGATAGAGCGGCCGAATGCGGGGCGATTGTTGCTTTTGGGCCGTCCGGCGTTCGATCCGGAAGCGACGCATAAAACGATCATGACCGTCCATCGCGCTTTGGAAACAACGTTTGGCCCGGTCGAGATGCGAGACAAACCCAAATCATTTACCTACCTGCTCATGGTCGAACCGGGGCTGGGCAAAGGACACGACGGCGCATTGCTCGGGCAATCCTTTGGGTTATGGATTGGCAATGAATCGCGTTTTGATGCTCTCACCTTGATTGCTGCCGCACACGAACTCGCGCATTCGTGGCTGGGTGGCGCCGTACGGCTCGTCGACGAATCCGGAAATGACCAAGCATGGTTTACCGAAGGGTTTGCCGTCCATTACGCACGCAAAGTTGCCCTGCGAGAAAACCTCATTTCTCCAGATGAATTCGCCGCAGATGTCGATCGAACATTGGGCCTTGGTGTTTCGGACTTGGGCTCTCACCCGATTCCGCGTTCTCGCGAAGCGTATCAGCGTGGGGCCCTCTATGCAGCGCAGATCGATGCGGCCATCGCCCGTACATCGAAAGGCAAACGGTCACTCGACGACTTATTGCGAAAATTGTTTGCCCATCGTTCGTCCGAGCCATTCGTGCGTTTGCCCGTGACAGTTTTTCGTGATCTCATCGTCGAGGAACTCGGGACAGGAAGCGGTGAAGAATTGATGTGGGTCATGGTGCAGGGCCACGGCGAAATTCGCCTCGCTGACCAAACGTTTGGCAAGTGTTTCTATCGGTCGCAAATCAAAACGAAAGTATTCGAACTTGGATTCGACCGTAGGGGCACGCTGCGACCTCCGCATATGATTCGCGGATTGATCGCGGGGTCGGCGGCCGCTCGCGCGGGACTCCTCGAAGGAGCGCTCATCCTTTCTTCCAAACTCCCCGACGAAAACGACAAAGGCACGGACAAACCAGTAGAAATCGTGATTGCTTCACGAGGTCGTAGCAAGAAAATTCGCTATTTGCCTGTTGTCGAACGCGAGAAGATTCATTGGGCGGCCAAAAAAGACTGCAACGATTGACGTCGTGTCATGTGGCTCGCGGAACACGCCACGTGTCATACACTGAACGGTGACGTTTTCGACGGATCACAATCAGGCGATATTTTCGACCTGGATCGGTTTATGCTGTTCGCCTTCGGCCATTGTGGAGGCTTGTATGTCACGTCGTCGATCGTTGGGGATTGTTGCTTCATGTTTGTCGATTCTGAGTGGCTGCGCAAGCGCGCCGTCTTCGGTGTCGACTCCTCCCTCAACGAAAACGACGTCGAGTACGTCGACTCAGCCACCCGTGCCCGGCGCTGAAACGTTGCTTATGGCTACGCCGAATCCGACTGGTTGCGCCGCACAACGAGCGTCGACATTGCGTCCGTTTCAGGCAGGACGTGGCGAACGCGTCATTCTTGCAAAGCGCGATCAATCGACACTGGCGTTCGTGGCCAACGAAGACGATGGCGCGATTCACGTGATAGACCTCGACAAACGCGATGAAGTTGGTGTGACGCAGGTCCCCGGTTCACCTTCGGCGCTCGTGCTTTTGTCCGATGGACGTCTCGTCGTGGCCTTGCGGGATCGTAATGAATTGCTGGTGATGGAGGCCGAGAACGAAACGAGTTCGAAGTTCGAAACTCGTTGTCGTGTGGCAGTCAAGAGCGAACCTGTGGGTCTTTCATCAACCGTGACGAACGCGGGTGAACGCGTCATCGTTACGAGCGGTTATGGCCAGGCGCTTGGAATCATGGATGCAAAGACGTTTGCCGTGGAACGATGGGTGGATCTGGCGCGTGATCCTCGTGCGGTGGTGATTTCGAACGGACGCGCATTCGTGAGTCACGTTGTTTCCGCGGATGTGAGCGTGGTGGAACTCGATTCGGGAAAAGTCGAGAAAATAAATGTCTTATCCAACAGGCGTATGCGTTCATTGGGCAAGCCTGGCGATGGCGATCCCGTTTTAGGCAATCAAGCTTTTTCGTTAGCAATGAACGAACGCGGTCGACTTTTTGCACCTATGGTGAACGTCGATCCCGGAGAGGCGAAAATCACGGGAGCTTATGGCAGCACTGAATTGCCGGTCAAACCTTTCGTGGGCGTGATCGATCTCATTGCTTTAAAAGAACTCGAAGTGTTTCTTCCGTCGTCTGAGAGTCATTCTCTTGAATGCTTGTTGCCGCGTGCCGCAGCCGTGACTGGTGATAGACTATTTGTTACGTGTTTGGGCTCGGACGAACTCGTTGAATTGGATGGTCGTTCGCGTAATGCGGCGGAGTTTATTCGTCGTCGTGTGCAGCTTGCGCGTGGGCCGATCGGTTTGGCGGTGGATGGGCATCGCGCCGTGGTCCTGTCGCAATTCGATCGCGTCGTGAGTATCGTGGACGTTGACGACACGAAGAGCGTTCCGACGATGATAACGTTGTCGCGTCCGGAGGGTGAAATCGATTCAGCTTTCGAGCGTGGAAGACAGATATTTCATGATAATTTCGAGCCCCGCGTATCGAAAGATGGCCGAGCATGTGCCAGTTGTCATCCGGACGGGCGCGAGGATGGTTTTACGTGGTCCACGCCTGATGGTCCACGACAAACTATTTCTTTGGCCGGGCGTATTCCGAATGCGGCGCCTTATGGTTGGTTCGGCGATCACCTCGACGTGCGTAGTCATCTCAAACACACGGTTTCGCGGCTTGGCGGCCAAGGGTTCGATACGAAAGATCAAGCAGATTTGGACGCGCTCGTCACATACATCTCCCGCATGAAGGCGCCGATTGCCGCACATTCGGCAGCGTCGGCAGCGCTTGTCGCCAAAGGTCACGCAATCTTTCACGCCCCAGCGCAAGGATGCGGTGAATGTCACGCCGAAGGAGGAACGGATCGCGCAAAGCATGATATTGGCACGGGTCGCGACGTCGAGGCACATTTCGCATTCGATACGCCGTCGTTGATTTCGATTGCGGGCAGCGCTCCGTATTTTCACGATGGTCGGTACAAATCGCTCGTTGATTTGCTGGCGAAAGCCGACGACAAGATGGGCCATGCCAAACACCTAAATGTCGAGGATCGCGTGGCGATGGTGGCATATATGAATTCGCTCTCGCCTGCCGTTGCGCCTGAACGATCTGCGCGGAAATTCATTCGACCCACGAATACCGTCGCGCTTCCAGACGTGGCGAATGGTCCCGTCGAGAAGCTGGTGCTGCGCCAATCGCCGCCGCGAAAAGCATTGGAGATCGTGGATTTGGATCTGGATGCCCTGCCTGTCGTGCAGATCGAACCGAGCATAATATACGATGAAAAGAAGGCCGAACCGCAAGGGGGTGAAGTCAAGAAATTGCTCGTGTGGAATGGTGAATGTGCTTCGATTCCTTATCACGCCGCCGCACACCTGACGCTCGATTGGCGTTCGTCAGGGATGACGCGCGCTCTCGAGCATTGCGTGGTTGCACCAGACCCTGACGGAACGCGTGTTTGGCGAGACGCGGTGGTCCAAACGGTGGATCCATTGCCGAACGGACGATTGCACGTAGAAGAGCATCGAGGATTTTTTCGCGTGAACACCCACGAATTTTGGGTGACGTCGAGCATCGTGGCGGACGCTATACCCGTGGGAAATGGGGTCGCGTTTGTTTTTCGGACGAATTGTGCGGCATGCAAAGAAGGCGGGCGTGAAAAGCTTTACATCATTTCGCCAGCATTCGGCACGATGGGTGAAGAATTTTTTGAATGGCACTCGTTGCAGCTCGACAAGGGTACCAGTGGCAGTCATTCGGCGCTTTTTAATTTGCCCAGTTTGGATCGCTGGAAGAAAGCGACGAAGATCAATGTACCTACGGGAAGCACGATTGGTAAACCACGAAGTGTTGTGTTTCGGATCGATACGTCGCGGCTCGCATCCGAGGACAAGCCCAATGTCGTCGTGGGGCGAACAACTTGTGCCGAGGAAGGGTTGCGGTGTAATTGATCGATTTCAGGGCCGAGGACTGTGGGTTCGTTCCGAAAGAGTGTCTACTCCACGGCGGCCATTGCCCACGGTAGGCGTTTTCTATTGCTTTCTGTTGTCAACTCATCGATAGTGGTCGCCTTCCATAACGTGAGGAGTGATCATGCAATTGATTCGGTCGGTGAAGCGACGCGCATTGGTATCTTTCGCAGTTCTTGCTGGAGTTGTCGGGTTGGAGACGACTGAGGCGTCGGCGGATTGGCCGATGCCGCGTCAAAACCCCAAGCGCACGGGCGCTGTTGACGGCACGAGCAACCTAAAAAACCCGACACCTTATTGGCGTACATACCTCGGTGGATCGACATCCTCGGTGGGCTTGCTTGCTGCTGATGTGGATCTCGATGGGAAAAATGACGTCGTATACGTGACGGGTGGGCGTGTCGTTGCCAAACGGCCGGACGATAGCATCATTTGGGAGACGCCGCCGGTACGTGCCAATTCGCTTTTGGGTATTGATGATTTGGATGGCGACAACAAGCCCGATATCGTCGTCCTAGCCTCAGACCGCGTTTACATTTTCTCCGGGTCCGATGGGACGCTGCAATGGATCGAGCCGGAAGGTGAAATGGGGACCTTGGGCGGCGCGAAAATGGGCGATGTCAATGGCGACGGTCGACCAGATCTTGTCATCCAGGAGTGTGGCTGTTGCGGCGTCAATAGCGGCAAGACGGGGTTCATTTATTCTTTTGGACCCAATTTTGCCGCCACCTTGCTGTGGACGATGCCGTTTGTCGCGTGCGGTGCGGGTCGCACGCTGACGCTTGTCGACTCCGATGGAACGGGGCCGCTAGAGGTATTGCTTGGGCAATACGATTCGGTTTCTCTTTTTGATGGCGCAACGGGAACGCTGCTTGGGAAAAGTCCCATTCTAGGGCCCTGGAACAGCATTAGTTTCTGCCGCGGGGAAAACGTCGACGGCATGCCTGGTCAGGAAATTTTGTGTGTCATCAATAGCAGCAATCTGCCGCAAACGAATCAGCGTCGGGCATATGCATTGAAGCACAACGGCGGTGGGCAGCTCGCGTTGTTATGGCAAAACGTTTTGGCTCCTGATATGGGTGGAGACCTCTCCTGGGTAGATCCCATCGTTGATCTCGATGGTGACGGCAAATTCGAGTTTGTCGTCTCTGCAAAGGACGCGGCTGGCGCTTGGTCCACGGTGGCGCTGGATGCGGCCACCGGAATGAACCTGGGAACATTGAATCAGAAACTCGCTGGTGTGGCGCCTGGCGTCGGGGGAAAATCTACGCTGCTCACCACCACGGGAACGGACATGGTTTCATGGACGTATCAGCCAGCAGCAATGCAGCCCTTCGTACAGGGGTGGTCACTCGCTGATCAAACGCCAGTGATTGTAACCGACGAAGCACGCTTGGCCATTGCCGGGCTCCGCGAGCGGGTCCTCACAGCTGACTTGAATGGCGATGGAGCCCAAGAACTCCTGACGCTCAAAGTCTCCGCTGGGGCGAAGATTTCCGGATATGACATTACGGGCGCAGTTCCGCAGGCTATTGCTCAGTATACGTTTCCGTCGGATGTCGATCCGCTGGTTTGGTGGCTGCTGCCGCCATTGACCGAGGGATATCCGCAGATCACGGCGGCTCGGAACGACGGATACGTCACGATTTACGATGCCATGTTGCAACCGACGAATGCCGTCGTGACCGAATCTCGTCCCGGCCTACGGATTGGAGGGTATTATGCGTCCGGTGCCTGGAGGAGCTTGCAACGCTCGCCGGTGGCAGCAAAAGTTCAAAGTGGACCAGGAAGCCAAATCATCGTCAACGATAGTCGAGGTGCGCTGCTACGTCTGGACGCGAAAGACGCGAGTCTTGCGGTCCCACCAACGAAAGTTTGGCAAAAAACGAATGCATTTGCTCCGACGCTCGTTCCCAAATTGGCCGGTACCTATGCTGGTATTGCGCATTTGGGCGTGAACGAGCCCGTCACCACTCCGCCCACTTATTACATTGCCGCGCTTGCGGGCGATGGAACATTGCTTTGGAAAAAAAGCATCGATACTACTCCATTAAATGATATCGTTCCGGGGAATTTCGACGGTGACACCATCCCCGATCTCGCGATTCAATGGGGTTCGCCAAGCGATGTGATTCTTCAAACTCGCGCCTATGCAGGTGCGACTGGCAATACCCTGTGGAATGCAGCGCCTGTCTCGCCAGGGTCCGGGCGTCAACAAGCAGGCATTACCGTCGCTGATTGGAACGCCGATGGTATTGACGACGTATTGCACCAGGCGGCCGGAACACGCGTGCTCTCCGGTGTCGATGGGACACAAATAGCAACCGGTGGACCCAACGATTCGTATTTCATGGCGACTCTGTTCGATACTGACGGCAATGGATCGGACGAGGTCGTACTGCATGGCGGATATAACCCCATACGCATGCTTTCGGCTGATCTTGCCACGACCATCTGGGCGGGTGTCGAGGACGATCGACCTTACCCCTATGGTGCCGTCGCCGTTTGTCCAAGTGGACCTTTGTTTGTGAGCCTGTCATGGCAATTCTCGTCCCGAATGAAGTTCACGCCCATGACTGGCGCTTCGATGGGCATGCCGACGTCGTTCGTCCTCGCGAGCGGAAAGAAGTATCCGAATGAAGTAATAGCCATGGCCGCTGGCGCTCGAATGGGACAACTTACGTCCGCATTCGTGCACACCAATCTCACGGGATCCGGGAGCCCTTCCGTGGTCGTGGGTTCTTCGGATGGATGGCTTTATGCCGTGAATCCATGCACGTCGACGGTCGACTTTGCACTCGATTTCGGCGCAGCGGTAGGAGAGTCGATCTTTGCGGACATCGATGACGATGGCCTCGACGAACTCATCGTTTCTGTCGCCGATGGTTTTCTCTATGGTCTCAAGCACAAGGCACTCGATGCGCCAACCTCCGTGCTAGACACGGATCCGGACAATGGAATCGTCAATATGGACGTCGATGCAGTGAGCACGACCGACAAACTTTCGTGCGCGTGGACGTCTGTTGTGGGCGCAACGGCGTACGAATTGGCGCTGATCGACGACGGCAAAAACTACGTAACGACTCCCCCGTTCCAGGCTGTAGGCAATGTTCTTTCCGCGAGTATTTCGCCGTTACCATTGGGAGACGGTTCGAGGTATTTCTGTGTGGTCCGGGCACTCGACGCCAATGGCAACCGTTCGCCCGATTTGAGTTCGGATGGTGCATTTGTGTCAATCCTGAGTCCAACAGGTGCTGGGGGCGCGGGTGGTACTGCAGGCGCCGGGGGAATGGGAGGCGCTGGAGGTATGGGCGGGCTTGGTGGGGCCGGCGGTATGGCAGGTGGAATGGGAGGTAACGGCGGAATGGCAGGAATGGCTGGTGCCGGCGAAAGTTCGTCCGGTGGTGGAGCGCCACCCATTGAGAATGAAGGAGGGTGCGGTTGTCATATTCCCGCGGAACGGACCCCTGCCTCTGCCGCTGGTTTGCTTGCATTGGCGGCGCTTACGGCAATGCAGCGACGGAAACGAGCCGCTGCAAAGCAAAACGAGATTTCAAAGCGATAGCCTTCACTACCCGCCTCATTCTTCAGTAAAAACTTCTTCGACCGATAGTGCCACGTGCATAACGTGGCTGCATACTCAATGTCGGTCGTCCACCTTTGGCATCGTCGTGACGATTACGCGATGATGCCGAGACAAGGTTTGTCGCAGCGCTTGTTTCATCGTCTGCACGCTCATCTTGTCGTATTCCGCCAAAATTGCGTCCGATACGCCGGGGTCGAAGGCTTCGCGAATTCGCGCACTGTTGGCGAATTTGGGTGCGTTTTGCACAATTCCTCCGCTTTGACTGGCGATCTCTTTCTTGAGCCCGGTTTTCAAATGCGCCACGGCATACGCGATTTCGACGTTCGTGGGACCAATATCCACAAAAGAATCGATTTCCGCATCGAGTCGCGATTCAACTGCCGCTACGTCATGCGGAATCGCCGGCATCACGTCAATGACCGCTACGCTCGCATGACTTCCTGCATCGAAATACGCTTTGACTTCCGACGCATATCCTTTTTCCACGAGTGCACGGTCGAGGCGGCCGCCTTTCGAACTCGAAAGAATCCACATGGCGACACGCATCGCTGCATGCAATTTCACGTTCTCTTCGCCCGGTCCAATCCAACCATAAAGCGCTCGCGCATGCGGCACGTTTTGTTCGACAACCACACGTTCCTCGCGCGGATGAATGGCGACATCCAATGGCGTTCCCGCGGGCATCGAAATCAGAAGGCGATCACATAATTCCTGAATGCGCTTGCGCGGTACGTCGCCGATCACCGTAATCGTTGCGCGGCTTGGCGATCGTTCGGTAGCAAATGACTCTGCGAGCAAAATGTCACGCGTAACAGAGGCATCTTCACGTGCTCCAATCACGCGGCCTTCGAGCGGATGACCCGACGGAAAAAGCGTATCGCCGAGCGTAAGCCACGCGGGCCCGTACGGCGTTTGTTCGAGCGTGTGACGTCGAGGCAACGCGGACAATCGACGCAGACTCGCCAGCGGTGCACCCGTAGCTTCGCCGAGCAAGAGACGCAAACGACCTGCGGCTAGGTCGAAGGCGAGGTCGACGTCGCGTTTGTTCACCGTGATCGTGTGGCGCACTTCGCCTGTACCAAGCTGATCGAGCCCATCAGAAACGCCGACGATGGAACTCGTTTGCTCCCCAGCGATACGCACGGTGATGGCGACTCGTGGCGCTGATGCATCCGTTCGAAGCCGTACGATCACGCCGTTTTGAAGGACGAACTTCTCGAACGGATCCTCGGACGAACCTTTCGTTGGTGTTGCAACGATACCGAGTTGTTTCTGGATCGCGGCGCTGTTCAAACCTTTCGCCGCGACGGGTGCAGGGTTGCCGTTCGTCGCGAGCACAGCGAGCGGATCACCGGATCCTTGCGGTCGCCAACCAATGTCACCACCGACGTACACTGTCGGAAGCTTTGCTCCGAGCGCTCCGAAGCTCGACATGTCGAGGCCGCTTGGAGTTTGTCCGGGTAGAACGAAAGTAGGGAGTCGGTTTTTCCCGATCGGAGACGGTCGAGGTGGCAGTGCTGCTTCGCCATCGTCGTCCAGCTCGTCGCCTGGGATACGCGGTGCAGCAATGGCCGTTGCTTGTCCGCCAGGACGATCGGCGTTTGGATCGTCCACACGTTCGTGTTCGAGGTACGCGGGAAACGCCGCCAATGTTTGTTGGATACGTTCACCTGGCAGGTGAATGATGTAGTCGCCGCCGTACGTCGGCGTGCGATCACGCAAGAGTTCCGGGTTGTACTCGCGTACCAAATGCGTCGAGATTCCGGCAGCTCGGGCGATCGTGCGCAGACGCGTGCCTTCAGGGACGGCGATTTCTCCGAGTTCGAGCGCCGGGTCCGGATGAAACGCTTCGAGGCCAAACCGTGTGCGGTTGTTCGCGACAATCGCAAACGCCACGATTTGCGGCACGTAGTTCATCGTTTCTTCAGGCAGAAGCTTTTGCTGAGCGAGTTCAGCAAAGCCGATCGGCGTCGCTGGTGCTCCTTTGGGTCGCGCTTCAGCGGCTTTGGCCATGGCGCGCAGGACGTTTTCGACCCCGGCGTTGTAGGCCGCAAGGGCGAGGTCCCAGCGGCGAAAACGTTCGTACAAATCACGTAGATGCGCAACGGCTGCCGTTGTCGAGCGCGTAATGCTTCGTCGCTCGTCCACCCACTGTGACTGGTCGAGGCCGTACAACGCGCCGGTTTCGGGCATGAATTGGAAAAGTCCCGCGGCGCCAGCGTGCGACGTAGCGCGAGGATCAAAGCCACTTTCAATCGCCGCGAGCCAGGTGAGATCCTCGGGCAAACCGGCTTCGCGCAGCGCATGTTCGATGATCATGCGGTATTTCCCACCGCGGACAAACCGTTCGCCGAAGGTGTTACGTCCGGTTGCGGTTCGTGAGAAAAATTTCACGAAACGCATCGTTCGCCGCGTGATCGGGATACGTAGATCCGGCATCGCGAGTGCAGACAGCGCCGCACCGTCGGGATCATCCAGGTCGTCGTTCGTCGCTTTGTCGAAGTCGCGCGCGATGGCTGCGTCGAGCAGTCGATTTTCGTCGATCCCTACCGGCGATACCGATGGTTCGAACGTGGTCTTGACGGGAGCACGCTCGAGCAACGTCGGGTCACGGAACGCGCGATATCCTGCCGAAAACGAAGCGCGCAGTGCAGGCGAACGTAACGGCACGACGATCGCAGCAATGCCCACGAGGCTTGCGCCTGCGAGCATCCAGTGACGTCGTGCCAACGGCTTCATCCTGGCCATTGTTGGCCAAGTTCTCGCGCGTGGGAAGTGCCGCGTTGGTGTTCCCGACGAGTCGTGTCGTGCTTTCGCGGAAACGGAGGCTTGTGCGATGAAATGTGGTGACCGGCATGAAAGACGTGTGCATCTTTCGTCGTCCTTTCATGCGAGACTCGTCGCGATGGTCGGGACTGTCGAAACACGAATTCACGAACTCGTTGAAGCCGGCGGCGGTGAGACGATTTTTGCGGCGCGCTTTTTCCCGCTCGTCGAACTCGATTCGGGCACACGCGTGGGCTTCGACGCCCAGGCACGATTTGCCATTACGCACCCTGACGCTCTCTGCATCTACGCACCCGAAGAGGGACACATGTTCCACGAAGTGTTGGAGATGAAGCGTAACCAGTTTGACGATGCGCTCGAGGCCGGAGCAAAGGCGCATGGCCTGGATGCGATCGAAGTGGTTCTGTCGTTTCCGGCGTCGGGAATCGTTCGTGCCGTGCTCGTGAAAAACATGCACTACACGACGCGACTTGCGCTCCAGTGGCTCCGACCGTCTGAGGTGCGCGACGTGCAAGTCGAGATTCGTCGGATCGTCCAGGATCGTAAGAACCCCACGGTGTTGCGAGATTTTGCCGCTCGACTGCTCGTTCCCGAATGAACGTTCGAGTTTGTCATTACTGATTGCGAAACGGTTTTTCGCGGATATGATTCGCGGACAAGAAAGGATCGCGATGTCGGTCGAGACGACACAAGCTGCTCCCCTGCCGCCGCTGATCACAGCACAAGACGTAGAAGCGGAGATCCAGCGCTTGTTTCTTGCGCAATCAGGTTCGGGTCTCGTCATTCGCGTATACGGCGAAGAAGGCGGCGCCGCGGAAAACATCGAAGCTTTTCGCGAAATGTTCAACTCGCTGCGCCTCTACGATTATGGCACGGGCGCGGGTGAGGTTTTTGTAGACGCACCAAACTCGAACGTCATCACACGAGCACTCAATGTGCTTGCTCGCGAGCAGCACCAGAAGAGAATTCTGGATCGCGTGCTCACGACGTTTGGTCATCGCTTGATCGATCCGCTCGCCGCAATCCTGGATACGACACCTGAAGGAACGATCATGTCGCGCCTCAGTGTCTTGCGTGATCTGTTCTTGGCGCAAATTGCAGAACTCAAGCTGACGCACGAGTCACAAGACATGCTCACGCAGGATCTGCTCATGGCTTTCGACGATGCGTATTTGCGCATGGTTGCGGAGCACGAAGAGCGCGTACAGAGGCCGCGAGTTCGCAAATTGGCGCAGGAGATCTTGCGTCTGGTTGGTTCTACGTTTCATGGGGCGTTGCGCGCGTGGCCCGAACATGCGGAAAACATAGCGATGCTCATTTCGCGGCGAATGAAGGGCCAAGTGCACTTACGCGAAGTGCCTACGTTGATCCGCGGGCAAATTTGCGCGGCGATCGAAGACTTCTTGTGGCTCGAAACCGCGGGCAAGATCGAGGCGTCCCTCGAACCACTTTTTGCTCAACACAGCGGGCTTTTGAGCGGTCCCGTCCCCGCCCTCGACCGTTCGCTTTATCGTGAATTTGCCGAAGCTTGTTGGGAGATCATCGCGGATTATTCGTAATCCTGAATCTCCAATCATCAATCTTCAATCTCCAATCCTGAATCTCCAATCTCCAATCTCCAATCTCCAATCTCCAATCTCCAATCTCCAATCATCAATCTCCAATCTCCAATCCTGAATCTCCAATCTTCAATCTCCAATCCTGAATCTCCAATCTCCAATCTCCAATCCTGAATCTCCAATCTCCAATCTCCAATCTCCAGAATCCTGGCATGCACATGGCGACACCATCCACTAGGATGCGCGCCCATGACCGCACGTCTCCTCGACGGAAAACTTTTGGCTCAAAAGGTACGGGACGAAGTTCGGGCCGATGTAGCTCGCTTCTTAGGCGAATTTGGGCGCCCCCCGGGGC
>JANORL010000362.1:0-2942 GCA_031415295.1 Polyangiaceae bacterium | reverse complement strand
TTGCTTCCCCTCGGTTTCATGATGTGATTCACTGATGTCGGGTCGTTTCGACCACAACCTATGACGTGAGAGGCGTTCTGCCTTCGCACAATTTTTAGGACATCATTCATGAAATCAATAGGCACAAGTATCTTCGCGCTACTGATTCCCGCACTTTGTGTTGTCGTGGGTTGCGACAATGGTGAGACAAACCCGACAAATTCGGGCGGACAAGGTGGACAGGGACAAGGCGGCGGTGGTACGGGCGGAGAGGTTGGCGGCAGTTTGTCGCTTGATACCAGCTACGGCACACAAGGCATTGCGCACGTCGATCGCGCGTCGAGCAACGACTTCATCATGGCGGCGGCGACAACGACGGATGGCTCGATTCTTCTCGGCGGCTCGTCGGAATCCATGCTTGGCGTATTCGCAACCGAACCAATGCTTGCTCGTTATACGGCCACTGGAGCAATCGACACGACTTTCGGAGATGGCGGATTTATCGTATTTCCGTGGGGCGATCGAACTCAGGTGACGTCGATTGTGGCTACGCTTGATAACGGAGCCATCGTGAGTGGCGCTTGGGAACGTTGGGGGCGGGAGTGGGCATTTCTCGCGCGCGTGGATGCGCAAGGAAAACTCGATTCCTCTTTCGGTACATCGGGCCTAACGCTGGTGGAGTCGGACGGCGGCAAAAATTTTCCCTTCATCGCGCGGTCGCCCTCTGGCGCCATTTTTCTTTTGGCGAATTCAAGCTCGGGCTCGAGTAAGAATTTGTGGCTTTGGCGCTTTGACGAAAATGGTCAAATCGATACGACTTTCGGCACGCTAGGACACGTCGGAATCGATGACGATGCTCGGGATTTGTTGATTCAGCCCGGTGGCGACTTGCTCGCGCTCGTCATGGGATCATCGTCGGCGTATGTTTACCGATTTCACGCCGATGGTACGGCGGACGATACGTTTGGTACGGCGGGCAAAATAACCATCCCGTTCGAAGCCTATGACCTCGAACAGAATGCAGCCGGTGAATTTTTGGTCGGAGGAGGAGAAAACGGCGGCCAATTAATGAAATTCGATACAAATGGTGCGGTTGTTGCGTCATTTGGCGCGGGCGGAACTGTGAGTGTGGGCGTCGAAGGCGTCGCATTGGCAAAATGGCTTGCGAATGGAGACATTTTGATTGCGGATGCGAATGCGAGCAATTTTCCCCGGCGAAGTTTTCGCAACGTCTTGCGCCTCGCGCCCGATGGGAGCATGGCCTCGTTCGACGACACGGCGACGCAAACGTTTGGAGCGGCTTTTAACGTCGCTGACGTGTTGATCAATGGCGACCAAGTTTTTCTTGCAGGCGACAAATGGAAAACATTGAGCAAGCAGCAAACGACGATTTACGCCATTCAAACGGGCGGCATGATTGTGTCCACGTTCGGAATGAATGGGCTTGCGCAAATGGGATCGCTGCGTCAATCCGAGATTCTATGGAATATGGGACTTGCGCCAGATAAATCCATCGTGGCTTATGGAGTCTCGAACAAAGGCTTCATTACGCGTTTGGTGAATGGTCAACCCGATGCTGGATTCGCGACAGGTGGATTCCTCGATCATAACTTCCCCGGCGTGGGAGCGTTGGCCGTCGATGGGATGAACCGAATTCTGAAATCGCTCGGTGCTTCACCGACGGTGTATCGTCATAATGCGGCGGGCATGCCCGACATGACATTTGGAATGAATGGGAGTGCGACTCTCACGGGCGGGCTGTTTGTGGAATTTTTGAAGGTCGATTCCAAGCAGCGGATTCTTGCGGGCAGCGCAGGTTCGTCGGGAAGTACGGTATTCATTGCCCGATTGCTTGAAGATGGCAGTCCGGATTTGAGTTTCGGGACGATGGGCGTGGTAAGCGATTTGCAGGTCGTAAAGGACACGCCGCTCGTTCTCGACGCATTGGTCAATGAGGACGGGAGCATCATCATTGGGGGCAGACACAATCCTCCGCAACAACCGACCCATTCGTTCGTCGTGCGCCTTCTCGAAAATGGCACAGTGGATACTTCGTTTGGGACAGGTGGTGTCGTGGATGTGGACGAATATTTGTTGACGCAAACTTTGGCGCCTCGAAAGTCGGGTGGTTACCTCATTTCCGGCCAGGATTTCGCGTGCGCAAGCAAATTGGATTGCCCGACAGTGGTCGTCGCCATCGATGCCCAAGGGAAACTCGATTCGAACTTCGGCACTGCGGGGATCGTGCGCGTTCAAGGCGGCACGTATTACGACAGCGCTCCATGCATTGTGGAATTGCCGGACGAGACGATTGTCGTCACGGGAGCGAGCGAAGAAAATGCGACGCAACGGTTTACGGTCTGGCGGCTTGACAAGGACGGCTCGATGGATCCCAAAGGTCCCTTCGTTTTACCGGGCAAAGGTCGTGCCACGAAGGCCATTGTCGACGGCAATGAGCTGTACGTTGGTGGGTGGTTATTTGACCCGAAAACCGGATCGAATCTGGTGACGCTGCGATTCAACAATTGATCACACGTTGACGCTAGCGCACACGCATCAAGTGCCGATAACCTCGTTTCCGTCGAGCACGAATACTCCCCGTAACATCCGATGATCCTGCTTCCGTACCCGCGCCCCGTCAAAACAGTTCGGGCCGAATACGCGCATACGAGTGCCTCAGCAACCATGCCCAAGGCTTCCGCCGTGATTGCTTCACGTCGACTTCGGGCTCGTCGAAGAGCTTGCCAAATAGCGGAACCTGCAACGCGTTTGGCGGGGTATTCTCCGGCAGAGGGACATACGGCCTTGCCGACGCTACCGCTTGCTCACGTCATGCCGAATTCGGCGCCAATACGCCATGGAACCGGACCATGTGAAATCGCGGCGCTGGGACCATCGCACATTTCCGCGCTATCAATTCGTACGGATCGAGTCGCACGAATCGCGTACCGTCACGCCACCGC
>JANORL010000361.1:0-23831 GCA_031415295.1 Polyangiaceae bacterium | reverse complement strand
GCTGCGAATACATCGAGTCGGCATTCACCGGTCAAGTCTGAAATCCGCTGCGCTTCATCGGCAGTAAAATCGTCGGGAAGTTTTCCGTCCATATTCTCGGTGATGATTGGTCTGCGACCTCCACGGAAATCTTGCATGAAGGGGTCGTCTCCCGTGATGAAATCATGAAGACCCTGCGCGAACCAATGAGCAACCACCTTGGCTTGGGTTTTGCCGATCGTATGCGGCAACGTTGCACGGAGTTGAGCAAGCATCGGGTTCCAAGAGATGGGCGGCGTCGTCATATAAAACACCCAATTGATTCGCGCGCCTAACACAGGAAATCCAAACTCGGCTATATTTCTTGGCCACGGCGACGCATCGTCATCAAAATGGATCGCCTCTGCAAACGGGATCGATTTCGATTTCAGCCATCGCTTTTCGGCCACTCGCCATTCTGCAATGTTTCCCAATTCGCCTTGCCGTACCCGTTGAGCAAGTTCACGTAGCGCGTCCGGAGATTTTGCCACGTTCAAACACGCGGCCAAGGGCCACGGAACTCGCTTGGCAAAACGATCGATTGCCTCGATGTCAAAATGACCCGCAACGTATTCAATTTGCGCCGCTAGTGTTGCAGCGGTAGGCTCGAGAATGAAACGTGCCGCGGCGACAATGGAGGCAAATTTGGAATAGCCGTTTGCGCGCTCTGCCAACGCACCGAAATTCAGATCGCTATCTTGATCGATCATCACAATACGTAGCCTGCTCGGGCTCTTGTCGCCATCGAGGAGCACATCAATGTCTTTGCGCTCCGGCTGCGACAACAATTTGAAGAAGGCTCGCAAAGAGCCGGATGAAAGTCGATACCTGCGTCGTTCCCGATCAACGGACGCATTGAACAACCACGAGTACAACTGCATCGGTTCTAGATGCTCCAACCTCGCGGCTACGAATTCCGCCAACCAATCACGCGGCGCAATCTCAGCGTTCTCCAGCGCATACCCCAGCACCTTCCCCGCTCTCGCCGCACTTTCATTCCACCTCGCCTCGGCTAGCCTTTGCGCCCACGGTTGTCCCTGTGCGGCCAAATCCAACAGAACCACCCATGCCCCAAGGCGATCCTCCGGCGCGGATTGTGCCAATCGCTCAATAATCGCCGACTCGACAATCGATTGCGATACGCGCAAAACGTCAGGATCACGCAATAACGTCCGCACCAAACGCGTATGCGTCGGGCTCGGCGGCAATTCCACGAAACGTACCGCCAACTGCACCAGTTTCTTGACGTATTTGGTCTGCTTGAGCGCCGACCCCTCGTCCAAAATCTCCAGCGCCAGCATCGAACCTGCCAGCGTTGCGCGAGCAAGCGGGTCATCTTTGGCCTCGTTTAATTCCGGGCAAATCCGATCCACCAACGCATCACGCAACCCCTGCAAATCCAAATCCGTAAATGCGCGACTCGCTAAAAACAACAATACATGACGAAAACTCGCCGCCTTCACGATTCGCCACATCCGACGCTCGACGGTTTTCTCGTCCTTCAGCGACAACGCCCACGCCGCCATGAATTCTTGAATGGACCGAACTTCGAAACTGATGTTGCCCGGCGTCTCTTCGACCAACAGCACCAGACGATCGCCCATGACTTTCATCAGGCCCGCGGCGCGATCGCCCTTTTCGCCAATCAGCTTCTGCGCAATTTCGTCACGTTCGGCGCCATCGATATCGTCGGCGGCAAGTACGGCATTGACGACTTGTCGAAACCGCGCGTGGCTCATCTTCGATGCCGTACCCCCGGAATGCTCGGCCTCGATTTGCAACAAGAGCCCGACCTGGGTGTGAATCTTGTCAATGTACTGGCGATAATCACTCAATAGTTGCGCGGCTTCACTGCTCCGCTCCATCTCGCGCTCGTAAATGACTCGATAATACTCCTTGAATAACATCCAACGCTCGTTCGGCGCGCGTCCAAGTGCAGCAACGAGCGTCGCCATGATGGTGATCTGAAGCGGCGAACGCATCAAACGCACCGTCGTTGCATTGGCAGCGGCTTCCTCCAGACGACCATAGACGACATCACGCCGATCGTCTTGGAAACGTGCATCCACCAAACGCCGTGCGTATCGTAAGGCCTGCATCCGACCGAGCGCGATGAGATGCAGCTTGGGAAAATCGAATTCGTCGGCGTATCCCTGGGGACGAGTCGTCACTACCACGAGCGACGAAGATTCCAGAAGCGCATCCGCAAACAATGCTTTCACGGCTTCGATGAGCCGTTGGCGATCTTCGACCGCAATGACTTCGTCGAGCCCATCGAGCACGAGCACCGTCTTAAAGCTGCGAACGACAATCGCTAGATCCGTCGCGTCGAGAGAAATACCTCGTTTTTGTGCAGCGCTCGCGACGTATTGCAAAAGTCGAGGCGCCACTGTGTCTATCGAGGACCCATTCTGCTCGGAAAGCCACGCGGCTGCGTCGGGCAAGACAATCCGAATGGGAAACGCAATCTCCGCCGGTAGACCCAATTCATTGCCCGCACTTTCCTGGGTGAACGCGTGAACGATTTTCTTCTGCGATTCCTCAGCCAATTCATTGCCTATCGATTCGAGCAACCACGCTCGATGAAGCTGGCAAAGAAGCTGCCCCAATGTGGATTTCCCCTGACCGGGTCCCCCCACGAGCGTCACCCCATTGAGGCGGGATTCTTTGCGCTCGGGCTCATAGACATCGCCGCTTGTCGAACCGTGCCGAGGTTGCCCCGCCAAACGCTCGCGACGGTCCGACGAGGGTTTGCAACAATATTGGAGAAACCCCATTCCAAATGCACTCGCCGTTTCGTTGTCGCGTTCCTCGAACGGGGTTGATGAAACGGATAAATCAACGAAAACGCGTGCCAGCGCAATACGGTTATGTTCGGCATGGTCGCCTGCCTGTTCGAGGCGTGCATATTGATCGCGCTCGAGTTCCCGACCGAGCCACTTTGTAATGGTGCCGAACGCACCATCACCAAGTTTTTCGCGGATAGCCTGTATCAATGCCCGCGCTTGGTCGAGTAGAGCCTCGTTCGATGCTTGGGGTTGGTCGTCGGCAACAGGCGCGTTCGTGGTCATGTCGCGCGGAACATACGAAATTCATACCTTGACGTCCAAGAAAATGTCGCGTCGCGCAGCAACAGCTTGGTTCGGCAAGCGCAATCCGCCACGTTCGACGAGCCTCTACCGCTCATCCCCTCGAAATCTTCCAAGCGAATCACTCCCGGCCGCTGGTGCTTGTCAAACAACAGCCGCGCCCGTCGTGCCCCCACCTCGAAATGGCCCGCCCCCGCATGCCGCCAAACGTCCCCCGAGTCCGAACCTCGCGCCCCCACCCTAAGCAGTGCGTTCCCCCGTATCCGTTCGCACACTCCCCCGGCTCCAAGCATCAATCCCCCAGCTCCCAGCATCGATCCCCCGCCTCGGATGTATGAAACCCCGCGGGGGAAACGGCTTCGATGCCGGGGTTTTGTTATTTCGTACGGGGTTGCTGCGATTTTCTTCACAGGGGATGCTGGTTCTGGTAGAGACGTCGCACGGTTTTACTCGCCCAACGCGCAGAGTCTCAGGTGTCCGCATGAAGCTGCAGTTCTCCGGCCACGCAATGCAGCGCATGTTTACTCGTGGCATCTCGCCGGAGGACGTTTGATGCGTCATTGACGATGGCGAACCCATCGCCGAATATGCGAATGATCAGCCTTTTCATTGTGACTGCGTATGAGCCCGATCCAACCCGTTGGCAAAGCGATCTGAAAACGAGGAAACGCCTATGACTTGCACCATCTGCAAACACGGTGAAACGGCTCCGGGCATTGTGACCGTCACTCTCCAAAGAGCCGATACCACCGTCGTGCTGAAGGGCGTACCGGCCGATGTCTGTGACAATTGCGGCGAATATTATCTCGACGAAAATGTTGCGTCCCAAGTCTACGTTATGGCCGAGCGAGCCGTTCGAAGCGGCGCTGAAGTCGAAATTCGACGCTACGCAGCGTGATATTGGGAGGCTCAGGGAGTGAATGGCATCAAGCAAAGGTCGTTGCTCATCAAGCTGGGTTTTTGCGGGACAATGGTCGCGACGATCAGCCCGACGACGCAGAGATGGCGGAAGGCAAAACGCCTGCTCTTCCGTGAAGAAAACCCCGACGACTACGCCTCCGCAACCCCAAACAGCCCCAAACCCGATAACGTCGTTTCGCACGTGATTGGCGTCAAGCCCGCTGCCGTAAATACCGACCGAAATCGATTCTCGTCGAAGCGGCCATACGTGCGCGAATAAAATCGCCACAACGTCATCGCCAAGACAAACCGCGGATCCTCGAATACTTTCCCCAAGATTTCCGATGGTATATGCACGCCCAACGTGTCCACGTTCGGTTCGAGAAATACGCATCGACGGCCAGGGCGCAATACGCGCTTGACTTCGCGCAAGACGCTTTCCGCATCGGGCAATAGATACAAAAAACTGTGACCCGTCACCGCATCGAACGATTGATCCGCAAAAGGTAATACCGTTGCGTCTGCTCGGACGAATTCCACGCGATGACCATTGTGTTCACGTTTTCGCCATTGCTCGGCGAGAAACAACATCATTCGGCTCAAATCGAGACCCACGACATCGATATCGGGCACGCGGTCCATCATTCCGAATGCGCTAATACCCGGTCCACACCCCAAATCGAGCACTCGATGACCGGGTTTTACCAGCGCGCGATCCGCTAGATCCGCGCAATGCGCCCGCCACGAAGGTGCACGGGTCATCAATGCGTAGCCCAATGCACCCACTTCGAAGGTAGCAGCAGCAAGCGTCTTCTTGACGTTGCGGGTAAGGTCTTTCGTATCCATCGAATCGTTCAACCCGCTTCCGATGCGTCTTGCACGTCGTCAATGGAATCGACCACGATCTTCCCATCTTCGACCGATAGCAGAGCGACGGACCCTGAAGGCAATTCTTCCCGCAAGATCATTTCCGCAATGGGCGCCTCGACGTGCCGCATGATCGCGCGTTTCATTGGCCGCGCACCGAGGCCTTCGTCGAATCCACCTTCCGCCAAAAGCACGTCGATTACGGCGGGCTCGAAATCGAGACGAATACCGCGTTCGAATAACGATCGACCCAATTTACCGAGCAATCGGCGAGCCACTTCGTGCACTTCGTTTTTGCCCAGCGGTCCGAACACCAGCACTTCATCGATACGATTGTAGAGTTCCGGCGGAAGCGTCGATCGTGCCGCACCCAGCATGGCAGCTTCTAGTTTGTCACCTGAAACCTTGGTCGTATTGCGAGAAAACCCCACAGTCCGTTCACTCTTGAGGGCCATGGCTTCGCTCGCGCCGATGTTACTCGTCATGACGATGACCGTATTTGTAAAATCGACCCTGCGCCCTCGACCGTCGGTCATACGTCCTTCATCGAATACCTGCAAGAACGTTTCCAGCACGTCGCGGTGGGCCTTTTCGATTTCGTCGAGCAGAATCACTTGATACGATCTGCGCCGAACCGCTTCCGTCAATTGCCCGCCGGCTTCGTGCCCGACGTATCCTGGAGGAGCGCCAATCAATCGCGCTGTCGCGTGTGCTTCGCTGTATTCGGACAAGTCCAAACGCGTCATCGCGTCAGCCGAATGGAACAACGTTTGCGCAATGGCTTTGGCCGTTTCGGTTTTACCGACGCCTGTGGGGCCTAAAAGCAAAAACGTTCCTAAGGGCCGCTCGGCACGAATGCCTGCGGCATTGCGGCGCAACACGCGCGAGATTTTTTCGAGCGGCGCAGAATGCCCAACCACCGATTCAGCAAGATGTTTTTCCAAATTGAGCATACGTTCGCGGTCGGTTTCCAAAAGTCGCTCTTCGGGAATATCCGCCAAACTGGCCACGATGGCTGCCATTTCCGCAGGACCCACGGGACCGACCTTGTTTTTCCCCGCGCGCCGACGTACCCGCGCTCCGGCCGCATCCAAAATCGAAATGGCTTTATCGGGAAGCGCTCGTCCTGGCAAATAACGCATCGACCACGAAATTGCGGACGCAATGCCTTCGTCGGTATAGATCAAGCGATGATGGTTCCCCAAAGCGCGCGTAACTTGTTTGCACAACAAGAACGCAGATTCTTCGTCCGGTTCTTCGATGTATTGCACGGAAAATCGTCGCGCCAATGCTGCGTCGGATTCAATGGTTTTTCGATATTCTTCCGGCGTCGTCGCGCCAACAATGCGTAATTCTCCACGAGCGAGCGCCAATTTCATTTCGGCCGTCGCTTCGTCCAAGCCACCCGTGAAGAGTTCGTGAATGTCATCGAAAAATAGAATGATCTTGCGATCAGATTCCCGCGTTTCCCGCAAAATCGTAGTCATTCGCTCCGCCAGTGCTCCGCGCGTTCCCGTGCCGGCCACCAGTTCCGACACGGTGAGTTCGACGAGCAATTTGGCCGTTTCCGGCTCACGTTTGCCCTCTTCTGCGAGACGCAACGCCAAACCGCGCGCGATAGACGTTTTTCCAACGCCTGCCGGGCCGACGAGAAGACAACTGTTTTGGTTTTTCTTGGCCAAGGCGTCGAGGGTCTCGTCTATCTCGACTTCGCGCCCGATGACCGGATCGATTTCGCCAAGTGCTGCCAGAAGACTCAGGTTTTTTCCGAGCGTCGACAACGTGGGCGCTTTGGCCCGATCGAGTGCCAACGGATGTCCTGTGGCCACGCGTGGCCCAAGCGGCATCGTGGTTTGTCCCGGCGGTCGCTCTTTGTCCACCAACGGTCTTGTTGGAATGGGCATAGGAACGGGCACGGCCGTGGCTGTCGGCGGCGTGGGACTGGTGGTGGCCTGGTTTGTCGGGGCCGTGTTTGGCGCGGGTACAGGTGGTACCGAGGGCGTTTTCCCCGCGGGACGTTCGGTCATGGTTCGTGAAGGCGGGGGAAACAGAGGCACCGTGACGCCCGTGCCTAGGGGGCGTTTCGTCGGCGTGGGTGCGGCTGGTTTGTCGTGCTCAACACGCACGTGTGCCCGCATGGCCGGCAAGGCCGGCAAGGCCGGCAAGGACGGTGTGTTTGGCTCGCTGCTGGTCGTTTTTCCGGTGGACGATGTACTAGACAAACTTCGGCGAGCAGCCACCACACCCAGCGAGAGTTGCATCGCTGCCGTACGCAAACGCGCCGTGTCCACGCCTGCTTGCATCAACGCACGAAACGCGGCGGACGCGCGATCAGCCAACAGCGCGAGCAACAGATGCAGCGAGTTTGGTTCTCCAAACGGTGCGCGTTTGCCGAGATCTCGCGCGGCAACCGTGGCTCGTGCCAACGGATCCGGACTGTCTTCGTCGAACGATCGTCCGGCCTTCAGCAGCGATTCTGCATCGAGTCGCCGGTCGCGAAGCAGCTCGCCGGCTTGACCTTCACGCGACGCGATTGCCGCGAGCAGATGCACGCTCGTGGGTCGTTCTTTACGCGATGCTGCGAGGTCTTGCGCGAGCTTGCGCAACGTGACGAGATCGGCTTGCGTGCCGACGTGCGAGCGGAGAGTCGTCATGGTCCAGAGGGCGTCTCATGGTGCGACCCGTTGGGGCAAATTTTCTGCATGTACCAAAATCACACATGCATGTCGTCAGGCCTTCTTGACGACGCATTTGCGCATGTTTCGGGCTCATAATTGCCCTGCCCAATTTTTGCTCGACGTCGACGGTTGGTATTTCGCGGGCGAGGGGAGATGACGCGAGTTGCGTAATCAATGGAGTTGGTTCGTCTTCTTCGTGCTTGCAAGATACGCATCGAGTTCTTGAAGAAACAGAGCCAATTCAGATTCAATCGATGAGACCAGTTGTGTCGCGTCGTCGATGATTCCGTTGTTACCGCGATGTTCGAGTCGTTGGCACAATGCCGCGACACGTTCACCGCCCACGTTTGCGCAGGTCGACTTGAAACTATGTGCGGTGCGTTCGAGTTTTTTGGAATCGCCGTTCGAAATGGCTTCATGTAATGCGGCAATGCTTTTTTTGCAGTCTTCATCGAGCGCTTGTCGAAGGTCTGCGAGGATATCATCGCCGGTCAGTTCTGAAAGTTGGCGTAAACTTTCGACTCGTTCCGGTGCGAAGAGTCGCACATCCGGGGCTGGCAATTCAACGTGAGGAATGGGGGTTATCGATGGGCTTTTTCGCAGCTTGCTTGCAGCGCGCAAAAGTGCGCCACGCAGGGTGACGAGTTCTACCGGCTTGTTTACGTAGTCGACCATTCCCGCTTCCAAGCAGCGTTCACGGTCGCCGGAAATTGCGTGTGCCGTCATGGCAATGATTTGTGGATGGGGAGTCGACGACGGACGCGCCAGGATAGCCCGAGTGGCTTCCAAACCGTCTATTTCGGGCATCTGCACATCCATGAGCACGACATCATACGGTAGACGTTCCACCGCTGCGATTGCTTCGCGACCATTACTCACGACATCTGCACGATAACCGAGTTTTTGCAAAAACAACAAGGCGACTTTCTGATTGACCGCATTGTCTTCGGCGACCAATATGCGGAGCGGATGAGCTTCTCCGATGGACTTGGTCGAAGCGCGCGCCGGGGGAACCTGTGACGGACGCGCGTCAGTCAACAGATCCGATATTTGCTGGAGCAATGACGACTCACGAATGGGTTTTACCAAGCGAAACGCGAAGCGACTTTCCGTTGCCGCTTCGTCCAACGTGCTTTTGGAGCCGAGTAGGGCGCAGGGTAATGATGTGGCCCCTGGCAGTTTCTGCAAAATGCGGGTAAGTTCGATTCCGTTCATTTCCGGCAGGGAAAAATCGACAAGAGCGACGTCGAAAGAAACACTACGGACAAGCTCGACGGCTTGTGTGGCGTTGGCCGCTTCTTCGGCAATCATGCCCCATGATTCGACCATGCGGCGAAGGACTTCACGGCTTTTGGCGTGGTCATCAATGATGAGTACACGCTTGCCTTGGATGTGACTCGCCGTTTGCTCGGAGGCCGCGATCGTCGGTGCAATCGATACCGGAATTGTAAACGAGAACGTACTTCCTTTCCCCGGTTCGCTCTGCACATCCATCGACCCGTTGAGGCGTTCGACGATTTGTTTACTGATTGCAAGTCCGAGGCCCGTGCCGCCATAGCTGCGACTTGTGGACGCATCGGCTTGTCCAAATGGCGTGAACAATCGCCCCACGCGGTTGCTATCAATGCCGATCCCAGTATCACAAACAGAAACGTGCAGGTCGATGCTTGCGCCCTCCGCCGGCAAGGCCTCAACATTGACGACTACCTCGCCCTTCGCGGTAAATTTCATGGCATTGCCAACCAAATTGACGACAACCTGGCGAATGCGACTCGCATCACCCATGATTCGTGGCGGTACGTTCGAGTCGACTTGCACGAGTAATTCGACGCCTTTGTCCACCACACCGGCGGCCACGATCTCGACACCTTCATCAATACATTCGCGAATGTCGAATGCATAATACTCCAATTCCAGTTTGCCGGCGTCGAGTTTCGAGAAATCGAGAATGTCATTGATGATTGCGAGCAAATGACTGCCGGAACTACGGATTGTTTCGACAAACGATTTCTGGGAAGGATCCAGCTGAGTGTCGAGCAAAATGCCCGTCATCCCAATGACTCCGTTCATTGGTGTTCGAATTTCGTGGCTCATATTGGCCAAAAATTCGGTCCGCGCCTTCGTCGCCGCTTCTGCTTCCACCACGGCGCGTTGTGCCTGAATCGCTCGAGCCGAACTTTCCCGAGTACGTTCCGCGAATCGATAAAGCAGGTAGAGCGCGACGGCAATGCCCAAAAATTCGAGCGCTCCGACGACTTGTCGCTCCATTCCCGGAGTCGAAGGAGCCGTGGGGAAAAATGCCGTGCCCATTGCAATGACGGCGTGATCAATGCCAGCACCAAGGACAAAGGACAGAAGTGTCCGCCCTTTCAAATGTGGAATCGCAATTAAAATCGCAATAAATATGGTCATGTGAAGCAACGTCTCTTCAGCACGGTGAAAAAGGAGTGCGGAAGGACAGACGATGAGGACCATCGAACTAAAAATCAAGGCAGCGCGCTCAGTGTGGCCTTGTTGTGCTATACGGCGAGCAACGTAGGACAATACGCTGAAAATTCCCGCAACGCTTCCAATGACAATGAATTCGGCCTTGTGCGTCGTCATTGCTAGTACGCCGTAGCCAAGCGTAAATAACCCCGCACCCCCCGCGATGAGGCCCAACTGACGAATCAATAGATGTTCGTCCGACATCGTGACGTGCTCATCTGCTAACATCGAACGTCCGTTCAAGCATGAATTCAACATGATTTTACACATATGTCGTATCGGGTCAACCACATGCGTCAAAGCCTTATCTGGATTCAAATGTGAGATAAACACTATCCGAACAAGGGGTAGCCTCATCAATGATGAAACGTCCGCAACTTTCTACATGACGATGGTGAACCGAGATACAAAATGCAACGATTTGCCGTTGACGTAGTCGGCAGCTTCGGCGAATCTGGTGCTCCTTAGTGTCTAATGGTAGTGCTGGCATCTATACATTCGGGAGGTTCCATGAAACGTCGTGCCTTTCTAAAAAACGCCGGGATGGTGACTGGGGCATTGAGCAGCGGTCTCGGCGCGTCATTGTGGGGCATGCGTCAGGCGCGCGCGTTCGGCGAAGTGCCCAAAGAAGCCGAAAGCATTCTGATTCCTCCCGAAAAACGAGCGCGTAACATCCTCGAAATCTTTCTTTACGGTGGAGTCAGCCAATACGAATCGTTCTATTGTGTCCCTAGCTTGGGCCAAGCATCGGGCACACAATGGTATTCGTTTCTGAACGACGGAAATGTGCAAGCAGCCGTCGACAAATGCGGATGGTCAGGCCCGTTGACCGAACCTTTCGCCCTCGATTCCAACGGCGCCATGGTGCACCTCGGCCCGTACGTCATGCCTTTGCGCGAGCGTCCAGATGTCGTTTCACGATTGCGCATTTCCATGACCGCCCACGACCTCGAGCCGCATGAAGGCGCCATTCCGATGGTCCTTGCCGGTCGCGGATTGGGACATCCGGCGTTGTCGGGACTGGGGGCACACGTGCAGCGATATTTTCTGGATCAATTCCCCGAGCCCGGACGAGCGCCGTATTCATACGCCTTGTTTTCGTCCAGTGCCAATGGTTTGCCCACGGATAATATTCGTACGGTTGCCGCCATTGGAATGCATCCCGGATCGGCCAGGCCGCTCATGATTCAAGTAGACGCCGCGGGAGATTTGACGCAATTGTTAGCAAGGCAAAATGTCGCTGCTGTTCGTCCGCAATACGACGCATTGATGAACCATTACATCGAAGACTATCATGCTCGACTGCGTTGGAAAGCACAAGGTTTGTCTTTACGTGCACCACGCCTTGGCGATTTGCAGGCTTCGTCGAGTTCCATCACCAACGCTGCCGCCATATCGAGCGTGCTCGAATCGCAATACTTTACACCAATCGGAGGATCGAATTGTGCCGATACGGCCGATACAGATGCGATGACCATGAACGTGAAGCTTGCGGCGCATTTGTTGACGCACCCGTCGACGCCGGCCAAATACGTATGTATCGTCGATACCGGGCTACTCAGTGCAGATGGCGGCGGTGGGTATGACTCGCACTTCGAAACATCGTTTACTCAATCGCGAAATTTGTCCCACACTTTGAAGAGTTTGCTGTCCGTCGTCAATCAGCCTGGCGAAAACGATCCATCGAAAATCAACCTCGATGACACATTGATCGTGCTCACGACCGAATTCGGACGCTCTCCCTACAAACAAGGAGCGAATGGCCGAAATCATTGGCCCTATGGATTTCCGATCGTCTTTATCGGAGGACCCGTGCGGTCTGAAAATGCCGGCGTGTTCGGGGCATGCGGCGAGAATGGTTATGCGACGCTGGCGTCCTCTCCACAGGAAAATCGTATTGCCGCGCTATTGGCGATGGGCATCTGGCCTTTTGCGCAAGAAAGCTACAACGTATCGGATGTGCCGGGTGCCGCGAATGAAATCGCAGCGGCCCTTTTGGTGCAGCAACGGCAACTTGGGGTGGTGACATGAATACGAAGCAAGCTACTCGGCTCCTGGCTACCCTTTTCCCGTGCGTAGTATCCGCTTCCGTCATGCCGGCGTGCATATCGAATGACGATAAGATCGAATTATCGCGTGGCGATGCCGGCGTCCAAGACTCGGGCACGGAAGACTCCGGCACCGGAATGGATGACGCTGGACCTTCACCACACACCGCGAAACATGAATGGGTCGAATGTCAAGCTAGCGATCAAGCGTGGGTTCGTCGCGCCATTGTCGCGCTTGCTGGACGAAAACCGTGGGGACAAGGCGAAGTCAAACCATATTCCGATATGATTGCCGCCATTCGTCAAGCCGACCTCGACGCTGCCGGTCCTTTTGGCGAACTTGGTGGCGTGCTTCCGCCGACCGGCGAAAAGCTCGCGCCAGCTCGAGAAATCGCGGCCCGCATCATGATGCAGAACGATTCGTTTCGCCAGCGCTGGGCTGATTTCTTCATGGACGCGTTACGGGTCGTACGTATCGAGACGAAATCGTTCGAGGGTTGTTATGGCTCGCCCAACATGTCCACCACCGATGGGGGCATGCTTGCAGCCTGGGTGCGCGACAATGATATTGCCGCGACGAACCCTCCAGCGCCTAAGTTCACGATGCGACAACTGCTCGATTCGGCCCTCGAATTGGACGACATTTCGCCACTGTTTCGCGCGCACCTGCCCGCCATGTTGTCTCGGCCTTACGTCGCTGCCAATGTCGGTCCGCTCGAACTGGAGCGAGCGCGCCGGCAAAATTTCGGTGCGGTTTTCGAGCGCGCTTACTTGAATCGGGATCGAGTTTGCTTGGCGTGTCATAACAGCGAATCTTCGGTTACGTTCGACCCTGACCCGTCTAAAAATCGTCATTGGCAAGTACCGGGGCTTTTCGAGCAAGCCTTGTATGGCGCGTCGAGTGCTTTGCATCCGCCCGAAGAAGCAGCAACCAAAGGTTCGGACGAACTTCGCGCGTTGTCCATGTTGCGATACGATGGCGTTGCCGTGCCGGATGGAAAATCGCCTTATGGTTGGGACGGGGACGCCTGCGGTCGATTCCGTGTGCCCACGGAAGATGATCCGCTCGGCGTGGATACCTATTTCGGATCAATTCGTTCCACGCCCAGTGAACCCAATCGAGGCCTTAGGGCGAGCGTCTGGGACCTCGAACGAGCATTGCATCGGGGTATCGACGAGCTGGCAGATCACGGTTTGACTCGTTTGTCCGGGGACGTTCTCGCCGATCCGGATGAAGCGTTTGCGTATTTGGTCGCTCAAAACATCGTCGATCAAGTATGGGCCGAAATCATGGGCCAGCGCGTCACGATTGCGAATTATTTTCCACGCACGCAAGTGCAGCGGGACATTTTGCGTACCTTGACCGAACATTTCGTGGCATCGCATTTCTCGCTGAAAACGTTGCTCCTCGATATTCTCGGGCACCCACTTTTCAACTTGAAAGCACCCGAAGAAGGTTGTGGCGTTTCCGCGTATGAAGTGCCCATGATTCTGAATCCGTGGAGCAGTGCAGAACAAAACGCGACGCTGCGTGGAAACAGCCCTGGTGATGGCGTATTTGCCTTCTCCTCGCGACCTTTGCGGCGCGGCTTGCACCGGGCCATGGAGTGGCCGGAGTATCCAGAATATCCCAATGGTCCGGAAGAGGAGTTTCAAATAGCCACGGGGTTTTTCCTGAAAGACGGAGAACCAGGTTTCCGCGGTTTGGATTTCCAAGGTCGTTTGTCGTGGGAAGCCAAATATGGCGCGTGCAAACCGCTCGGCCCTAATGACTTCATTAACAAAATCGTGCAGCTTGCGTCATCGACGCCGGGTACGACGCTCGGTGATGTGGTCATTGCGGTGAAGGATCGTCTGGTGGGTGAACCTTGGATCGAAAGCACCAAAGAAAAGCCACTGCTTGTGAGCCTCTTGTCCCAAGACCTCGGCGATAAACAACTCTCATTCTTGGAGCTTCGCGCGCGTAACTATTGCGGAGTTCTCGTGTCGTCGCCCCAATTCATGCTTGGAGGCATCCCGGCGCGCGACACGAACGAATTACCAAAACTCGTGCTGCCTGAAACGTCCTACGATGCTTTGTGCGCGGGTATTGCACTGTCTGTGCAGCAGATGGCGACGCCATATTCGATGAGCTGCGTTGGGGGTAAAGTCACCGTGACGAAATAACCAGGCCAAACATTTCGAGCGCTTGACGAGTCGTTGCCACATCGTGAGCGATGCGGCAACGATCAGGTACGGGTTCTTTGGCTGCGGGATCGTACCAAATGGCTTGCATTCCTGCGCCAAGCGCACCTTCGACGTCCGCGGCGAACGAATCCCCAATATGGACGATTCTCTCGAGGGGCACGTCAAGTCGTTCGGCTGCCCAGGCAAAAATCGCACGGTCGGGTTTTTGTATCCCGATTTTCCCGCTGTCCGCCACGATGGCGAATCGATTCGACCAACCCATTTCGTCGATCAATTCAGCCAAGCGACCCTCCGAATTCGAGACGACTGCCACCTGAACGTGCGCGCCAATGAGATCGTCGACCAATTCGATCATGCCGGCAATGGGACGTCGCCACAAATTCTTGATGGGTTGCTGATCCCAAAGAAAATCGACCGCTTGCTCGACGTCCAGCGCGTCAAGGGACGGGGCGGCACATTCGAGTAACGAGCGCATCAGGATTTTCCAAGGGTGTCCGCCCAATCCTTGACGAATGGCATCGTTGTAGGTTTGCCACGCAAATGGGAGCGCGTATTCGAGACGCTCGGGATCCACCTGCAAGCCGCGTTCGGCAAGACGTACAGACGCAAGTACCGTATCGAAACTGGCGAGGGTTTGTCCGAAGTCGAAGGTGACGGCGAGGGGCTGGAGGGAATTCACGCCGTTCGTGTAGAGAAAGCCGCGGCCGAAATCAATCGTTGTTCGAGCCTTCGTACATCTTCTCGATTTCAGTGCCGAAATTCTTGTACACCACGCGTCGCTTGATCTTCAACGTCGGTGTCAGTTCACCGTCTTCGATCGTAAACGGGCGATGCGTGATGTGAAACTTCTTGATCGTTTCGACTCGCGCCAGCGTCTTATTCGCTTCTTCGATGCCTTTTTGCACCGCCGCGATAACCGCAGGGTTTTCCCTGAGGGCCGCGAGATCCGCGCCCGACGTTCCCGCAATCTCCGCCGCAACGGCAGGATCAATCACAACAAGAGCCGAAAGGAATTTGCGCCGGTCACCAATGACGACTGCATCGACGATGGGCGACGTGCTCTTCAGTGATTCTTCGATGTTTTTCGGGCTGATGTTTTTCCCGCCCGCCGTAATGATGATTTCCTTCTTGCGCCCCGTAATCCACAAGAATCCATCGGAATCGAATTTGCCAAGGTCACCCGAATGGAGCCATCCATCAATGAGCGTTTCCGCAGTGGCGGCCGGTTCCTTGTAATAGCCCAAAAAGACGTTTGGACCTTTGACGATGATTTCACCGTCTTCCCCAATTTTTACATCGACACCCGGAAGTCTCGTGCCGACGCTGCCGAGGCGCACGTTCCCAGGCGTATTAAACGATGTCGGTCCGGTGCCTTCCGATTGTCCGTACACTTCGCTGACAATGAGGTCCAGGCCCAGGAAAAACTCGAGGACGTCTTTCGCAATGGGTGCAGCTCCGCTGACACAGACCCGCGCACGCGACATTCCAATGGCTGTTTTGAGTTTTTGGAAAACCAATTTTTGTGCGAGCTTGTATTGTAAAGCTTGTATGCCCGAAGGTTCTTGACCGCGCATCTTGAGCGTATTGGCGTCCCGCGCGACGTCCATCGCCCATTCCACGAGCGCTTTTTTGGCGCCCGTCGCAAGCTTCAGCTTGCCCGCTACGCCAGCGTAAAACTTTTCCCAAATACGTGGTACCCCGAAAAACAGCGTCGGCTGAACTTCTTTGATGTTCTCAGGTACTTTCTCAATGCTTTCGGCGAAATACAACGAGCCCCCCATAGTCACCGGCCCGTGAATCGAAAACATTTGTTCCGCAATGTGCGAAAGCGGCAAATACGACAAGGTCACGTCGCCAACTCGTCCCCCAACGAGTTTATTGACGCAATCCGTCGTCCACATGAGATTCTCGTGGGACAACATCACGCCTTTCGGCGGACCCGTCGTACCCGACGTATAAATCAGTGTGGCGAGACCTTGCGGTTCGAGTGCATCGAGGTGTTCGAAAAACACCTTGTCCGTGACATTGGCGCCTTTTTCGAGAAACGCCTCGTACGTGACCACCAGTGGATGATCAATCTTCTCGGCACCCGACATCATTACGATGTGCTTCAGTTTGGGCAGTTCGCCGAGCTTCTTTTCAACCTTGTCGAATTGAAGTTTGTTTTCGAGCAAAACGATCTGCGATTCGGCGTGGTTGATGATGTATTGCACCTCCTCGGGCGAACAGGTCGTATAAATACCCGCAGGCACGCCACCGACACTCATTGCCGCGATGTCGAACGCGACCCACTCCGATCGGTTGAAGCCGAGAATGCACACGGTAAAACCCGGCTTCTGATCGAGCGCGATGAACGCTTTGCCCAAGCGTTTCACTTCGTTCGCGAGTTCGCGATAACTTTTTGGCCGGTACACCCCACCTTTCTTACTGTTGTGGGCCGGAGCATCGGGCCGTTGTTCGGCTTGGTTGAACAGTCGTCGCGGAATCGAGTCGATCGGAGTTGCCATAATTCGCGCAGGATAATCGAAGAGCGTGCGAGATGCGTATCCTCGAAATGAAAAAATGCGCGGTCTGAATCCAGGTCTTGAATTTGGACGCTCGCTTCGCGCGTGTGGGACACGCGCTTCGCGAGACCAGTCACGATGGGGGGCTCGCAGGCGGCTCTTTAAGTCTTTTGGGCAAGCCCAAAAGACGAGCCGACTGCTCTGCCCCCCATACCCCCCGAAATTTGCCTTTCTGCAAACTGAACGGGTCTGTCGGCGATCCTGTCAGGACGGGCGATCAACGTTTTGCGCCGACGTCCTTCGGGCTTCCTGCGTCCTTCGGGCTTCCCGCGTCAGTGGCGCTGCCAGCGTCCGTTGTGCTGGCGTCTTGAATGTCTTTCCCAGGGTCACGCGGTTGTGCAGGAGCAGGCCGTTGGTCCTCCAACGAATCGAGCGCTTCTCGTCGTTGCATCGCTTGGCGGACGATCAGTAGTCGCTCCACGATGTTGGTGACTTCTTCCGTGGACATGTCCGCGCGAGCCCCGATTCTTGTTCCTTCCGCGCTGATCTTCATCCGTTCGAGCAACGGTTTTGCACCGACGAGTTGGATGAAAGGATCATCTGATTGCGAGACTCGACGCGTTTCGAACGTCTTGCCAAGTTCGACACACGCAGTCGCAGCATCACACAAGACGACACCGGACAAACCCACTCGTGTGTCGATGGTCAACGCAAAGCCGACGCCGATCATCGCTGCCGCGGGCGAACCTTGGGCGCCGCCGCGAGCTAGTTCTTCGTTCAACGTGCGTCGTTGTTCAGGCGTGAGCACGACGGTGACGCGGAGCGCTCCTGTGCCGACTTCTCGCGACAAACGTTCGTGCAACAAGTCTGACGAAACGCGAGGGATGCGTGCATCTGCCGCATCGATCATCGCGCGCAGGTAGGTGCCGGCACCGAGCAGAATCGGTCCTCCATCACGCGCCGCGATCTCGGCGCCACTCGCGAGTGCTGCTGAATCACGCACCGTGCGGAAGCTGCCGATGGGATTCACGACGGGCCTTCCACCACGCGTTTCGATCACTTTGGTTGCACACGCAAGGAACGCTTCGGCGTCGACGGATCCCACCGCGACGAGACCGAAGTCACCATCGCCACCTGCAGCGGGAACGCCGATCGCGATTTCCGTGATGCGTTCGAGTGGATCGAATCCACACACGTCGCGAACTTTGCCGATGCCTGGAATCTCGCCTGTTTCAGTGAAGATTGGCGCAAGGGCACTCGACCGACGAAGTGCGCTCATGTCGGCCGTGGCGACGAGAAGCGCACCGTCGGGTAAGGCATCGAGCGCCGATTCGAACGCGGGAGATTTCGTTTTAGCCCAAACGAAATACCCAGCTGTACCGAGACCAACCGCAAAAATTGCGAGCGCATAACGCGCACTCGATCGCACGTCGCACCCGTACCACAACTTGGCGTCTCGCGGCGACGATGTGCGTTGCAACCGTCTTAACAAGCGGAACGTGTCTTCGTGCGCAGGTGATCGCGTTCGGACATCGACCGAGTTGACGAGTGGGACGATGACATCGATGTTTCACTGCGCGGGTGATGGGGTAGCACCAAGACAAACCACCGCATTCGTTTGACATCAAACGAGTTCCGTGATGGCGATGCACGGAGTCGACGAAGGAAGAGCGCTTCGAGTTCGTTGCACGTCGAGTTTGTCGCGGGGTGCTTCTAGCTGTGCGAGTTTTTCGGAGTACCGCTTCAACGAAATGTTCGAGTCCGAGGGGTCGTGACGATGTTTCTGCATTTCCACAAGCAGAGCTTCGAGCACTGCGAGTGCCGTCTGATACGAAGGTCACGTTGAAGGAGAAGGTCTGTAGGACAATTCTTTTGCTGGGAAATGCATCATTCTATTCGGGGACCCTGCCAACAGGTTACCGTTTCACTTTGGCATCACACGGTAATGCTCGCAGCGTGAATTGCTCGGTCATCGCCGATTGCCCGCTGGATTTGATCGAATTCGGTGCCGGGCCAAACCAATGTTCGATTCGCATCCCGAACAGGTGCAGTGACTTCCCCATGTCGAGCTTGACGAGATCATAATCTTGCAATGACCGAGTCTGAGAATACGTGACGCGTTCGTGATAAAAACACACGTCTTGCTCTCGAGCCGGCGCGTAGAGAAGCCCATTGTGCTTGTGCGCATCGAGCACGAACTTCTGCCTGTCGACCTCACGCCCAGTCGCATCTTGCGCGACAAACTCGTGCTCGCCACTGGGAATTCTCGTCATGACAAACCCGTCATCATTCTCTCGTGCGGCGAGTGGAATCCGCTTTGCTACGGGTTTGCCGTCGAGCAGCACGGTGAGCCCATTCGCTGCTGTCGCATTGACGATGGCCACTCGTGGTTGCAAGAAATATTTTACGGCGGGAATGCTGGCAACACTGATTGCTCCGAGCGCCGCGATGGCAACAATCACCGCCCGAGGGCTCACGACAATGGCCCGCTTTTCTTCTTGCACGAGGTGCTGCTGCCAATCGAGGAATGGTTGAGGCACAGGGCCAGCCAACAACATCGGCTCGAGCTTGGCCCAGATGGCCCCGTGTAGAACGTCCAGCACCTTCTGCGCCGATTTCGACGCGCCACGCCGAGCGAACCGTGCGCGCGTGAGTGCTGCAATGAGGAATTCCGGATCCGTCGATTCTGCCGCCACGAGGCGCCAAGGTTCCTGCACTGTTGCACGATAACCCACGGGCGCGTGTACTGCCCGTTCGTCCACGAATGCACAGAGGGGTTCGAGACACGGTGCGGGCCATTCCGCCGCAAGCAGGGCTGGATCGAAGGGCGCGCCGAGCCACGTGGCGTACGCGAGCCGGATTCGCTTTTCGGATGCGGAAAGCTGGCCAAAAAGGATCCAGAAGTATCCCGCAACCACCGCCAGGGCGAAAGGCACGATGACGAAAAATGGATGGACGAGCACCAAAATGAGCGACAAAACCGCCGTTATGGTCATCCACGGGCGGAGGAAGCCAGCGGCAATGGACCGCCCATTTCGCGGTATGGGAACGAGCTGGCCGGAGATGTCCAAGCACGTTTCGAGTGCGTAAAGGGGAATTCCATTCAACATGCGGAAGTGCGTCATGACGGAACAATTGGCAACGCGGTCGATCCGGCCCATGGGCATGGTACCGATGATGAATGCGAAAACAGGCATGGCGATTACTTCTCGGAAAGAATCGGGAAACCCCATCGCACTGGTCCGTACCAACCGCAAGTAAAATGTGCGGGCTCCATTTCGGTTCGTCTCAGAAAACGGAAAAAATCGAACAGTAGGCGCGCCCCTGCGGTAGAGCGTGCCATTGGCCTCAATCTGGTGACAGCGGCTATCAGTCGCTCACAATTCGTAGGGGGATTCAAACTCGTACCTCTTCGACCGGCTAAAGTTGTCTCGACAGACGTTTCCATCCAGACGAAATGCGCGCGCCAAAAGCCGTTGCGCCATGAAGCGGGGCCACCCTGGCAACGTCGACATATCATCGAAGAGATACCCAGCATCCGGCGCGCCCGCATCGAGCACTTCACCCGCGGTCAACTCCACGAGCGGCGCCGGAATTTGCGACACTTCTTCGAGTGAAACTTCGCCATCGGCATTCGTATCGGTAGCGGCCAGTGGGTCAAAACGTATTTTCGCATCGGGTTCGATAGCATCCCGGAATAACTCGTCGGGATGAAACGTGACCAGCGGTCGGAGTTCATCGCCACCTTTTAATCGCAGATTGACGTTCACCATCTCGCCCATCGTGTTTTCGCATTCGGTGAATGCGTAGTCTTCACGGAATCTCCAGGCAAAGTGTTTCGTTACATTTCCTCGTGTGGCATTGCCACGAAGATACATCGAAGTTCCCCGGAAGCCATGGGCCGCGTTGTCGTTTTGATCCCCCCAGATCAACAGCCGATCTTCGTGGACCACACCCTTGCCCAAGTACTGCAAAGCGAGCGAGACATGGAATTGTAGGTCGCACGTTTCCAAGCCGTACACGTCGCCCAGCTTTTGTTTACCTGGAACCTTGAGATCAAAAAGGACCGGATAACGAGCGGCCCCGTAAACTTCGCAATCGTCTCCCGTCAGAACGGTGTATCCCATTCCGACGAGCAGCTTATCGAATTGAATGGTCCAACCATCATCGGTGACAAACCCATGTACAGCGGCATCACTACCTTCGACGCTTACGAACACACTTGCCGGCTCGGGGCGAATATCACCGGGCAAACAGGCCACGAACAGGCACGCCCCCACGAAGGAAATCGGACCCCATGTTTTTCTCATATCAAAAGGCTCCTTCCAGGCCCAAACTCGGAATGGAAATCGGACCGATTTTTGCACCGCGGATGATTTCTTTCGTCAACGTCGAGTTGATCATTTCCGCAGTTATCGAAAGCCATCGTTGGTTGCGTAATTCGAACCGTTTTTCGAGGCGCAGATCCAAACGGAAAAACGATGGATCGCGGCGAGTGTTCTGAGGATCCGAAGGATCCAAAACCCCCCAGATCGGGAAATCGGCATTGGGGGCACCCGTGTAAAACGTGACGCGGGCACCGGCTCGAATCTTTCTGGGAAATTCATACCCCAAGGCCGCATTCAACACATGGCGACGGTCGAATGTACTGGGATGGGTCGACCTGTACGACGTACGTACGGATTCCGAGAGCGTATACGAGACGAACCCTCCGAGTTTTGCCGTAAAACGACGCCTCAGATACACTTCCAACCCACGGCCATAACCTTGGGTGCGCCAATCCGCTTGTAGCGCATCCTTGGGATAAAAAACGTTCAACATGTCGCTCATGTTCTCGAACACGTTCTCGAAAGCGGTGACAGTCGTCGTCATGCCCCACGGAAGCTCGACTTCCACGCCGGCGCTCGCTTGCACCGATTTTTGCAAACCATTGCGCAAATTGCCGATGGCCATGCCTGGCAGGGGAAGGACGAACCCAGGAGGTTGCGAGGCCAAACCAATTGCATGCAAGATTCGGATCCGCGGGTGCACTTGAGCGACCATCGATAAGCGCGGAGAAAAACTGGTCGCCGTGGCGCTTCCGGAACGAAATGCATCGAAACGAAGACCCGTCGTGAGTTTTACTCGACGATCCATTTGCCAATCATACTCGGCATACGCCGCAAGCGCGGTATCATCACGCGGTGGAAATAGGTTGTCATAAGTAACAGTGTTAGGATCTCGAGGATCGGACCAACGTCGTTCGTCCGCCGTATAGTGATCGAATTGCACGTCGAGCCCCGCGCGTAACGTGAGCTTCGGATGCAGAGGTTGGACCAAGGATAAGCGCGTTGCAAAAAGTCTATCTTGGGCATTACGTTGTACGCCCAAACGCGATTGGTCATATCCAAACGTCGTTCCCATTTTCAAAATGCCGCCACTCGACAAAGATCGCTCGTACCGAAGATCGAAGCGGTAAAATTCAGCACCGAAAGCGATTTTTTCGACGCCGTACGTCTTATCCGTCAAAAGGTCGTAGGCGCCAAAAGCGACAAGCCCAATGCGATCACGCGGCGAAAGATCATACGTCACGCGGGCTTGGTAATCTCGGTAGTCCAAACCCGCGGTAGGTGAAAAGAGTGACAAAAGGGCGGCCGTATAAGAATATCGTCCCCCGAGCATGACTGTGCCTCGACCGCCGGCAAAGCCGGTTTCGACCATGCCGCCTGCATCGAAAAGACGTAGCGTAGCTTCGCCGTGAAAATCGACGCGCGGCGATGTCGTATCCGCAGTGACGATGGCTCCTGCGAATCGGCCCAATTCCGCAGGATACCCACCAGAATACAAATGGACCCGTTCCACCATTGCGGGATTGACCACGGATGGCCCCACCCCAACGTGAAACAAATACGGCACACGAACGCCGTCGAGATAATAACCAACATTTCCCGGAGGTGCTCCGCGCACATAAAAATAGGGCAATCCAGAAACAACGGGCACGACGCCCGGCAATGTTTCGAGCGCTCGAAAAGGATCCCCCAGCGTTCCAGGAATTTGCCGAACTTCGGCTCGGGACAAGGTGAATACCGATGGCGGAGGTTTTTCACCGCGAATGTCGACGGTGATCGGTTCGGGTTTGCTTGGTATGGGCTTTTTTACCGCTGGTTCGTCGGGAGGCGCGTCGGTTGTCGCCGCAGCCGTTATCGGCTCTTCGGACGGTGGCTGTTTCACCTTCGTTTGGCGAAATGTAACAGCAAAACGAATACGTACCGCCACATTGACGCCATTACGCCTCCCAGGCTCGAATTGAAAGCTCGTCGCCGCTCGTTGCGCCGCAGAACCAAATGGTTCTTTGCCTTGCGCAACCTCGACATGACTCACGTGACCGCCTTTTTGTACCGTGAGCACAAGGATGACTTCGGCGTCACCTTGACCACCTTCGGGATACGCAACTTCGGGCGTGCCCAAGATGCGCGGCGGGACCAGAACGGGCGACTGTGCGGACGGGGGCGGTTTATCTTGGCCTCGCGCGAACGAGGGCACCAAGAGCAGCGAAAGTGCAAGAAGCGGGCGAATAAAGCCCGGCAAAGCTCCGCCCGAGTCATGGTACAGCATCGAGTATCGGAAAAACGGTAGTCGACACAAGTCTGGGAAGCAACAAAATGCGGGCGCGAATGCACGTACGCTCATCGTCATCACTGAGCAGCATCACTGAGCAGCGCATTGATCGCCAAATGCACTTTTTTTCGTCTTCATCGTATGGTCGCGCCAACCGTCCTGCAAGTTCGCGCGTTCGTGAAGAGTTTTCGTGGCGGACGTTGTATGCCGTGGCAAGTGAGAATCGCCTGTGCGCATTGGGCAAGCCAAGAGACGGCATGAGAGATGACGAGACGTTGTCAGGACGTTGGCGACTCACCGACAGACAACGGCACCTTGTCGACCAAGCGTTGATCCAATCGGTAGCCGTTGATACGCATTACGTCGATGATTGGGCGCAACGCGGGGATCAGCTTTTCTTCCTTGGCTTTTACCAAGATGCCAAGTGAACCTTTGACGTCGAGGCCGAGGCGGTGG
>JANORL010000360.1:0-11066 GCA_031415295.1 Polyangiaceae bacterium | reverse complement strand
CGAAGGTTTGGCAAGTCAACCCTTATCAGCACGCTCGAGAATTATTACGACATTGCTCTGGCCGACAAGTTTGACGAACTCTTCGGAGGCCTGTGGGTCCACGAGTTTCCCACGCCGAAGAAAAACAGATATCTCATGCTCCGGCTCGACTTTTCGCCTGTCAGTACGGACGGTACGGCCGAGGAAATTCGCAAGAGTTTTGCGACGCAGGTGAGGGCTCCAATCTCGACGTTCATCGGGCGGTATATGGCGCTGATTCCCGCGTTGGCTTCCCTCGAAGCGTCCGTCTCTGCGGGATCCAAGGAGGAGGACACCGCCGCACTCATGACCGAACTCTTGACGATTGTCGGGCGTGCCGGTCATCAGGTTTATCTGCTCATTGACGAATACGATCACTTTGGCAATCGGATGCTTTCGGATGGCCAGAACGACGCGTACCAGGAACTCGTGCGCAGTACTGGATTCGTGCGGAGTTTTTATGCATCGCTGAAGGCGTTTACGGTCACGGAGACGCTGGCGCGTATGTTTGTCACGGGCGTGTCGCCCATCATGCTGGACGACTTGTCGAGCGGGTTCAACATCGTCACGCACATTTCGAACGACAAGGCTTTTAACGCAATGGCCGGGTTCACGCGGGCGGACGTCGAGCGCGGGGTGGATTTGTTGTTGCGCGACAAACCAGAATTGGCGAAGGATCCTCGTATCGGTGACCGTGAAACGTTGCTTTCGGTGCTCGAACGGTATTACAACGGGTATCGGTTTTCGAGACGGGCAGCGGAGAAAATGTACAATTCGACGCTCGTCCTTTATTTCTTCCGCGAACTCCTGCGGCAGGGCGAATATCCCGATCAAATGATCGACGAAAACGTCCGCACGGATTATGGAAGGCTTTATCAGATTGCCAAGGCCACGAGCGAGCGGGAAAGCGATACGCGTGAATTGCTCGAGGAGATCCTGACGAACGAATCGATTACGACGCGGCTCGTGGAACGATTCGGAACGCAAACTCGCTTCGATCGATCGCAGGTGGTGTCGCTTTTTTATTACATGGGCATGTTGACATTCGCGGAAGATGCCGGGCCGAATCGCGAACCCAAACTCGTGATTCCCAACCGCGTGATGCGCGAAATGCAATGGGGCTACCTCGCGCTCGCGATGGTCGACCACGACCATATCAAGATCGACATGACCCACGTGGAGAATGCGTTGGCAAAGATGTCCATCTCGGGGGAGATTCAGCCCTTGGTGGATGTGTTTCATTCGCAAGTCATCAGCCGGGTCAGCAATCGGGATCTGATGAACTTCGACGAGAAAACGATGAAGCTGATGCTGATGTCGTATCTTTGTCAAACGCAAGTCTTCAACATCGCGAGTGAACTCGAACTTGCCCAGGGATATTGCGACTTGTTGCTCGGGTTGCGAGACGCTGTATCCGCGCACAAATACGCTTGGATCATCGAAGCGAAATACGTGAAGACGAACGCGACGGAAAAAGCAATCGACAAGGTGGTGGAACAAGGGTACGAGCAAATTGAAAAATATACGTCGGACAAGGCTCTCGTGGAGATGCTGACGCTGGGCAATGGATTAAAGGCAGGCGTGCTCGTGTTCGTGGGGCTCAAAAAGGTCTTGTTTCGGCCGTGGCCGAAGCTGGCATCCGAGGGCAAGAAGGCCGCGAAAGAAACGCCGAAAGAAGCGCCAGCCAAGAAGCGCGCACGACGCGATTGAGTGTTTTGCCCGATTCGTCGTTCGTTCACGTGTAGGATCACCACCAACATCGAGCAACCATGAAACGTATTCACGACAGCCTTCAGCGGGTATTCGAGCGGAACCGCATCGTCTTTTGGTACGATGACAAGAGCGAATGGAAAGACACGTTCGACGCGTTTTCGATGCCGCGTTTAACAAAACTCGAAGTGGCGGGAAACGAGTTTGGCACGAAAGTACGCATCGTGCGCGACGCCGATCCAGCGGCAAAATTTTTGGTGTACGTCGCGGAACCTCGTCCGGCGGATAACGCGAATTGGTTGCTCGATTTGCTACTGCAAGGATTTGAATACAAAGCGGACAAGGCATCGCTCGCTTTGCAGGAAGTGGGGCTGCCGCAGGAATTTCGGCATCTCGTTGAGGAACATGCGGGGTTTTTCCAGAACGAAAAACACATACAGGCGCTGAAAGCGGCGTTGGGCAAAGACGACACGGACCGCGACTTGCGTTTGAAAATGATGGCGATTCTCGCGGACACCGCGGTGGATCCAGACGCTGTGCTTTTACGCTTCCTGAACGAGAGCGCGAACTACCCGCTGCTCGATCCGGTGACGCAATGTTTTGAGAAAGCGGCGCTTTCTGGACCGTTTTGGCGCGAAGTGGAACGGCGTTTCGGGTATGGTTCGACGAGCCCCGCATTTCGCGATTTCGTCGTCACGCTGTTTCGTGGCGCGAACCCGCTCGACAAGGAAGTTGCGCAACAAACGCATGCCAAGGTCTTCATGCAGCGGTGGAAAGACAGCCAAGCGGCGCGGGATTCGTTTCGCATTTGGGCGCATACGATGGAGCGGGAACTCCAGATCGAAACGGCGCTGAACGTTATGGCTGAACGTGCAGCGATTGGAGATTCGGACACGTTCGAGTTGCTCGAAAAATTCACGTTGCAACGATTGTGCAAAGCTTTCGAGCGCGGGATGCCGGCGAATGAGTTACGGGCGGTGATTCAGCAGCGTCGAGCGTCGTTTTGGCAAAGCGAGCACAAACATGGGTATGCCGCGGTGGAACAGGCGGTGGAATTGCGCGAGCTTCTGGCGGCGGCCGAATTGTCGATGGATTCGTTGGATGCCGGCCTGAAGCGATATGTGGGCACTTGGTGGAAAATCGACCGAGCCTATCGCTTGTACACGTGGAACGCACGCCACTATGGGCATGTGAACGTGATGATGCAGATCACGCAATGGGTCGAGAATGCCTACGTGAACAATTTTTTGCTTCCGCTCGCGGATCGTTGGGGTGATCAAGTGAAACGGGCGGAGGCGTGGACATGCAACGATTTCGTGGCGCAGCGGTTCTTTTTCGACAAATACGTACAACCGTTTCGTGAAAAGGGACAAAAGGTTATTGTCATCATTTCCGATGCTTTGCGTTATGAAGCGGCTGTGGATTTTGCCGAGCGGCTGACTTCGGAGAATCGCTGGACGGCGGAGGTCGATGCCTTGTTTGGGTCGCTGCCGAGCTACACGCAACTGGGAATGGCGTCGCTATTGCCGGGGCGGCAGCGCATCGTGGATGCGGCAAAAGACGCGACGGTCACGGTGGATGGTCGAAGCGCCAGTGGGATTGACAATCGGGCGGCGATTTTGCGTTTGGCGTGCGAAACCAAAGCCACGGCGCTGCAAGCCGAAGACTTCTTGGAGTTGAATACGAAGACGGATGGACGCGCCTTGATGCGCGACCACGAAGTCATTTACATTTTTCACAACGTCATCGACAAGGTGGGCGATTCGCTCGGTACGGAAGCCAAAACGTTCGATGCGGTCCGCCAAACGTTCGAGGAACTCGAGCACATCATCAAGAAAGTAGCGAACATCAATGGCAGCAACATGGTGCTCACGGCGGATCACGGGTTTCTTTTTCAGCAAGAGGACGTGGCGGACGAGGACATGACGCCGCTTCCAGCGGCTGCCGAATGGTCGTATCAGACGCGAAGGTTTGCCCTGGGAAAAGGAATCGTGCCGAGTGGAAAAATAAAAGTATTTTCAGCGGCGGCCTTGGGCGTGGGTGGTGATTGGTCGGCAGCGTTTCCCTTGTCATTGGGCCGATTTCCGCTCAAAGGTTCCGGCAAGCGTTTTGTTCATGGCGGCCTGAGTCTTCAAGAGGTGGTGGTGCCGGTGGTGAAGATTCACAAGGCACGAACGAATGATACGGATCTGGTCGACGTCGAGCTGATTCGCGTACCGGCGAAGATTACGACGGGTAAGGTCGCGATTGCGTTGTACCAGGACAAGCCAGCTGTCGGAAAAGTTTTACCGCGAACGTTGCGGATCGGTGTGTTTGCGAAAGACGGAACATCGTTGTCGGAAGTGAAAACGCAGACATTCGATTCGAAGGAAACGGAGGATCGACAACGCGAGACGACGATGATTTTGGTGCTATCTTCCGCCGCCGACGCGTTCAACAACAGCGAGGTGGAGCTGCGGCTGGAGGAGACGGTGCAGGGGACGAACCACAACGTCGTGTTCAAGATGCACGGCATTAAGCTTCAGAAGCCATTTGCGAGCGATTTCGATGACGAGTGAATCTGTGTCTGCCGATGCCTTGACATTCGAGACGTTCGAGCGTCCTGCGCGACATCGAGCGAGCGTGCTCGATACCAAGGTGCTCCAGCATTTTCCCGGCTTGGTGGTGCGTAAGGACCTGACGAACGGTTTGAAGCAAAATGCCGTCGTTCCGACGTACGTCTTGGAATACTTGCTTGGCCAGCATTGCGCGACGGACGATGAAGAGGTCATCGAGGTCGGGTTGCAATCAGTGCAGCGCATTTTGGCGAAGCATTATGTGCATCGTAATCAGGCCGAACTCGTCAAGGCGACGATCAGGGACAAGGGGCGGCACAAGGTCATCGACAAGATCACGGTCGAGCTAAACGAAAAAGGCGGGTTTTACGAGGCGGAATTCAGCAACCTCGGAATCAAGAAAGTGCGTGTGTCCGACGATTACGTGCGCCGTTATCCCAAGCTTTTGGTGGGTGGGATTTGGTGTATCACGGACGTGAGCTACGAGGTGGCCGAGGATCCGAAAGCGAGCCCGTGGGAAGTGCAGACGCTGAAGCCGATTCAAGTGGCGAGCGTGGATCACGAGGCATTTTTGAATGCGCGGGCCCATTTTACGACGGAGGAATGGATCGGCGTTTTGATGCAGAGCATGGGCTTCAATCCGGACATGTTCGGGCGCCGGGCCAAACTCTTGACGTTGTTGCGGCTCGTGCCTTATTGCGAAAGAAACTATAATTTGCTGGAGCTTGGGCCGAAGGGCACGGGCAAATCGCATATCTACGCCGAGTTTTCACCCCATGGCATGTTGATATCGGGTTCGGAGGTCACGGCTCCGAAGCTTTTCGTGAGCAATGCGAGCGGCAAGATTGGGCTTGTGGGGTATTGGGATTGCATTTGTTTTGACGAGTTTGCGGGCAAAGACAAACGTGTCGACAAGATGCTCGTCGACATCATGAAAAACTACATGGCGAACCGCACGTTTTCGCGCGGTATCGAGCAGCTTTCGGGCGAGGCGTCGATGGTGTTCATGGGCAATACGCAAAAGTCGGTGCCCTTCATGATGAAGCATTCGCATTTTTTCGAGGCGCTGCCTGACAAATACATCGATTCGGCGTTCCTCGACCGCGTGCATGCATTCAGTCCTGGGTGGGAAGTTGCGCCCATTCGGCACGAATTGTTTACGACCGGTTATGGGTTTATCGTGGACTACATTGCCGAAGTCTTGAAGCATCTGCGGAAAGAGGATTTTACTGGTGCGTATAAAAAGCATTTCGAGGTGACGTCCGAAGTATCGACACGTGATCAAACGGGCTTCGAGAAAACGTTTTCGGGACTGATGAAGATCATCTATCCGGACGGGAACGCGACGCCGGAAGAAATCGAGGAATTGCTTTCTTTTGCGATGGAATCACGAAGGCGGGTACGTGAAAACATCGTGCGCATTGATGACACGTTCAAGCGAAATGATTTTGTTTATCGGTCATTGGCGACTGGTCACACGACCGAGGTGCTGACGCCAGAAGAGGTGCAGTATCCGGCTTTTGCGGGACCGCGCCCGAAGGCGGCCGAGACATTCAATGCGGATGTTTCGAGTGCGTCACGCCAAGCAGAGCCATTGAAGGTGCCGCCGGCGGCCATTCCGGAGCACGTCGTCATTCCGGAGAACACGAAGGGATGGAGTTATCGTCGTCTGTTTGCGGGTCCGCTCGCGGGGGCGCGTAAGGTGACCGTATACGACCCGAATATGCGGGACCTCTTTCAGGCGCGGAATCTGATGGAGTTCCTGACGATGCTGCACGACCTCGTTGCGGAAGGGGACGAGGTTGCGGTTTGTCTGGTAACGCAATCGGATCCGGAGACGCAACTCGAGCAGGAAGCGCATTTGAATCAAATGTTGGGTGCATTTTCGGGCTCACGCGTGAGTTTTTCCTGGGGGCTCGATACGAGTCCGAATTTCGGCGCGCCACGTATCGAGACGGACACGGGCTGGACGATGACGATGAATCGAGGGCTGGACATTTTCCAGCGGTTTGTCGCGGGACCGTTTTCCGTGGAGCAGGCGATTCCGGAGGCTCGGTTGGCAAGGGGTGCGGAGGTGAGGTATTTGTTGAAGGAGCGTTGAGGTTTTGGTGGGCGTCGCGGCGCGTTTGCACAAACGTCGTTGGGCTGGGCTTTGCGGCAAGAATTTCCCGTGGCCTCACCATGGCCTCAACGAGTGTCACGGAGGGTCTTTTCGTGTCGCGTCGTGTCGCCTTGGTGGTCGGGCGGGGTTTGGGGCGGCAGCCCCATCTTCAACTGGGTAGAGGGAAAATGTCGAAAGCGCGTAGCGCTTGTCGACATTTTTCCTGACTAAGGTTGAGCGCGAAGCGCTCAACCGGTCGACAAACCAGAGTAAATTCTCAGTGAAGGAAGCGTCCGAGCAAGGCATTGCCATCTTTGGCGTCGATTGTCCCGACGACCATGTTGCCGTAGAGAATGGGTGTCCGCTGTACGCCGCCGATGATGAGATCTCCCACAGGCAAAAGGGCGAGCGCCGTGAGGTTGTTGGAGTTGTCCGCCGGGATAGGTTCGTTGAGCAAGACTCGCGCCGCGACAAACGTTCCGTCGAATCCGAGCTTGGCAAAAAACGGATCTTGTGCGTCTTTGGACACCAAGGGTCCGCCGCCAAAGTCCATGGTCCCCGTGAACGATCCGGCGAGGACGACTTGCTTCGCGACTGCATCGATGGCCAACCGCGAGTCGACGACGATCCCGCTTACACCTCCGAATTGTTGATGACCGAGCGACCCTGCGAGCGTGGGGTCGAAATGCGCAAGGAACATGCTGCGGGAAAGCGTTTCTGGGTTGCTGAGGAACTTGCCGTTCAAATCGATTCCTTCGGCGAACCCGCCAGAAACGAACACTTCATCGTTGTCGTTCACTGCGACGTCGAAGCCTTCTTGGAATGAATTGGGGCTATTTGGATTGCCAAACCCAAGTGACGTGATGGTGTTGAGGGTGGGTGTGAGCTTTGCGAGGTACGCGTCGCGTGCTCCGGTGGAAACCAACATCATGGAGCCGTTGAAGTCTGCCGTGCCTTCGTATCCGCCTGTCAGGTAGATCTGATTGGCATTGTCGACGGCCAAACCGCGGACGGTTTCCGTGAGAGTGCCCCCAAACGCGCGTGAACCTGAGAGAAATCCCGAGGAATCGAAACGTGCAACGAAGACGTCGGAGCTTCCGGCGGACGTGAGTTTGTTTGCGCCAGAATCAAACTGGAGCGTGCCTCTGAATTCACCGGCGACGACGATGAGGTTTGTCTTGGTCACTTCGATGTGGCGAATGCTTTGCGAATTGAGGTCACCCCAATTGTGCGCCCATGCCAGTTTGCCGTCTGACTCGAATCTGGCGAGGAAGGCGTCATCGCTGCCGGCGGACGTGAGGAGGGTCCCGTTGAAGTCCACTTTGCCCGCCATCGCGCCGCCGACGTAGATCGCGCCCATGTTGTCGACTGCGACTGCAAGGGCGGATTGCGACGTCGCGTCGCCAAATCTGCGGCTCCAAATCGCGTTACCGAGCGGGTCCAATTTGGCCACGAAGATGTCGAGCGAGCCGGTGCTCGCCATGGGTCCTGAGCCGAAGTCGATCGTGTCGGCGAACGCTCCGACCACGACGAGGTCGCCGGTGCTCGTGACCGCGATGTCTGAGACAAACTGTGCGGAGCCGCCCGTGCCAAACGTCTTGAGCCAGCCATCAGCCAAGGGGAGACACTCAGCGGCATCCTTGCCGTTGCACGCTTCGTCTTCGGGCGTGAGGCAATTTTCGACGGTGGGAACGACTTCGCCACCGCATTCACCGAAGCCAATGCCCGAGGGCAAACAGACGCGACTGCCGGATTTACAAACACCTATCTCGAGCGTGTTTGGCGGGCCGGAGTAACAAGACTCCGATGCGTCGGGTTTACACCCCATCCCGGAACCACCATCGCCGCCTGTTCCACTACTGCTGCTGCCGCTACCGCTGCTCGAATCCCCAAAGTTACGTTCTTCTGGAGCGCATGCGGCGAGGCCGATGGCAATGCCTGAAACCACCAAGAGTGACCAAGACAAACCGTATGTAAGCGATCGTTTCATCGCAAAATGATGCCACGGATCGACGTGTCTCGCGTGATGGCGTTAGAGGGTGTTTTGCAGGCGTTATGTAGCAGCCGGCGGAACACCCTCTCAGGGCAGCAGACGTAGAAGCATTGCTTGAACGTCATCGGGTCCAGCGGGTGTTTCGAGGATTCCGCCGCCGAAGTCAGCAGGACCTTGATGTCCGCCGCTCACGAACAAGTCGCCCGTTGTTGATACGGCAACATCGAAGAACGCGTCCACCAGCGGGCCACCGAATCGTGCTGAAGAGATGTGCGAGCCGTCCCAACCCATCTTTGCTGCGAAAGCGTCGACGTACATGGCAGTTAGCGGTCCGCCGCCGAAGTCGAGTGTTCCGTCGTAAAACCCTGCGGCGATGATCGACTGGGAAGAAGGATCCACAGTCAATGAATGCCGCTCTAAAACGAGTTGAGACGTGCCCGTGCTCTTGCCCCAACGAAACGCTCCGTCTGAGCTGACGGAGACGAGGAACAAGGCTCGTTGTTGATCAGGGGCCATGAGCGACGAGCCATCTCCAAGCACCATCGAACCGGTAAAATCGCCCATCACGAAGACGTCGTTCTTCGATGAAGTGACGATCGCTCCTCCGCGTTGAGACATCGCGTCGCCGTAAATGCGCACCCACTCTTCGGAAAGGTCCGGCTTGAGTTTCAGGACAAACGCATCGGAACTACCGGCACTAGGAAACGAGCCCAAGCTACCAAAGTCGATCGTGTCGGAAAAATTGCCCGTCACGAGTACGGCGCCCGTGGAGTCGACCGCAACGTCCGACAATTCGTCGCTGTTGATGCCGCCGTATTTTTTCGCTCCGACATCGAACCCTGACGAGTCGAGCTTGATGACGAACATGTCCTTGCCGCTGGGATTCGATGGCAGTTCCATACCCGTGAGCGGGATGAATCCACTGAAGGTGCCAGCGACAATGACCTGGTTTGTCGGAGTGATCGCGACGCCTTCGCCACGCTGCGTGCTCGAATCGCCGAAAAGCCTGCTCCAGATGACTTTGCCGTCGAGATCGAATTTGGCGACGAACGCATCTTGCCCGCCGCTGCTCGTGACGGGTTTGCCGTCACCAAAGTCGATCGAGCCAGACATCTCGCCGACGATGTAAATCGCACCGGTCGAGTCGAGAACGAGATCGTTTGGAGTTTGACTCGCGGCATCTCCAAAACGCTTGCTCCACCGATGTTCTCCATCGGCGGTGAAGCGAAAGAGGAAGATATCGTTACTACCGGTGCTGCCCATCACGCCACCACCGAGGTCGATGGTGTCGCGGAAATAGCCTGTGCCGATGATGTCGCCGCTGGCTGGATCAATCGCGATGGCCGTGATGACATCTTCACCAGTGCCGCCGAAATTCTTGCTCCACACGTGACCGAGCGATGGACACTCGACAGGGTTTGGCCCGTCGCAACCTTCATCGATTTGTGTTGTGCAAATCTCGGCCGTGGGGAGGACTTCCCCCGCGCATTCGTCAAATCCGGTGCCACTGGGCAAACACGAGTGTGTGCCCATTTTGCACGCGCCGACCTCTTCGGTGCCTGGCGTGCCCGTGTAACAAGCTTTGGACGTGCCCGGTTCGCAGACTTGGCCAGTTCCTCCCGCTCCGCCTGTTCCCCCTTGGCCCCCCGGAAACTCGCGTGAGACGGGCGCACACGCGCTCGCTGCCAAGGCTCCGACGCCCAACGACAGAAGCAAAACGCGGCCCGTTCGTACCCAATTTGTAAGCGATCGACGTTGCATCACGGTGTTCAATCATCGCACGAATTCAAGACTCTTTGCGCGCACAAGCCGACTTCGCTACGGACAGTTCATGTCCGAACAAAACGCTCCCGTAAGAATCGAACGCCAAGGAGCTGTTGGCGTTCTCGTCATCGATCGCGTGGATCGCCGCAATGCACTGTCGCGCGAGACGCTTTTTGCGCTTGGTCGCCTCGGCAAGGAACTCGTCAATGACCCCAACGTACGCGCCATTGTCGTGACGGGAGCGGGTGACAAAGCGTTTTGTGCTGGTGCGGATTTGAAAGAACGCCAGGGCATGACTTCCGACGAAGTGCGTAAGCAGGTTGGTCTTTACCGAACGGAACTTGCGGTGCTCGATCACAGTCCGAAGCCGGTCGTAGCGGCGATCAACGGCGTTGCGTTTGGTGGAGGGCTGGAATTGGCGCTCATTTGTGACTTGCGTGTTGCCGCGCCTCACGCCGAAATGTCGCTTCCCGAAACGACGCTCGGCATCATTCCCGGCGCCGGCGGTACGCAACGTTTGCCGCGGATCATTGGTGAAGCGCGGGCCAAACAGATGATTTTGTTGGGTCGCAAGTTTGGCGCGGCGGAAGCTCTTCTGTGGGGGCTCATCAATCGCATCTCGCCGCTCGATACGCCGGTGCTCGAAGACACGATCGCGTGGATCGAACCCATCGCGAGTGGCGCTCCGATTGCGCAACGTGCAGCGCTCGAAGCGATCGATGCGTCATTCGATGTGTCGCTCGATCGCGGTTTGGAACTCGAGCGGGTGTATTACGACGAGACGTTGCGCAGCGAAGATCGGCTCGAAGCGTTGCGTTCGTTCGCGGAAAAACGTCGTCCGGTGTTCAAGGGGATCTGAGCGTCAATTCTCTTATCTCGGGGGGTATGGGGGCATAGCCCCCCATCGTAAACTGGGTAGAGTGCA
>JANORL010000359.1:0-4789 GCA_031415295.1 Polyangiaceae bacterium | reverse complement strand
CGCTGAACAGAAGCAACGCGACGAAACCGCTGCGCGATTGCTCGCTGAACAGAAGCAACGCGATGCGGAGCAAAAGCAGCGCGATGCGGAGCAAAAGCAACGTGATGCCACCGCTGCTCTGGCTCGTGCAGAAGCGCAGATTGAATACATGCGTGCTGAAATCGAACGTGCACGCAGTCAGACTTTGTAACGGCAGAATCATGCGTACTCAATACGGACGATGGACGGATGGGTACGAGCGAACGTTTTTTGCTTGTTTGGTACGAAAAACGTCACTTTTCTTGCCGATTGTTCGCCTCGCTGGCCTTGCTGTGCGACCATAGGCCCATGGTGCTCCGACGCGATTTTTTGTGTGCCTTGATCAGCCTCGCCGCCGTGTGCGGTTGTTCGTCGCCCGCGCCCGCCAGCCTTCTGTCAAGCACGGCCCTGGCTCCATCTACGTCGCCCATTGCATCGTCGAGCCCATCGTCCGCATCGCCGAGTCCATCGATCGCATCGCCGAGTCCATCGCCGAGCGCGTCGTCAAGTGCGCCCCAAGCCCCTCAAGTCGCAGGCTTTACGACGCAAACATCCGCCGCTTCGACGTTCTCCATGCAATGTGTTGGACCTAATCCCGCGCGGCATATGAGTGGTCCGCCTCGGGCATGTATTCTTCGCGGACGCATTCGCGCCGTCAAACGCGTCGATACCCTCCATGACGCATCTTGGCTCCACAATGGCTTTACGCCGCCAGTTGCCAATCAAGCGCTGGACATCGACGTCGCTCCAGACGATAGCGTTCCGTGTTCCACACCTCTCGATACGACCGCCAAAGACATACGCTTACCTGAAGCGGATTATCCAGACCTCTCGCGTCACGGGCGAGTGCGAATTCTTGGCGCGGAACGTATTGCGGCGGAACTCGTGGTGGGAAAACGCGTTTGTGGATGGTCTCGATTCACGGCTCAACCAGGCATGGGGTATCAAACGGGCTGGGAGGGTGAATTGATGGGAGCGGATGCGAAGGAAAGCGCTTGGAAACTACTCGGTGCATATTCGGTTTACTTGAGTCCGTCGACGAACAAGTATCTCTCACGAGTTTGGGGGTTCATTCGCGAGGGTGCGGCGCGCCGGATTCCTGTCGAAGAAGGCGGAGCGTTTATCATTCACGATGCGGTTCGGGTTCAGCACGCAGGTCGAAGTGCCGTGTCCAAGGCTGCGGCAGAGGTATTATTGAAAGCGCCTGATGGCACGTTTGCGGTGCAAGCGATGTCGGACTTGACGGTGGGAAATGTGCCCGTGTTCGTTGGTCAGCACGACGGTTTTTTCTTTGCAGCCGTGCGCACGGAGCCGTGACTTGGGGTGCCTTTCAAAACCGGCCATTCAGGATCCAGGTGTGCATCTGGCCCTTGCCCTTCACTTCGATCGGGCCTCTCTTGTCGAAGCGGAATGGTTCACCCAACCGTTGCCGCATCGCGTCCGTCACCTGGATGAGCCCCGGTATGCCGTGGGATTCCATCCGGCTGGCGGTGTTGACGACATCTCCCCAGACGTCATAAAGGAATTTTCGTTTTCCAATGACGCCTGCGACGACCGGACCCGCATCGATGCCAATACGCACCTCGAGTTTGTATGGGCTTTGCTCGTTAAAATGGTCCATCGCGTCCATCATATCGAGAGCCATGTGCGCCGCACGGCTCGCGTGATCGGGCAGTGGAATGGGGACCCCCGCGGCAGCCATGTACGAATCGCCAATCGTTTTGATCTTCTCGAGCCCGCGGTTGTCGGCAATGCTGTCGAAACGCGTAAAGATGTCGTTGAGCACGTTCACCAGGATCTCGGCACTCACGCCCTCGGAAAACTTCGTAAAGTCCACAATGTCGGCAAACAGCACGGTAACGTCATCGCATTTGTCCACGATAACCTCCGTAAAACTGTCCACGGTAACATCGAGACGCCCCTTCAATCGTTCGGCGATCGACGCAGGGAACACGTTGAGCAGAAGGCGTTCGGTGATTCGTTGCTCCCAAACGACTCGATCATAAAGCGCCTTCGTTTCCAAGTGCAGCAAACGCAGCTCGAGCATGTTGTGAACCCGGACCAAAATCTCCGCGAGATCGAAAGGCTTGCTGACAAAATCCCGCGCTCCGGCTTTCAGCGCCCGTAACTTGTGATCCGGTTGCGCCGTCACCACGAGCACTGGAAGGTATCCTTCCGTCTCGATTTCCTTCAATCCTTCGATAACCTGAAAGCCATCCATGCCAGGCATTTGAAGATCGAGCAGGATCATGTCATAATGGTGCTTACGGTGAAGGTCGCAGACTTCGAATGAATCCATCGTCGACATGACATTGAGATATCCGGCGCCTCGCAGCGTTCGCTCGAGCAACAAAACGTTGGCCTTCTGATCGTCTACGATCAAGACCTTGCCGTAATGGACATTAGCAGAATTGATCATGGGACGTTCAGAACCTCGGCTGAGACCTGCGCTTCTCGGCGAATTCGAGGGCCATGTTCAGCGCGTCCATGAACTCGATAACCTTGATCGGTTTGGTCAGATAAAGGTAAAACCCGGCATCCATTCCGATCTTGATATCGCGGGGCATTGCATTGGCGCTGATGGCGAGCACCGGAATGTGCGCAGTGGCCGGATCATCGCGCAGGATTTTTAATGCTTGGATGCCGCTGATTCCCGGCAGATTGATATCCATGAGGATCACGTCTGGTAGTTCCCTTCGCGCGAGCTCAACACCGAGCGTGCCATTGATCGCGCTGAGCAGGCGGAGATCGGAACGACGGGCGATAAGCTGCTCGACCAGTTTCAGATTGGCGGCGTTGTCTTCGACATAAAGCAAGGTTTTCCGCGGAAGACTGGACTCGCCCGGTATAGGAATGATTGTAATGGGTTCCGCTCCGTCAATCTCTAACTGGGGCGCTGATGCCGTATTCAGCTCGAACCAAAACACACTTCCCTGCCCGACGGTGCTTTCCACACCGATGACGCCACCCATCAGCTCGACCACTCGTTTGCTCATCACGAGGCCAATGCCCGTGCCTTCTTCGGAGCCGGCTTCCTGTCCAAGTCGATTAAATGGCTGAAAAAGTTGTTTTATCTTTTGAGGCGATAATCCTCCTCCCGTGTCCCGGATACTGACGCGCGTGCGGCCCATCGTGCCGACGGTGCATTCCACGAAAATCGCTCCCGCCGGAGAGTTGTACTTGATTGCATTGGACAGCAGGTTGATGATGACCTGCTTCAAGCGGGTCCGATCCGCGTGGACGTAGGAAGGAGAGCTGAATTCGGGAAAGTTCAGCTTGATACCGCGTTTATGCCCCTGGGGTTCGATCATGGCGTGGCATTCGATAATGACGTCGGACAACGACACCGGCTCTTCCGATAGCGCCAACGTTCCAGACTCGATAACGGCAAGATCGAGGACCTCGTTGATGAGTTCCAGCAAATACCATCCCGCATGCAGAATCTGATCAATGCTTTCCTTCTGGGATGGGGTCGCGGGCGGGGAATCCGAATCCATCAATTGCGCGAAACCGAGAATCGCATTGAGTGGCGAACGCAATTCATGACTCATGCTCGAAAGAAAATCCGACTTGGCGAGGTTGGCTTTGTCCGCGGCCAATCGAGCGCTTTCGAGTTCTGCGTTCTTGTCTTGGAGGACTTCGTCGAGACGTTTACGCTCGGTGATATCGCGTGCGGCTGCAAATACCCCTTGCAGCTTCCCGTCGCGGTCGTAGAACGTCGTCGCATTATAGGAAACAACGGTTTTTTTGCCGTCGCGAGCGCGCGCCGTGAGTTCGTAGTTGGTGACCTTTTCTTCGCTCAGGACCAGCTTGATCCCCGCTTCGGCGCGTTCAGGATCGGTAAAATAATTCTTGAATGGTTTGCCAATCAGCTCGTCGCGCGTACAACCGGTCAGCACCTCCGTTTGTTTGTTGACGTCGGTAATGATACCGGATGGATCCGTCGTCATGAGCGCATCGATATTGGATTCAATAAGCGAGCGCGTATAAAATTGCTGGTCTCGAAGACGCTGATCAAGTTTTTTCTGCTCCGCCTCGACCTGCTTGCGCGCCGTGTTGTCGGTACCAATTAACAGATAGCCGATAATCGCGCCTTGAGCGTCCCGTAGGGCGGTAACCGACACGATGGCTGGAAACCGACTGCCGTCCTTACGGATGTAGGTCAATTCGTAGATGTCTTCGATTCCACGCGAAGCCTTGAAGACCAGCGCCTCGAAGCCCGGTCGGATCGTGGTCGCCAATTCTAGGCTCAATGCCATGGCGCGAGCGATCACTTCCAGCGGATCGGAAATGTCCGCCGGCGTGATCTTGTTCATCACATCGGCAGCCGTATAGCCCAGCATCCGCTCGGCGCCGACGTTAAAAATCTGGATGACACCCTTCGCGTCGGTGGCGATACTCGAGAAGTTGGCGCTGTTGAAAATCGCGCTCTGAAGAGCACCGGCCTTGAGCAACGCCTCTTCCGCGTGCTTGCGCGCCGTGTTGTCGGTGCCGATCAGCAAATAGCCAATGATGGCGTCCTGCGCGTCGCGCAGCGCTGTGACCGACACCACCGCAGGAAACCGGCTCCCATCCTTACGGAAGTAGGTCAGCTCGTAGATGTCCTCGATCCCGAGCGATGCCTTGAACACCAGCGCCTCGAAGCCCGGCGTAATCGGGGTTCCGAGCTCCGCGCTGAGTGCTTCGGCACGCGCGATCACTTCCTGCGGATCGGAAATGTCGGCCGGCGTGATCTTGTTCATCACCTCGGTAGCCGTATAGCCGAGCATTC
>JANORL010000358.1:0-8033 GCA_031415295.1 Polyangiaceae bacterium | reverse complement strand
GCGCGATGATGTCCTTGATGCTCTTGAAGGACTTTTCGTCGTCGCCGGGGATCTCGATGATGATGTCTTCATCGCGCGAAGTGACGGAAGCTTCCTTCAAACCCATGCTGTCGACACGACGAAGAACAGTGTCCTTCGCCTTCGCGACAGCCTTGCTACGAATGTCCGTTTCGACATCGCTCTTGATGCGCAACGTGACGCGTTTGCGATCAGCAGAGAACTGACGCTGTAGCTCGTTGGCATACGGCGCCATGAACTCTTCGCTGATCTTGTTCGCGTCGTCAGCGCTCTCGAAATTCATGATGATCAAGCCAGCTTGATCACGTGATTTTTCAAGGCGCACTCTGCCGACGAGCTTCTTCAGATCTTCCGGCGTCGCCTGTTTGTCTTTCGGAACTATGTCGAGAGCTTTGGTCAGCGACTGCCGAAGTTCGTCATAGTTGCGATCGCGTTTGTCTTTGATCGCTTCATCGACATCGACGGTGTAGACGAGGCGCAAGCCGCCTTTGAGGTCGAGACCGCGAACGAGACGGAACGGAATGTTCGAGACGAGCCACTCGCGAAGACCGCGATCGCCGCTCAGAGCAGCTAGCTCGGCTTTCTCCGCTTCCTCGGCGCTGAGAGCGCTGCGATCGATTCGACCGAGGCGTTCGTCGTGGTACGTCGGGTAGATCGACAGCGTCGCACCGAGCGCGAGGAACAGGACAAACCCTGTCTTCGCACGCCAGGGGAGGTCGATCGTTGGGAGCGCACAGACGAGAGCCCATGGGATGCAAAGCCCAAAAAACGCACTCGCCCAAAAGACTTGGTAACGAGCGGCGATGAACGCGAACAAAGCCGCGAGCATCGAGACGATGAAAACACCTCGTTTGGGTCGCAGCCAAAGGGCGAGTGCACCGGACAGCACGGCAGTGCCGGCAAACACGTACTGAAGGATTGTGTAGATCATGAGAACGTGAATGGAGTGAGCAGCGCGGAGCCCTTCTTTAGTCGAAGCGCAGCCGCTATGCTTTCTTTTCGTTCGCCTTGTCTTTGTCTTTGTCTTTCGTCGGCTCGGCTGGCTTAGCTTCGGCTTCCGGCCCCTGGATAGACGACTTGCGCACCTTGACGTTAACGCCCGGTGCGATTTCCAGCTTCGCGTTGACGTCCCCGAGGTCGAGGATCTTGCCAATTAAGCCGGATTGCGTGACGACGACGTCGCCAGGCTTGAGCGACGATTCAATATCTTTCTGCTTCTTCGACTGATTTCGCGTCATCAAGAACACGAACAGGAGGGGCAAGAGGAAGAACAGAATCGACATGCCCCCAAACGGCCCCCCATCTGTCGTCGGCGCAGAGGGCGAAGCGGGTGCCCCCTGAGACGGCTGTGCGGGTGCGGGTGCAGGTGCAGCGCCCTGACCAGGGGCAACGGTAGTCGGCTGAGACAAAAACATCGTCACGAGGCGAATCCCTCCAAAGGCCGGCGTCCATAACCACGTTCGGGCAAGGGTGCAAGATACGCTCCCCTCGGTGAGGTCCCGAGGGACCAAAATTCAACGTGGTACATTTTTTATCTTGACGGGCGCCCACCCGCCTGGTAGCGATGCGTCCGCTCAGCGACCCGAACCAATCGCCGAGATGCAGCGCAGGCGCGTAGCTCAGTGGTAGAGCACTACCTTGACACGGTAGGGGTCGCCGGTTCGAACCCGGCCGCGCCTACGAAGTTTCGCACAGTCACAAAAGATCGAAGAAAAGCCTCCTCTGGGAGGCTTTTTCCATTTAGGCCCGTTAGAATCGGATCTGCTGGTTGATAAAGCCGCTCATCCGAGCGAAATTGGCGCATCCACTGCAAAGCTTCGCGGTAGATGATCACGCACGCAATCAGCATTTCCACAACTCGAAGTACAAGGAGACAGCGAGACCACACATGAGCATGCGACGCTTCGATCCTCGGCAAGCCCAACGCGGACCTCAGATCAGAATCAATCAGCGAATCAGGGTCCCCGAAATCAGAGTCATCGGGGAAGCAGGAGAAATGCTTGGCATCCTGCCCACCCACGAAGCCTTGCGGCGCGCCCAGGAACGAGGCCTCGACCTCGTGGAGGTCAATCCGAAGGCTGATCCGCCCGTCTGCAAAATCCTCGACTTCGGCAAGTACAAGTACGACGAGAAGAAAAAAGCTCGCGAAGCAAAACGCAAGCAAAGCGTCGTCGAAATCAAAGAGATCAAACTGCGCCCGAAGACGGACGATCACGACTTGCAGTTCAAGACGCGCGCAGCCATCCGGTTTCTCGAAGCAGGACACAAGGTCAAGTTCACTGTGCGCTTCCGTGGTCGCGAAATCACGCACCCCGAAAAAGCGCAAGAACAACTCGACTGGATCATTCAGCAGTGTGAAGAAACGGCGAACATCGAAGTTCGTCCCGTCATGGAACAACGCACCATGACACTGCTCATTGCGCCGAAACCTGCCGTCATGCAACGCGTCGCCCAAGCTCGCGCCGCAGCCGAAAAAGCGCGACAACAAGCCATCAAAGATGGTCGCGCTCCCGCCGCTCCGACCGAGAGCGAAGAGTCTCTTCGCAAGCTCGAAGAGCAGCTCGACGAAGAGGATGACGACGACGACGATGACGACGAAGAGGATGGCAAATAACGCCAACCCCGCCTCGACGCTCCATGGTGAATCGGATCGTGAACAAACCACGAACGATTCACCATCGTACGATCGTATCTCCCGCATTCCACCAAGACAAACCGCCGAATTCTCATCGCATGTCGCGCCCGGACAAACTACGTCCAAACGCTTCCTGAGCCTGCGACTTGCGTCGCTCGTTTCGTTGCTCGTCGCTCCACTCGTTGCCATCCCGCCCGCGATACGCGTTCTCGTCGATCGCACAGCCCCGGTACTCGCAGATGTCGCCACGACAAACCTCGAACGCCTGTTCGCGTGGCGCGCCGTCCACTCGCCACAACAAGAACCTGACGCCGTACTCCGCGAACGATCATCACAACGCACGGACGACGCACCCAGCAACGCCGACAGCAACGCCGATGTCGTTGCACATCGAGCACCACAACCGAACACGTCACGACATCGCGGCATCGTCGTGCGCGCCGATGCTGTCCTCCGAGCCGTGCATAGCGGCGGACGCCCGTCGTCGGTCCCTGCCCCAGCATCAGACCCGCGCCCTGCAGGTTTGTCGCTCGCCGGTGTGTCGCGCTTCGGAACAGGACTGCACGATGGCGACATCCTCACGAACGTTGGAGGCACATCCGCAACGTCGGAAGGTTCGGTCATCGGCACCGTTGCCGCAGCGATTGGTCAAGGTGCGAAGGTCATCACCGGCGTGGTTTGGCGCGGCGATCAACGCATCGATGTGGCCGTGGAAATCCCAAGTCCCGAAACATTCGCCAAACCGCGTCGTCGCAAATCAGTGCACAAATAGCCCGCCGTAATAAGCGCTTGCAGCGAGTAACAAAACCGCCGCTGCAACGAAGACCCAAATCGTTTTGTTGCTGGTTTCGTCCTTCGCTCGCTCCGCCAACTTCAGCGACGTGCTCTTGCTCGACTTCGGTGCTGTCTCGATGCGCGAACTACGTTCTTTCTTTTCCGTAACGATCGGCTTCGATTCGGTTTCGATACGCGAGCTGCGATCGCCGTTCTTGCCAGATTTTTTCTTGCGCTTCTTGCCGCCAACAGGTCGAGAAATATCCCCGGTAGCCAACGGCTCGGACGCTTCTGCATCGGGCGGCGATTGAGAATCATCCGCATCTTCTGCCGTCGACGTAGCGTCGATCGTTTCCGATGTCGGAATTTCCTTCACCACAACGGGCTCGGACATCGCTGTGATCGTGACGGGCAGCGCGTTCTCTCTTGCCGCCACCAGCAACGCTGGTTCAGCCACGATCATCGGTTGCGACGGTTCTCTGACGACGATCGGTTGCGATTCACGCGCACTGTTCGCAGCCGCTGAATCGTTCGTCGGTGGAACGGAGCGACGCGTGTTGGGGGGCAAGTCATCGTGGTGCCCAGGAGCAGGTGAAGGTTCGCGTCCGGGTGCTGCATTGGAATTCTCCACTGGCTCGACAGCGGTCGGCAACGGGACCTCATCAGCACGTTGTTCTGGAGCCGCGTCGCTCGCAGGAGCAGCCGCGGGTAGATGTGCAGAAATCGGACCTTGTGAAGAAAGCGGAGCACGCGTCGAAATGGGTTCGAAGGTTCTGCGCCGACCAAACACAGGACGTGCACTGCGTGCTTCGCTTGCTGGATTGGCTTCGATCTCTTCGATCCATTTCGCAATGTCTTCGAAGTGCGACACACGACCACGCATCAGTCGTTCCGACGTCGTGCCCCCTTCGGCTCCAGTGTCGTCTTCGAGCGACTTGAACTCGAGTAACGCCTCTTCGATCAACTTGCCGACTGTCGTCGGTTTGGCCTTGGCCGTAGGTTTGCGACCCGCAACCGTGTTGCGCACAATCTCGGCAACGTCGTGCGACGAAACAGGTTTGCCGTATTTGAAGAGAAACGTCGTCAAGTCGCGACCAAAATCGCGCGCGTTGCCATAACGTTTGTCCGGATCACGAGCGAGCGCCTTGGCGATGATCCTTTCGAGTTCCGGGGGGACGTCTTTATTGAGCGGCGCAAGCGGAGGTATATTTGCGGAGCGCACGAGCATCACGGTGCGCGCATCGTTTTCCCCGAGAAACAAGCGCTTTTGCGCAAGCAATTCCCATAGGATGATGCCCGCTGCGAATACATCCGCCCGCGCATCGACGTCTTGCCCCTGCGCCGCTTCCGGCGACAAATAACTGAACTTTCCTTTGACGATGCCCGGGTCGCTTTTCTCGAGCTGACTCGTCGCTTTGGCGAGACCGAAATCGACTATCTTCACCTCGCCATATTTCGTGATGAGTACGTTTGGCGGCGACACGTCACGATGCACGATGCACAGCGGTTCACCTTCGGGCGTTTTTGCTTCGTGCGCGTACGACAGCCCCTCGCACATCTTTTCGGCGATGTGCACAGCGACTTCGACAGGGCACGATCGCCCCGTTTTGCGCATGAACTCCATAACCGACTTCAAGTCAGCCCCTTCGACGTACTCCATCACGATGAAGTAAGCGTTTTCGCCAACGCCGATATCGAAGACCTGAGCGACGTTGGAATGCGTCAGATACGCCGATACCCGCGCTTCATCGAGAAACATCGCGATAAATCGAGTTTTCTGCGACAAATGAGGCAAGACGCGCTTGATGGCTACGCGTTTCTTGAACCCTTCGAGCCCTACGCGTTCGGCCAGAAAAACTTCCGCCATGCCGCCCGCCGCAAGCCTCTCGAGAACCCGATATTGTTGGTGTCCTTGCGTCATTTCGCCCGAAAACGCCTCACAACCAGCCGCCGTCCCGACTCCACCACTACGTCGCGACCATACCATGAGTCACTAAAAGCCCCAAATAATGCGCAGGGAAAGCATGAATTGTGCGCAAAACCGCTTCTGCGTCATTTTGCAACGGCTGGGTTCGAGGTTTCTTAACCGTATCTTGGGCAATTCCCGTAGCATTCCCTAATGCAACTACGTTCTTCTCACTTGGGTTTGGTTCTCTTATCGACGCTCGGTGCGGCGGCGCTTGGGGCGGCTTGCGGCGGCTCTGGAAGTTCGAGCGCCGGGGGTAACCCATCGAGCACGGGTGATGCAGGGGCGGGAGCCACGGCCGGTAACGGTGCTGGTGGCAACTCGGGCTCGGGGGGCGATTGCGGGTTCTTGGGATGCGGCGGGATGGGGGGGTCGCAAATGCAAGGCTTCGATGTGCAGCCTGCTGCGCCACAAACCATCGAAGTTCCGATGGGACAAACGATGCCCGTCATCAACTACACCGCAACGCTCGATGGAAAACCCGTCGCAGCTGGTTGGAGCGTCGATCGGGGCGAATTGGCGACCATTCCGGCGGGTCCGTCGAATGGCGCGACATTCGCGCCCAAAGGCACTGTTGGTGGAATTGTGCATGTCCGCGCGGGTCTCAACGGCAAAACGATCGAGCGCGAGGTTTTTATCAAGATTGCCGGGACGCAAAATGGAGCTGACCCGAACAATCCTGCGCAAGTACCGCAAATTGCCACAAGCGTCCCGCAATTGACGCAAGATGGTGGTGTTGGCGGCGTCGGTGGCGAAGGGCTTGGCGCAGGCGTCAGCGATCCCAATATCATTACAATGCTCGGTATGCCCGGTGGCGATGGGAAAGCCGAGGGATTGCGTTTTGTGTACCCCTATGATAAAACGGTTTTTCCACGGGGTATCCTGGCACCATTGCTTATGTGGGAATCAACGCTCGGCGATGTCGATGCCATTCGTATCGACCTCGAAACCCCGAGCGGTTCGTTCAAGTGGAATGGTACGTTTAGCAAACCGCCCATTTTGCAACAGACAGGCGGTGCATTCATACGCCATTCGATTCCCCAAGATGTGTGGACCATGGCCACGAATACTGCCGGTGCAAAGGCTCCCGACGGATCCCAGGACAAACTCATCGTGAAACTCACGATTGCCAAGGGCGGTCAAGCGTATGGGCCCATCACAGAGACGTGGACCATTGCACCAGGACGCCTTTCGGGCATCATTTATTACAACTCCTACGGCACGAAACTCGCCAAGAATTATGGCGGAGCAGTCGGCGGCGATGGCTTGTTCGGTGGAGCGGTTTTGTCGATTAAAGTCGGTGACACAGGTCCGCAACTCGCTGCGGGCAAGAGCGGTTCTTCAGCAGAATGTCGCGTTTGTCATTCCGTAGCGGCCAATGGCGCGCGCCTCATTGCCGAAACGGGTACTGGCAGTCACTCGTATTACGACCTTACGCCTGCTGGCACGACGGAAAACGCGCTGCCCAATGGAAGCGGTCACCCTGGCATTTCACCAGATGCATCGATTGCCCTGACGACGGCCGGAAGCCTCGTTTCTTTGAACAATCCCGGAGCGTTGTTGCCCATTTCCGGCCTCAATACTGTCGCGGGCAACGTTGGCACACCCATGTTTTCGCCCGACGGCAAGCGTGTCGTCATTAATCCTATGGCGAGCGGCAGCATTTCCAACCCAACGCAAAAGCTCGTCGTTTTGGATTTCGATGCGGCAAGCGGTGCTTTCTCGAATCCGGTCACCGTTATCGACGTGACGGGACAACCCGCAGAAACGCGACCTGGCTGGCCAGCATTTTTCCCGGATGGCAAATCCGTGGTGTACCATCATCAAATTGCGGCCGGCATCGACGGCAATAATCTAGGCGACCTGCGCACGCGTAAAGGTGCCAAATCGTTTATTGCGTTGGCGAGTTCCACGGTGTTGGGCGATCCGACGCCGCTCAATCAATTGAATGGTAAAGACGCGGCCGGTAACGTTTACCTCCCCAAACTCGCGCAACCCGTCAACATGAGCTGTCTTGGTGATGGAGCTTCAGTGGGCGGGATTGATGCCGATCACGGTGACGACACCAACCTCAATTACGAGCCCACCGTCAATCCGATTGCCGCGGGCGGTTACGCGTGGGTCGTATTCACGAGTCGCCGACTTTATGGCAACGTGGCTACGATTCCGCCGTTTTGCAGCGATCCACGCGGAGTCGATCTATTCCAAAACATCACGCCCAAAAAGCTTTGGGTCAGTGCCATCGACCTCAATTCTCCAGCAGGCGTCGATGGCAGCCATCCAGGGTTTTACGTGCCCGCCCAAGAACTGCTCGCCGGCAATGCCCGTGGCTTCTGGGTGCTCGAACCGTGCCGTTCGGATGGCGCGGATTGCGCAACGGGAGATCAATGCTGCAATGGTTTCTGTTCACCAGATTCGCAAAGCGGCATGGGCAATCTGATTTGTTCGGATAAACCGCCCATGAATATGTGTTCGGGGCTGCAAGAAAAGTGCGAGACAGCCGCGGATTGTTGCGACCCGACGAATATTTGCTACGGCGGATTCTGTACCCTCGTCACGCCGAAGTAAGGGTTTCGCTAGATTTTACCAGACCGGAGCAGGGGGTGTCCACCCCAGGACCCCGCCCACGCACGCGCCAGG
>JANORL010000357.1:0-3800 GCA_031415295.1 Polyangiaceae bacterium | reverse complement strand
GGCGTCGTGAATCTCTGGGATATTGCAGCGGCGAAGTTGAGCGGGCTCGGTGAACACGCGGGGTATGTTGAAAGAATGGCCGTATTTGCTGATGGCAGCAAGGTTGCTACTTCTGGGGCCGATGGAACGGTTCAATATTGGAATGTCGACGCTCGAAGTGTGCACGTATTTAGTGGATTTGGCGGAGGTGTGCCCGCCCTAGCGATTTCTCCGGATGGGGCGAATATCGTTGGAGGTGGCGCCGATGGCACCGTTCGTATTTGGAAAACTCCAGCCGAATCATCCGTTGCAAACGTTGGTCCCGTGCATTGGATGGCGTTTGCGCCCGACAGAACGTCCATTGCCACACTTGGTGAAGACGGTTGTTTACGAAAAACGAGTCTATTCTTTCGCGATAATGATCCCACGAGCCCAACGATTGTTTGGCGAGGCCCTGTGAATCATGCGACGCATGCTCCCCCTGGCATGTCGATGGATCCACCATTTGTTTACTCCGCAGATGGCAAGCAAATTGCCGCTGCATATGGTGACGGGAGGATCCGGATATTTTCGAGCGAAAACGAACCAATCACGCTCGTTGCCGGCGACGAGGAAGCTTTTGATATCGCGTTTTCGCCGGATGGCAAACGAATTGCCACGGGATACAAAGGGGGGGCCGTACGACTCTGGGACATTGCCACCGGTCAGATTAAAATTGCGGTCGAGCACCACGCGGACGTTCGAGCCATTGCGTATTCACCCGACGAAATGGCAATTGCGTCCGGCGCAATGGACGGGACCTTATGGCTGACGAATGTATCAACTGGCGAGCGAAAGGAACTCCACGGACACCAAGACGCAATCTTGCAACTCGTGTTTGCTCCCAATGGGCGCGAAATTGTATCGGCGAGTTATGACCGAACATTGCGAATTTGGGATGTAGCGACCGGTCGGAGCATTGGAACGCAAGTCATCGATCGGGCAATCAAGCGTATCGTCATTTTTCCCGATGGTACGAAATTCGCGACAATACAAGGGGATGCTACGATTCGACTTTGGGATATGCGAACGGGTGAAAGTCGAGGTATGTTACGTGGAAATACGCCTGAAGTCGTCGATTTCGCGATTTCTTCCGATGGCTCTCACCTCGCGACCAGCGTTCAAGATGGCACCGTGCGGGTGTGGGATATTGCGACGCGCGAGGAAAGAGTGCTTTCATTGGATCAGGGGACTTCTGGGTGCGTGACATTCGGCCCCGACGACCATTCCGTGATTGCCGCAAGCTTCGATGGCGTCATCAAGGTTTGGCCGGACAACTTGCCGACGGATCCTGTCGCATTACGTGCGTGGCTCGACGCAGCTACGCCGGAAACCGTCGAATCGCTCGCCAATCCGTGACCGGTCGGTCTGGATGCAAGAACGTGGCGAACTCATAACATGCAGTCAAGGCGCTGTGGTTTCAGAAACCACACTCCCATCTTGCCCATAACCTTCCGTATTGCACTCATGAGTTGACTGCGCGGTAAGCAAAGCGGCAGGCTTGACGCCGCGGTTGTTCCAAACCTTTTTTGCTGCAATTGTTGCGTTTTCGTGGCCGTGTGGACTACGAAACCACAACGTTGCGCGTTTTGTGGTTTCCAAGTCCACAACGTAGGGTCGCATTGCGAAATAGGCGCTGAGACCGTTTGGCACGCGTCGTGCTCATACGTTTCGGACGACCCGCTGCCGTCATAACGACGAGGCGTTTGGTCTGGAGACGTCGATATGGCATCGACCTTTGAAGAGATACGTCAACGTTGGCTCCCGGAAATCGAGCAACGTATTGCTGCAAGTGGTGCGCCTGCGGGGCTCGTCGGGGCAATGTGTCGATATCACTTGGCAACGGGCGGAAAACGTCTTCGCGCCTTGTTACCACTGTGGATATGCGAAAACTTGGGCGGCAATCCCCAATACGCGCTCGAATTCGGCGTGGGCCTCGAGTTACTGCACAATGCGACGTTGGTGCACGACGACATTCAAGATGGCGATACGTTTCGGCGCGGCGCAGTCACGGTTTGGAAGCAATGGGGAGCAGCACAAGCCATTAATGCGGGTGATGCGCTCATTTTTCGGGCCATGCGGCAATTTGCATTGGCTCCCGCGGCGTCCCACGTATTGCCGCTCGTTTGTGAACGCATGGCCGAGCTCATCGAAGGGCAGGCCATGGATATGCAGCTACATTTGCCAGAAAGAGATCCCGAACGAATCGTTCCGTCGCTCGAGGTCTATATGAACATGGCGCGGAGAAAAACAGGGGCGCTGTTTGCATTGTGTTTTCAACTCGGCGCTTGTGTCACAGCAGTGGAAGCGCATTGGCAGATACACGCCGCCGAGTTCGGGTATCTCGTTGGTCTCATTTTTCAAGCGCACGATGATTTGATTGAATTCGTAGGCGACAAGGGACGAGCGCCGGGTGGGGATTTGCTCGCTGGGAAAATGTCGTTTCCGGTGTTATGGGCGTACGAGCACGCGAGCGTTTCCGACGTGGCGTTTTTACGTCACGTGGTGTTATGCGGCCGCGAGACGACATCGCGGGCGCTGCTGCACGAAGCGATGCAGGTGTTGAAGCGTTGCGGTGCGCTCGATGCGACGAAAGAATGGCTGATGGTGGCAAAAAACGAGGCATTGCGGAGTGAGATGGCGAAGCTGGTGCCAGGGTTGGTGGGGGAGCTGATGGCGGGGATCGTGGGAGATGGCGAGGCGACGAGACGATATGGACAGGAATTGCAACATGACGCAGCGTGAAAATGGTTTGGCAGAAATCGATGGTCGGATCAGGGCGCTTCTCGACGCGATTGCAGCGGACCTGCATCCAGAATTTGGCGGAGGCGCGTGTAGCCCCAGCGCGTACGATACGGCGTGGGTGGCCATGGTACGCGATCCGCACGATCCGCACAAGCTTGCCTTTCCACTAAGTTTGGCAGGGCTATTCGACTTGCAAGCCAAAGATGGCAGTTTTGGCGCGCCATATCCTTACACGATCGTTCCCACGTTGGCTGCGTTTTTGTGTTTGAAAAAAGCACCCGATCAAAAAACACAGACCATTGCCGCTGCACAGCAAGCGCAATGTTACCTCGAACGGGTTCTTCCGGAATGGGACGTTGCAACGCACGAAAGTGTCGCTTTTGAAATTCTCGTGCCGCAATTGTTACGCGATCTTGCCGGATTGGGGATCGAGTTCGTCTTTCCGCAAAAGGCTACCCTGCTCGCGCATTACGAAAAAAAGATGTCGTTGCTAGCGCCCGAACGACTCTATGAAAAACATTCGTCAATGAGTTATTCACTGGAAGCATTCGGGGACCGACTGGACTTTCAACGTCTGCAGGTTCAACAGGGGCCGAATGGTAATTACGGCGGGTCGCCCGCCGCGACGGCGGCGGCATTGATATACGGATCGTGGGATATTAATGCAGCAAAGTGGCTTTCTTATCTATACGACCGAGGTTGTTTGGGCACGAAAGGGCTCATTCCTACTCAATTTGGAATTGATTCCTTTGAGATTGCGTGGGGCATGCACTATTTCCATTGGACTGGTTTCGATATCCGCAAACAATGTTCGCCTGCGTTGGTTGGCAAGCTCGTTCAATGGCTGGATGAAGGCATTGGTCCGGAGGGAACAGGTGCGTGCAGCCGGCTGAAGAGCCTGCCGGTGGACGGTGACGATACAGCGCTTGCATTGGCTGGTATCGTCCTTTCCGGTGCGACGCCTAGCCTCGATCCATTGCTTCGTTATGAAAGGGCGGACCGCTTTCTTTGTTACGAGCGCGAGCGGAATCCATCAA
>JANORL010000356.1:0-8608 GCA_031415295.1 Polyangiaceae bacterium | reverse complement strand
GCCCATGGACCAGCCGTCGGAGACGATATGGTGCATGGTGAGAAAAAGTACGTGTTCGTTCTCAGACAAACGTAGCAGTGTCGTTCGAACCAATGGGCCACGTGCCAAATCAAAAGGCTTCTGGGCTTCTTTGGCAGCCAATCGTCGGACGTCCGAATTTGCGACCTGTACGAGCGGCAAACGCCATAACGTATGGGTCGCGATGGCCTGGGTGGCAGTGCCGTCGACGATGGGGAACGTCGTTCGTAATGCTTCGTGACGATTCACGATTTCTTGCAAACTGCGTTCGAGCGCCGGAACGTCGAGCGGTCCCGTGAGGCGCACGGCGGCAGGCATGTTGTAGAATGCGCCGCCCGGCTCGAGTTGGTCCAAGAACCACAAACGTTGCTGTGCAAAAGAGAGTGGCAATCGCTCATTGCGTGGTACCGGCACAACGGGTGGAAGGGTTATTGCGCTGGTTGTGTTACGAGCAGCGTCGATCCGTTCCGCCAGCAATGTAATGGTAGGCGCCTCGAAAAGCGACCGTAATGGTAAATCGATCCCAAACGCCATACGGACACGCGACACGACTTGTGTCGCAATCAGCGAGTGACCACCAAGCTCAAAGAAATTGTCGAATGTACCTACATGATCGATGTGCAGCACTTCGGCCCAGATACCCGCAAGCATTTCTTCTACGTGATTTCGTGGAGCAGCGAAGTCCGACGCGTTCGTCGTTTGCCCATCAGGTGCCGGCAACGCCTGGCGATCGATCTTGCCATTGGGTGTGAGCGGCAATGATTCCAAGAAAACGTACGCGGATGGAACCATGTAATCGGGAAGCTTTTCCTTTAACCATGCACGCAGCTCCCCCTCTCCACGTAGCGGCGTAGCCGCGGAGTTGGAGAGGGGGTTGGGGGGTGAGGTGCAGACATAGGCGACGATACGTTTGTCGCCCGGAAGGTCTTCGCGGGCGAGCACGACGCAACCACTCACGCCTGCGTGCGCCAACAACGTCGCCTCGATTTCGCCGAGTTCAACACGAAATCCGCGAATCTTCACTTGATGGTCGATACGACCTAAAAACTCGAGATTGCCGTCCGCGTTCCACTGCGTAAGGTCGCCTGTGCGGTACATGCGCGCGCCCGGAATCGGGCTGAATGGATCTGGAAGGAACCTTGTCGCCGTCAAAACAGTTTTTCCCCAATACCCTCGCGCTAAAGCCAAACCGCCAATGTAAAGCTCACCCGCAATTCCAAGAGGAACCGCTTGCAATGCCTGATCCAGCACGTATACCCGTACATTTTCAAATGGACGACCAATCGGCACGGAACCTTGGCGCTGCACGTCCGATGGGGGAACATCGTAGAATGAACTATCAATCGTTGCTTCGGTAACTCCGTAGGCATTCACAATGTGCGTGGAAGGTCCCACAGCCACACGGATGTCCTCGAGATCACGCTTGGTCAACAGGTCGGAGCCTGCAATGAGCCATTTCATGAATTCAAGTGTTTCTCTGCATCCGTTGACGTAGGTGACGAGCTGGCGCAACACCGCTGGCACGAAGTCCGCAATGTCGACTTTTTCCGCGCGCATGAGGGCGTAGAGTCGATGGGGAGTCAGCATGACGTCGCGCGGACAGATGACGAGCTTGCCACCCGAGCAAAGCGCTCGAACCCAGTCGGCCGTAAATACGTCGAATGAAAAACTGGCCATCTGCAGATGAACGACATCGCGATCCAGTCGGTAACTACGTTGCCATGCGAAGAACATGCTCACAAGTGATGCGTGGGGCACGCCTACACCTTTTGGGCGCCCGGTGGAGCCCGACGTATACACCACGTACGCCAATTGGTGCGTCGTGACAATACTTGACGAGTACGTGGTATCATCCTTCATCCAACTGGAAGCAGCATCGAGGTCGACGATCTGGACCTCTCGCGTGGACAATCGATCCAACCACTTGGATTGCGTCACGATAACCGCGAGCTGCGCATCTTGCACCATATAGCTGATTCGGTCTTCCGGGTATTCCGGATCCAATGGTACGTAGGCGCCGCCAGCTTTCAGAATAGCTAAAACACCAATGATCATTTCGATGGATCGCTCGACGCATAATCCAACGAGGACATCGGGCCCGACGCCGAGAGACCGCAAATGGTTCGCCAAATGGTTAGCCCGTGTGTACAACTCGGCGTAGCAAATTTCTCGATTCTCGAACACCACAGCAATTGCATTGGGTTGATTGTCGGCCTGCTCCTCGAATAATTCGTGAATGAACTTTTTATCTGGGTTTGGCGCGGAAGTATCATTCCATTTCACGAGCAGTTGGTGATGCTCGGTTTCGGTCAAGAGCGGGAGCGTCGCAATGGCCGCATCGGGCGTTTGCACGATTGCTCGCAAGAGAACTTCGAGGTGGCCAGCCAAACGCTCGATGGTCTCCCTGTCGAACAAGTCGGTGCAGTATTCGATTCCACCGAGGAGCCCTTGCGGCGTTTCGGCGAACGACAAGGAGAAATCAAATTTGGAGGTCGTTGTCGCGAACTGCAACGCACTGATTGTCATTTCGTTCAACGAGAGCGCTGGCAGCGGCACGTTGCGTACGTCGAACATGATCTGAAAAATAGGCGAACGACTCATGTCGCGCACGGGCGCCAGTTCTTCGACCAATTTTTCGAATGGAACGTCTTGATGCGTATAAGCGCCTAGCGCTTCTTCACGTACGTGTGCGAGTAACGCGCGAAAAGTAGAATGTCTCGCAAGACGCGTACGAATGGCAAGGGTATTGACAAAGAACCCGATGAGGCCCTCGAGCTCGGAGCGTGTGCGATTGGCGATGGGTGTTCCAATGACGATGTCGTCTTGCCCTGTATAACGATGCAAGAGAATGGCAAACGCCGTCAGCAACGTCATGAACAGCGTCGCGCCTTCCCGGCGACTCAGCCGCACGATTGCGTCGGAAAGATCTCGAGACAATGCAAAAGAAAGCGCGGCTCCGCGATACGATTGAACAGGTGGACGAGGTTTGTCGGTGGGCAATTCGATTGCTGCTGGCGCGTCCGAAAGCCGTTCTCTCCAATAGCGGAGTTGCTTCTCCAGCGTTTCACCCTCGAGCCATTGCCTCTGCCATGCAGCAAAATCAACGTATTGAATCGGAAGGTCTGGTAATGGTAATGGCTTGTCCGCAGAATACGCATCATAGAGCGCCGCAATTTCCCGGACGAACACCCCCAACGACCACCCGTCCGAAACGATGTGGTGCATCGTGAGCAAAAGGACGTGCTCGGTTTCCGACAAACGTAGCAGTGTCGTCCGAACCAAAGGGCCCTTTGCTAAATCAAAGGGCCTCTGCGCTTCATTGGCAGCCAATTGCGGGACGTCCGATTCTTCGACGTGTACGACCGAGAATAACAAGTCCGACAACGCCGCAATGCGTTGATGCGGCTGGCCATCGACCATGACGAACGTTGTACGCAACGCTTCATGTCGATTCATGATTTTCTGCAACGCGCGTTCGAGAGCGCGCGTGTCGAGAGGCCCATTCAGACGAACCGCCACGGGCATGTTATAGAATGCGCTGTTCGGCTCGAATTGGTCTAGAAACCACAAACGTTGTTGTGCGAAAGAAAGCGGCAATTCACCTGCCCTTGGTACCGGTACAAGGTGTGGAACGCTTACCGGTCTGGTTGCGTTACGCGCCACCTCGATTCGTTCCGCAAGCAAGACAATGTTAGGCGCCTCGAAAAGCGACCGTAATGCCAAATCAATACCAAACGCTGTGCGGATGCGCGACACCACTTGCGTGGCTATCAGCGAATGCCCACCCAACTCGAAGAAATTGTCGAATACACCAACAAGATCGATGTGCAGCACATCACCCCAGATGCCTGCGAGCATCTCTTCGATATGATTTCGTGGTGCGATGAATTCCGACTCGTTCGTCGTTTGCCTCTCGATTGCCGGCAACGCCTTCCGATCGACTTTGCCGTTGGGGGTCAATGGTAATGCCGCGAGGAAAACGAACGCGGATGGAACCATGTAATCTGGCAGATTGGCGCGCACGTGCTCGCGCAATTCGTTTGCCGACGCATTCTCGCTTGCACACACGACATACGCAACGATACGTTTGTCACCCGGAACGTCTTCCCTGGCCACCACGACTACATCGCGAACTGTCGGGTATTGCCCAAGCACGCTCTCGATTTCCCCGAGTTCCACGCGGAACCCACGAATCTTGACCTGGTTATCAATACGGCCCAAAAAGATAAGATTGCCGTCTGCCCGCCATAAGCAACGGTCTCCCGATTTGTAAAGTCGCGCCGAAGGGTCCGAGCAGAATGGATCGCGAATGAACCGCTCGGCCGTAAGCTCAGGGCGGCCCAGGTAGCCGCGCGTGACGCCAGCACCACCAATGTACAGTTCGCCTGGCACGCCTATCGGTACGGGTTGCATGCGGGTATCCAGCACGTATGTGCGTGCATTCGGCAATGGGCGACCGATCGGCACCCATCGTTTCGACGGGTCATTGCCCTTCGGAACCGCATACGTGCATACTCCGATGGTGGTCTCGGTGGGGCCGTAATGATTCACAATGCGGCATCCCGGAGCAAGCTCGTCGATTTGTTCGAGCAATTCCCACGTCGACGCCTCGCCTCCCAGAATGAGCAGCTTTGTAGGCAATACATTCTCGGGATGATCTGCCCCCAGCAGCGCCGCGAGATGCGACGGCACGATTTTTAGGCAATCGATGGCGTGTTTCGCGAAATAGTCGGCAAAGCCATTGGGGTCAGTGGTCAGCGATTGAGGGATAACGTGCAAACTTCCACCGAAACACAAGGGTGGAAACAATACGGTATTGCCCAAGTCTGCTGAAAACGTCGACACATGGGCATAACTCGCAAACGCTGGCAAAGCGAGCCGTTCGGACACCCCGCAAAGATAGTCGACGAGATGTCGATGCTCCACGCCCACCCCCTTGGGTCGACCGGACGAACCGGACGTGAAAAGTACATATACGAGGTTGGTTGCCGCTGCGCTATTCGGCACGCGCGCAGAACTTTCGAGTGCCCACTGGGGCTGTCCATCGAGCAATTCCACCACGATTGCAGACTCGCTGAATCGATCGGCATATCGCGCGACTATAAGCACGATGGATATCCCAACTTCCGTCAGTATCTGCGTAATGCGGAGAGGCGGGTAATCCGGGTCGATCGGCACGTAGGCACCACCGGCTTTGAGAATGCCGAGCAATCCAACGACCATTTCAATGGACCGCTCGACGCAGATGCCCACGAGGACATCAGGGCCAACGCCGAGCTTTTGTAAATGGTGCGCAAGCTGATTCGAGCGAGCGTCGAGTTCGGCATAGGTGAGTTGCTCGTCTTGGTAAACGACAGCAATTGCATTCGGCGTTCTTGCCGCCTGCTCGGTAAACAAATCGTGAATACACTTGTCGGCAGGATATTCGCGCGCCGTGTCGTTCCATTCCACGAGCAGTTGGTAACGCTCGACTGGTGTGAGCAGAGGCAATGTAGCAACGGGTGCGTCGGGCGTTTGCACGATGGCGTGCAAAAGCACCTCGAAATGCTGGGCCATTCGTTCGATCGTTGAAGCATCGAAGAGGTCGCTACAATATTCGAACGAGCCGCGGATGCCGTCCGCAGTTTCGCCCAGCGAAAGCGTCAGATCAAACTTGGCTGTTGCCGCATCGAAAGGTTCGGCGTGCATCTCGAGATTCGTCAGCACGGCGTCTTGTAACGGGGCGTTTTGCAAGACGAACATGACTTGGAAAATGGGCGAACGACTCATGTCGCGCACGGGCGCCAATTCTTCCACCAATTTCTCGAAGGGCACGTCTTGATGAGCATAAGCGCCGAGCGTCTCTTCGCGCACCTGGGCCAGCAAATCTTTGAAGGTAGGTTGGCCGGACAGACGTGTGCGAAGGGCCAGCGTATTGACGAAAAACCCAATGACGCCTTCGAATTCAGAGCGCGTACGGTTGGCGATGGGCGACCCAATCACAATGTCGTCCTGGCCGGTCGTGCGATGCAAGAGAATGGCGAAGGCGCTGAGTAGCGTCATGAATAGCGTTGCACCTTCACGGCGACTCGTGCGCACGAGGGCCAGCGACAGCTCGTGGGACAGCGTCACGGGAATCGCACCACCGCAGTGGGATTGAATGGGCGGTCGGGGTTTGTCGGTGTACAATTCGATGGTCGCAGGGGCTCCTGAAAGGCGCTCTTTCCAATACCGGATCTGTGTTTCCAGCGTTTCAGCGGTGAGCCATTGCCGTTGCCACGCGGCATAGTCGGCGTACTGAATCGGCAGTAGTGGTAATGGCGAAGGGTTGCCTGCGGCATAAGCTTCGTATAGCGCGGCAACTTCGCGCACGAAGATGCCCATGGACCAGCCGTCGGAGACGATATGGTGCATGGTGAGCAAAAGGACGTGCTCAGTCTCGGACAAACGTAGCAGTGTCGTTCGAACCAATGGGCCACATGCCAAATCAAATGGTTTACGCGCTTCTTCAGACGCCAATCGTTGGACGTCCGATGTTGCGACGTGCACGACCGGTAAACCCCATGACGCACGGGTCGCGATGGCCTGGGTTGCATTGCCTTCAACCATGGGAAACGTCGTCCGCAGAGCTTCGTGACGATTGCCGATTTCTTGCAAACTGCGTTCGAGTGCAGGTACGTCGAGCGGTCCCGTGAGGCGCACGGCGGCCGGCATGTTGTAGAATGCGCCGCCTGGCTCGAGTTGGTCCAGGAACCACAAACGTTGCTGTGCAAAAGAGAGTGGCAATCGTTCATTGCGTGGTACCGGCACAAGGGGTGGAATGGTTATTGCGCTGGTTGCGTTACGAGCAGCGTCGATCCGTTCCGCAAGCAATGTAATGGTCGGCGCCTCGAAAAGCGATCGTAATGCCAGATCGATACCAAACGCCATACGGATACGTGACACGACTTGCGTGGCAATCAGCGAGTGACCACCTAGCTCGAAGAAATTGTCGAATGCGCCCACGTGATCGATATGCAACACGTCGGCCCAGATGCCGGCCAGCATTTCTTCAATGTGATTTCGTGGAGCCGTGAAGTCCGACCCGCTCGTCGTCTGCCCATCGGGTACCGGCAACGCCTTGCGATCGACTTTGCCATTGGGCGTCAAGGGCAATGATTCCAAGAAAACGTACGCGGTTGGAACCATGTAATCGGGAAGCTTTTCCTTTAACCATGCACGCAGCTCCCCCTCTCCACGTAGCGGCGTAGCCGCGGAGTTGGAGAGGGGGTTGGGGGGTGAGGTGCAGACATACGCGACGAGGCGTTTGTCTCCTGGTGCATCCTCGCGGGCGAGCACGACGCAACCACTCACGCCTGCGTGCGACAACAACGTCGCCTCGATTTCGCCGAGTTCAATACGAAAGCCGCGAATCTTCACTTGGTGATCTATACGGCCACGGAATTCGAGATTGCCATCTTCGTTCCAGTGCGTAAGGTCGCCTGTGCGGTACATGCGCGTGCCTGGCGGGCCGAATGGATTGGGAACGAATCGTTCGGCAGTCAGAGCAGTTCGATGGAGATAGCCACGCGAAAGGCCTGTTCCGCCAATATACAACTCGCCGGGCACGCCGATCGGGGCGGGTTCCAGGCATGAATCGAGGACATGAACACGCACATTGGCAATCGGTTTGCCAATTGCGGGTGCGTGTTCGCCTTCTGGCAAGACGTTGCTCGCGGTGGCGACAACCGTACATTCGGTTGGACCATAATGATTAACCAATTGAAAGGACAAACCCAACTTCGGGCGATGCAGCAAACGGTCTCCACCAGTCAACATGGCTCGAAGTGAGCATTGCGCGGGCCATGTCTCCGCCAGGACAGCTTCGGCAAGCGATGTCGGCAAAAACGTGGAGGTAATTTCATTCTGCATCAGCCAAGTGATGAGGTTTGTGGGTGACAAGCGCGTTTGTTCGTCGGGAATAAAGAGACTTGTCCCGTGGACGAGGGGCGCCCAAATTTCCCACGTTGCAGCGTCGAACCCCAACGATGCCAATTGTGCCGTCCGTTCGGTGGGTGCGAGCTGGTAGGATTGCCCGTGCCATGTCGAGAGATTGACGAGTCCTGTGTGCGGAACAATCACTCCTTTGGGCTTGCCCGACGACCCCGACGTATAAATCACGTACGCCAGATTGTCTGGGTTCGCGACGCAGAACGGTTTGTCGCTGCTTTCCTGGGCCACCGTTGCCCATTCCGTGTCGAGACAAACGGTGCGTCCAGCATGTTCGGGCAATGCAGCCACGAGCCGCTTTTGCGTGAGCACAACGGTTGCAGCGGTATCCTCCAGCAAAAACGTGATGCGGTCTTTGGGATACGTCGTGTCGATCGGCACGTACGCACCCCCCGCTTTGAGAATGCCGAGCAATCCAACGACCATTTCAATGGACCGCTCGACGCAGATGGCCACGAGGACATCGGGCCCTACGCTGAGCTTTTGTAAATGGTGCGCAAGCTGATTCGAGCGTGCATCGAGTTCGGCATAGGTGAGCTGTTCGTCTTGGTAAACGACGGCAATGGCATCGGGCGTTCTTGCTGCCTGGTCGGCAAACAAATCGTGAATGCATTTGTCGGCA
>JANORL010000355.1:0-36329 GCA_031415295.1 Polyangiaceae bacterium | reverse complement strand
ATCGAACGAGCGAAACGCGAAATGGAGCGCTGGATGATCCAACTGCCGGACATGGACCTGGCGTACCTCCCGGAAGGATCCGACCATTTTGGTGCGTATTACGAAGCCGTGAAATGGGCCCAGGATTATGCGCGTACGAATCGCGCATTGATGATGGAAGCGACATTGGAATCGGTGCGGGCGTCGGGAGTTTTGCCGTCTTTCGAGCTAGGAAGCGAAGCGGTGAATTGCCACCATAACTACGTAGCCAAGGAGCACCATTACGGCAAAAATGTGTGGGTGACGCGTAAAGGTGCGGTGCGTGCAGGCGAGGGTGATCTCGGCATCATTCCTGGAAGCATGGGTGCCAAGAGCTTCATTGTGCGCGGAAAGGGAAATCCCCAATCGTTTTGCTCGTGTAGCCACGGTGCTGGTCGCAAGATGTCGCGTACCGCAGCAAAAAAAATGTTTTCGCTCGAAGATCACGCGCGTATGACGGCGGGTATCGAATGCCGCAAAGATGCAGAAGTCATTGACGAAACGCCCGGCGCTTACAAGTCCATCGACGATGTAATGACTGCGCAAGCGGACCTCGTCGACATTGTGCATACGTTGCGACAAGTGGTTTGTGTGAAAGGATAAAACCATGTTGACGTTGGATGGCTCAACCGGCGAGGGTGGTGGGCAAATCTTGCGTACGTCGCTCGGTTTGTCGATGGTGACCGGACAACCTTTTCGCGTGCATTCGATTCGAGCGCGCAGAGCGCGTCCAGGCCTCATGCGACAACATCTGTGCGCCGTACGCGCAGCCGCGGAAGTCTCGGGCGCAACGCTTTCCGGAGATGAAATCGGTTCGAAAGAATTGGTTTTCAAACCAGCGGCAGTGCGTGCCGGGACATACCATTTCGCCATCGGTAGTGCGGGGAGCGCGACGCTCGTTTTGCAAACTGTGCTTCCCGCATTGCTTTTGGCTGAAGGAACGTCGGTGCTGGTACTCGAGGGTGGAACGCATAATTCAATGGCGCCGTCGTGGGACGCAATCGAACGGGCGTTTTTCCCCATTGTACGACGCCTCGGAGCAACGATATCGGGCACGATTCGTTCGTATGGGTTTTATCCGGCCGGTGGCGGAAAACTCGAAGTGACGATTGAAGGCGGCACTAAGCTTGGTGAATTGGTGCTCCGCGATCGCGGGAATGTGGTCAAAACGCAGCTTCGGGCATTGGTATCCCAAATTCCAGGCATTGTGGGTGCGCGGGAAGTGGAAGCGTTTTGTGCCGAAGTTCCTTGGTGGGATCGTTCGACCGCTCGTCCTGAAGTCGTCAAACAGAGCCCAGGGCCGGGCAATGTCATGGTTGCCGATATCGTGTGCGAGCACGTCACGGAAGTCTTCACGACGTTTGGTGAACGAGGATTACGTTCGGAAATCGTGGCGGAAACATTGGCCAAGGAAGTCGAGCGGTACGTGGGTGCCGACGTTCCAATTGGCGAACATCTCGCCGATCAAATCCTATTGCCTATGGCTTTGGGACGTGGCGGATCTTATCGAACGCTTGCGCTTTCCGACCATACCCGGACACAAGCGGACGTGATTCGATTATTTCTGGGAACAACCATCCGATTTCACGAGAAGAACGAAACGAAACCGGATGAAGTGCTCGTGGAAGTGTTGCCGAAATGAGATCAGAGGCCTCGCCAACCGAACGTGGTGGAACCGGACGGAAGGCGGGGCGGCTCGAGCGACAGAATGTAATCGACGCGGCGATTCTTTGCTTCTGCCACTTCGTCGCCGCTTTTTACGAGGAGTGAATATTCACCGAGTCCTTCAAAGGAAACGGGCAATTTGAGTCCCTTGCTGCGGAACCATGCAGCAATGGCGCGAGCTCGTTTACGCGACAAAGTTAGATTATGCTCGGGGCTGCCTACGGTATCGGTATGACCCTTGATGTAGAATGCAATGCCGGGCAAATCTTTGTGCTTATTCAGGATTTCTTTGATCTTGTCGAGGCTCGCTTGCAGCTTGGGCGCTTCCGAATCCCGAATGGCATCGGAATCGGACTCGAAATTGACCTCTTCGTGATCGATGGACACATTCCACGGCGTAATCTGCATACCCGCGAAACGCCCTTGGGTATCGTGCGCCCATACTTCGATTCTCAGGATCGGCTCGACTTGCGACGCCGTCCATGTCACGGCCAGTGCTGAACCAGGTGCCGCACCATGAAATCCTTTTGCTGACTCCGCAATGGTGCGTCCGGACTCACCGATGACTTTTAATTCGATTTTACACGCGGGATGGTTCATTTTCACCTCCACGTGGCGATCCTCGATGTTGACTTGGGCCTTGTCGATCGTCATTTCGAGTTTGCGCGTAGATGCTTTTGCGCCAGGAGGCGGCTCGCATGAAATCATGGGCTTCGCTGGCGCATCTTGTGGCTCTGGGGCGTCGGGTTTGGCCGACTTGACAGGAGGGTCCACTTTGGCGTCGGCCGTTTTGTCCGGAGCGGCCATTTTGTCGGTCGAAGAACTCGAACCACTCGATGTCGCGTCTGACGATGAAGACGACGAAGACGATGAATCCGACGTTTGATCCGGGTCCTTCGCAGGCGGTGTTCCCGCACATCCAAGACCCAATACGAACAAGGAACAGAGCACGAAAGACGCTGCTGCTTTGGCCATGATTCGGATCCTTTACTGCAAGAGCGCGCGCGATTCCAGGGTTAAACTTCAGGTGCTCGAGGCTTGATTCAGTTTCGCAACAGGCGCGTGTGGATGACCGGGGGCTTGCGTACGATGTGCCGCTCGAGCACTTCACCGACGCGTAACAGCACGTGTTCCTCCCACGGTCGACCCATGAGTTGAATGCCAATGGGGCGTGCTTTGACGTCATATCCCCCGGGTACGGAAAGCGCCGGGTTGCCCGTCAAATTTGCTGGAAATGCATAACGCATGAGGCCGCTGGTCACGTCGAGATTACTTTCCCCGCGGGGAAATACATCCTGTGCAATGGGAGGTGCGGGTAATGCCGTCGTCGGTGAGACGATGACATCCACACTCTCGAAAACACGCGCCATATGTCGTTGGAATCGAGTGCGCATGCGTTGCGCTTGCACGTAATCACGCGCGCTGAGCGCGCGGGCCAGCGCCAGATTGATACGTACACCGAGCCCATAATCGCGTCGATGTTCGGCGTCGTATCGTTCCATGCTCGCCGCCATTTCGCCGAGAATGCAAATGGCCTGGGCAATGCGTGCATTGTCGAGTTCGGGTATCGTCACTTCGACGACATTTGCACCTCGTTCACGAAATGCATCGAGCGTTTCCCACACCGCGCGCGTGACATCGGGCAAAGCATGTTCGACCCAGGGCCGGTAAAACCCAATTCGGACGTCTCGAAGATCGTCGTTTCCGAATCCTGTCAAATGCACGACGGGTTGATGGAGCGAATCGTAGTCGCCGGTTTGCGGACCCGCCATGGTGGCATAAGCCAAGGCAACATCGTGCACGGTGGCGCCCAATGGTCCCACGTGCCCGACGCTTGCACAAAGCGGGAATGCGCCGAGTTCCGAAATGCGGCTCCAAGTTGCTTTTAGGCCCACGACGCCGCAAAGCGCCGCGGGAATACGAATGGATCCGCCGCCATCTGCACCCACCGAAATCGGACAAAACCCTGCCGCAATGCTAGCCGCCGAACCACTCGACGAACCACCTGGATAATGCCCCGGTGCATAAGGATTCGTGGGCGTTCCATGATGCGCATTAAAGCCGGATGTATCGATTCCAATCTCGTACATGTTGACTTTGCCCAAAACAATGGCGCCTGCCTTGCGCAACCGCGCGACCGATGCGGCGTCGCTCGTGGCTAGGTTTTTCAGAAATCGTGTTCCAACGGTCGTATGATAACCTTCTACGTCGATTTCATCTTTGACCGTGATGGGCACGCCATCAAGCGGCCCGAGCGGCGCGTTTTGTCGATATCGTTCGCGGCTCGCCCGCGCTTCCGCAAGCACACGATCACCATTACGTTCAATAAAGATATGCATGGCGCCGGATCCTGTATCGAGCCGTTCCGCAGCCACGAGAAACCGTTCGGCAACGATGACTGGATCTGCACGACCTGAACGATACGCTTCGTAGAAATCGGCAGCGGATTCAAAAGCGAATCCAGACGTCGGTTTGGCGCTTTTGACAAGGGATTCGAGGTCGAGCGGCGTGGAAACGGATTCATTGAACGAAGCGAGACGTGGCAGGTCGGGACCGACTGTGGGTGGTTCGTCAATGTGGGCACGCCGAAAAGCCAAAATGCCCAAGTCTTGCAATAACTTGTGCGTGGCAAATAATCCCGTTGCTGGATTTTCGAGGGCCATTGCGGCAGCTTCGAGTGCGCGGCCGGTGAGTCGAGGGGCTTTAGCTGTACCGAGATCGTACGTCATGATGAACTATCCTACGTTTGTTGATTTTATGCCGACTCTTCCGCAAGCGCATGGGGGCCGTAAAGCTCCCGCAAAGTCACGTCGCCGCCGTCTGGGCCAACGAAAACGAGTCTGTCCCCGGCAAGCGGCACGAATAACGCCGAAGGATTCAATTCTCGTTGTTCACCACGATCGACAGCCACAAGCGTCATTGCCGTTTTCGTTCGAACGTAGTTTTCTCCAAGTGGTTTGTCGATCAATACGGGCAGTTCGTCCCCGGACATCTCTACGATATGAATGCCAGTAGATCTCTTGACCGCTGTCGCATGCTCACCATGATCTTCCGTGGGGTTCAACATCATCGAGCTAACTTTGGCGGCACTCAATACGGGAGGACAGATGACGCGGTTCGCTCCAGCTCGAATGAGTTTCGGTTGCGTGGACGGTTCTTCCGCTCGCGAAATGATATTCAACTCCGAATTCATGGCTCGTGCGGTGAGCGTAACAAAGACATTGTCGGCATCTTTGGGTAAACACGTGGCGAGCGCCCGCGCATATTTGATGCGCGCTTCGTCGAAGGTCGAGTCTTCGATAGCATCGCCGACGATGACCAAATACCCGTGATGTTCAGCTTCTTGGATTTTCGCGGCATCTATTTCAATGAGAACAAACGGCACCTTCTTTTCGGCGAGAGTGGCACACAAGGCTTTGCCCATTCGGCCATACCCGACGACGATATGGTGCTGTTTCAACTTCCCAATTTGTTGCGTGATTTTGCGGCGTTCCATGGTTTTTTGAATTTCACCCCCAACAACGAAAGCTACGAGATTGCCGGCCGCGTACACGATCGTAAAAATCCCGGCGATCATCAGCGCGAATGCGACTGGTTTTTCCGCGTCACTCGCCGGTTCCATTCCCGTCGTCGTGAGAATGGTGAGCGTGAGATAAATGCAATGGACCCACGAACCCCCACCCATCAGGTGAAATCCCAGCGTGCCCCCAATGATGAGGGTGACAATGAGAATGACACTCAAACGCAGTTGCCGGGCGGTGCTCGACATAGTTTCGTCAGTGCTCCCCAAACAACTGGTCGCGCGCGGTCATGATCGCAAAACCAAGGAGATTTTTCCCTGGCCAAACGGATGGATCATTGGCACGTGGATCGTCGCGATGCAAACCAATTCCCCAAATGGCATCTTCCGGGCTGGACTCGACCAACACGCTCGCGCCTGATTCACGGAGCCATTCTCGAAGCCGTGGATTCTGAGAAAATTTGGACACATTTCCTTGTAATACGACTTCAATGCTCCGTGTGCTCCAAACGCCAGCATTAAAGTTTTTGACCCGTCGACCGATCTTTTTGACGTCTTCCGGTGTCGAAGCAGCAAGGACTTGCTCGAGTGCCTCCATATCGCCGAAGGTGCGCGCTTTTTCAACCATCATGTAGTGTTCTGCCGTTGCGTAATGAGTGTTCTCGAGGTCGAAGCCTGCGTCGAACCACTGACTACAACAACTTGGTCCAATCGAGCCATCCGGTAACGGACGGTGCCCCCAGAAGTACACGAATTGCAGTGTTTCCCTCGCAGTAATTCTCGATAAGAGCTTCTTGCGGTCGTGATTCAAGGGCATAAACGAGGGTTACCTCTGAGGAAACGGGGCGTCAAGCAATGGCTTCATGTTTCGAATTGTGGACATCAGAGCCGTTCGACGGTGTTTGGATCAAGGGCGCCAACATAAAACGTCGCCAGTGCTTGGGCAAAAAGTGGATTTTCGGGCGCTGCACGATGAAACAACGTCATTGAAGAACGAAATTTCATGTCGTCGGGCGAGTCGAATATCTCGTGAGCCGTGCGATTTCGATGGCGCAGCACCGCACGCGTGCATTCCTCGAGCCGTTTTCCAAGCACGGGATGACCAAGATAGGCGCGCGCTTCATCAAGGGACGTTATGGCATATCGTTGGGCCATTGAGCTAAATCCAAGCCCAGCAATTTGTGGAAAAATGAACCACATCCAATGCGTTTCTTTGCATCCAGCGACGAGTTCAGCAAGCGCCGTCGAATAGATCGGTTCTTGTGCGGTCAAAAAGCGTTGCATGGTCCAATGATGCCCGTCAACGCAAGTCGCGTAAAGCGTATTCGCAGATCATTCCAAGATTCGCCATTTGACGTCAACCCAATGATCCTCTTCTTCTGCCAAGAATATCAGAATCGACTTACGGCTCGCGGACGTCGCCGACAAACCCTCGCCTTTGCCCCCCAACAACCCTCGACAAAAGCACCCAATACAGGCATGACGGCCTGGTGCTCCGCCTGGTCGTCTCCCCTCGAAGCGAAGAACGCCTCTCGGCCGCGGAGATGTTTTTATGCGAAGCACCTGCTGACGCCGAAGTGCTCCTCATCGGTCCTTCACGTGGAGCCGCACTGGATCTCGCTGCACGCGTGGGTGCAAAACGGGGCGCGACCTTCGGATTGTTTCGCCTCACCCTCGCACGACTCGCAGCGCGCCTTGCGGCTATCAACCTCGCCAAACGTGGCCTCGCACCGGCCTCACCGCTCGCCATTCTTGCCGCGGTCACTTGCGCCATCGCCGACGCGCTTGCCCAAGGTCAACTCGATTATTTCACACCCGTAGCAAAAACGCCGAGTTTTTCTCGTACACTCGGCGCCACGATCGCTGAACTTCGCGCTGACCACATCAGGCCCGACGACATTCACACCAACGATTCGCGCAGTCGCGATATTCGTACGTTGCTGCGACGTTACGAGGCACATCTCGCACGCACCGGCATCGCCGATCACGCCGACGTACTCTTCACCGCCGCGCGCGCCGCCCAAGAAGCTGCCGATGTTCGGCGTTCGCTGCTGGTACTCGTCGATGTCCCCATCACGTCACGAGCTGAAGAAGCACTCGTGACGGAACTGGTGCGTCATGCCAAACGATGTTTTGCATCTATACCAATGGGCGATGCTCGTGCCGAACGCGCGTTGTCCGTTATCCCCCATCACCGCATCGATACGTTCCCAGACGAACCATCGACCGCACTTTCGCGCTTGTGCCGATATCTGTTTGTCGCCGAAGAAGTCAAACCCGCGGAAACGACCGACGACGTCGCATTTTTCTCGGCACCCGGCGAACGTCGCGAGTGTGTCGAGATCGCGCGGCGCATCCTGACCGAAGCCCGCCGAGGCGTGCGTCTCGACAACGTTGCTGTTTTTCTCCGCGCACCCGAAGCGTACGCAGGTCTGCTCGAAAGCGCCTTTGCTCGTGCCAAAATCCCCGCGCACTTTGCGTTGGGTTCGTCTCGTCCAGAACCATCCGGGCGCGCATTTCTCGCCTTGTTGGCGTGCCGCGCTGAAGATTTTTCCTCCAAGCGGTTTGCTGAATTTCTCTCGTTGGCTCCGTCGTCCCGGGACGATGCTTCGTTCACAAACGAATTTTCCGATCCTGTCAGTCGGTCGGAAAAACTCGGCTCGCTGCTCGAGGGCCAAACCTTCGGTGTCGAAAACGAGACATCCCCAGGCCCCGCAAAAATCACGACGGATTCTCTATCCCTGTCGATCCGATGGGAACGATTGCTCGTCGAAGCCTCCATCGTCAGTCGCAAAGAGCGTTGGTCAAGACGCCTCGAGGCCCTTGGGCAATCGTTTGATCGTGAACTACAACTGCTCCGACAAACCAATCTCACTTCGCCACGCATCGAGACGGTCGAACGTGAAGTGCAGGCGCTCCGAGAACTCACGGAATTCGCTTTACCGTTGATCGATGCGCTCGCGGCCCTGCCGCAAAGAGCAAGCTGGAAGGTTTGGCTCGAAGAACTAGGACGCCTCGCGTCGATGGCCTTGGAAGATCCAACGTTCGTGATCACAGCGTTTACCGAACTGGATCCGATGGCTGATGTGGAGGACGTCGGTTTCGATGAAGTCCGGTACGTACTCGAGCCGCGGCTGGGGATGAAAACGGTCGAACCATCGGGACGTCGATACGGTGAAGTGTTTGTCGGGACGCCCGATCTTGCCCGTGGTCGATCGTTTGCCGTGGTGTTCGTACCCGGACTTGCGGAGCGTCTTTTTCCTGAAGCCCCGCGGGAAGACCCGATCTTGCTCGATGTCGACCGCCGCGCGATCAGCAAAACGTTATGGACTCAAACGGATCGTGGACAATACGAACGGCTGCTCTTGCGACTCGCCGTAGGAGCCGCTCGTGAACGCGTGCACTTGTCGTATCCGCGCGTTGAAGTGACGGCGGGTCGTCCACGAATGCCTTCGTTTTACGGACTCGACGTGCGGCGGGCGACGACGGGCGTTCTGCCTGATCACGACGCGCTCGAACGAGATGCTGCCGCGGCATCAGGCGCGCGCCTTGCATGGCCGGCGCCGGTTTTGCCCGAAGATGCGATTGATGATGCCGAACATGATTTGGCGATGCTGGGGCTCTTGCTCCACGCATCAAGCGGCGATTCCGCAGCGGGTCGTGCCCAATATCTGCTCGACTTGAATCCGCATCTCGCTCGTTCTTTGCGGACGCGAGCTGCCCGCTGGGACCGAAATTATTCGCACCACGATGGCATCGTGCGCAAAACGGCCGCTACCGCGCCGGTGTTTGTCGCCAACAGGTTACGCACGCGCTCGTTCGCGGTGACCGCGATCGAGAAATTCGCCGCGTGCCCGTATCGATTCTTGCTCGCGGCTATTCACAAAATTCCAGCGCGCGAAAGGCGACTGACACCTGATCGACTCGATCCGATCACTCGCGGCGTGCTGTTTCATCGCGTGCAAGCAGCAACCTTGGCGCAGCTAGAAAAAAATAGTTGGTTGCCGCTTCGTTTGGAATACAAAACCCGAGCCCTGGAAGTTCTCGATACCTGTCTCGACAAGGCGGCGCGTGATCACGAAGAACGCGTCTTACCGACTGTATCGAGCGTTTTTTGGGACGAGATTCAGCGCATACGCGTGGAGATGCAAACGTGGCTAGCCCAGGTCGTCGATGAGCGCGATTCGTTGGAACCCATACGATATGATTTGTCGTTCGGGCTTCCGGCACATGAACACGACGACCCTCGAAGCGTTGCCGCGGCTGCGGTACTCGAAGGTGGATACTTGCTGCACGGCGCGATCGACGTGGTCGAACGGCATGTTGCAACAAGTCAGTGTCGCGTGACGGACATCAAAACGGGCGCGAGTTTCACGAGGCCCGGGCTGGTGATAGGTGGAGGGGAAGTCTTGCAGCCCGTGCTGTACGCGTTGGCGCTCGAAGCTGTGTGGAGCGAACCTGTTGTCGATGCGCGTTTGTCTTTTTGTACCCAACGCGGTGGCAACACCGAACACGTGATCGCGCTCGACGGAAGCGCTCGCGCCCTGGCGAAACGAGTCCTCGAACTCGTCGACGATGCGATCGAGAAAGGGTTTTTCCCGGCTGCACCGCGGGAAAACGCGTGTGAAAATTGCGGCTATCGCATCGTGTGTGGACCGCACGAAGAACGGCGTGCAGCGCGCAAGGACGAGAACACGCTGGACGAAGGCGTGTTGTTTTCGCGATTGCGTGCGATCCGGAGCGAGCCGTGAGCGACGTCGAGGTGGATTTCCAGGGGGACACGCCATTCGCGGATGCTGAAGCGCGTCGGTTCATTCGAACATCGCTCGATGAAACAATGGTGGTCGAGGCAGCGGCGGGCACCGGCAAGACGACCGAGCTCGTGTATCGAATGGTTGCGGTATTGGCGCAGGGCCGAGCTGAAGTCGAAGAAATCGTCGCCGTGACATTTACGGAAAAAGCGGCGGGTGAGCTGGCGTTGCGATTGCGCGGTGGAATCGAACGGGCGCGGCGTTTGGCCGTAGACGATACGGAACGAAACCATTTGGAACGGGCGCTCGCGCATCTCGAAGAAGCACGAATCAGCACGATTCACGGATTTTGCGCAGATTTGTTGCGTGAACGGCCTGTGGAAGGAGGCGTCGATCCGTCATTTCGCGTCATCACCGAAGCGGAAGCAGATCGTCGTTATGGGGAAGCGTTTGCTCGCTATTTGGAGGAAATCCTCGTGCGGCCGACGGAAGGCGTGCGGCGTCTATTGCGGCGTCGTGATCCGGGACCCGGGGCCATCGAGCGTCTCAGGCGGGCGGGGAGTGAACTCATTGCATGGCGGCATTTTACGACGCGTTGGCGTAGGCCACGCTTTGACCGTCGCCAAGCCATTTTCGATGTTGTCGGGCGGCTCGAAGAATTTGCGCAGCTAAGTGATCATGCGTTTGTCACACAGGATCCATTGTATCGCGATACTGCGCCGGTTCGTGCTTTCGTTGGACGTTTGCGCAACGCCGGTGGAATCGATGCTGGGGACTTGGATGAAATCGAGGCAGATTTGTGTGCACTCGCCAAACAGCGCGATTTTATGCGTCCGCGTCGTGGCGCGGGTGCGCGATATGCGCCCGGGATGACGCGCAAAGACTTATTAATGGCACAGGCGATCATGGCCAAGGCGCTGGAGGTTTTTCAAGTCGCTGCCGATGCCGATCTTGCAGCACTTTTGCAAAGTGAACTCGAAGCTTTGCTCGAAACGTATCAGAAAAGAAAAGGGGAAACTGGGGGGCTGGATTTCGACGATTTGCTCATGCGTGCCCGGGACCTCGTGCGGAACGTTCCCCAAGTTCGTCACGCGTTTCAATCTCGATTTCGCTATATTTTTGTCGACGAATTTCAAGACACCGACCCACTGCAAGCCGAAATCCTCATGTTGCTTGCCGCGGACGACGGAGCGGTGAATTTTTATCGCGAAGTAAAACCAATTCCGGGAAAACTATTTCTCGTGGGAGATCCCAAACAGGCCATTTATCGTTTTCGTCGCGCGGATTTGTCCATTTACGAAGAAATCAAACACTTGCTCGTCACGCGGGGCGCACGTTTCGTGGAACTCACGACGAGTTTTCGCGCGGTCCCCGCGATTCAAAGACTCATCAATCGGGCGTTTTCTCCCGTCATGACCGGAAATTCCCAAGCACTTGCGGCGCGTTATACGCCATTGATGCCTGCGCGACAGGATAATCCCGCACAACCCGCGGTCATCACGTTACCTGTTCCGAAACCACATGGAAAACAGCGCCTTACCGTTGCAGCTGTCGAAGAAAGCACGCCTGCAGCCGTTGGCGCATTTCTCGATTGGCTGTTTCAAAAAAGCGGCTGGAAGGTCACGGAACGGGATCGTCGTGGCGAATGGGTCCCCGTGGCGCCGCGGCACGTTTGCCTCTTGTTTCGCCGATTCGAAAGCCACGGCGAAGACGTGACGCGTTCCTACGTAGAGGCCTTGGATGCGCGGGGAATTCCGCATGTGCTCGTGGGCGGAAAATCTTTTTTTGCGCGCGAAGAAGTCGAAACGATGCTCGCCGCATTACGAGCGATCGAACGCCCAAACGACGAATTGGCGGTGTTTGCGACGCTGCGTGGATCGCTTTTCGCCATTGGTGACGAAGCGTTACTCGAATATCGTCATGTACACGGAAAGCTAAACCCCAAACAAATTCCGGGTAACCTTTATTCTCCAAATGTTGCGCCCATCAAAGCGGCGCTCGAGTTGCTTGGACGATTGTCGGACGAACGTAATACACAACCGATTGAAACAACCATTACGGCATTGTGTGATGCGACCCGTGCGCATGTGGGTTTTGCCTTGCGCCCATCGGGCGAACGAGCGTTGGCGAATGTTCTCCATTTGGCGGAACTCGGTCGCGCTTATGAAGCATCGGGTGGCACGTCGTTTCGCGCATTCGTCGAACATTTGGATGAAGACGCAGCTCGAGGTCGATCACCGGAAGCACCCATTCTGGAAGAAGGTGGCGATGGCGTGCGGATCATGACGGCCCATCGAGCGAAAGGCTTGGAGTTCCCGGTTGTCGTATTGGCCGACGTGACCGCTCGATTGGGCGCGCAAGCGACAAACCGATTTGTGGATTCTGCTCGGGGGCTTTGTGCGTTACGCCTTGGAGGTCTCGCACCGTGGGACTTGGTCGAAAACGAAGAATTGGAGGCGAAGCGGGATGAAGCGGAAGGCGTGCGTCTCGTGTATGTCGCGGCGACGCGTGCGCGCGATTTGATCGTCATTCCTGCGGTAGGTGATGACCCTTCATTTCCTGCAGCGTCATGGGTGGGACCGATTCACCGGGTCATTGCGCCCAACATCGGGACGCGGCCCATTGCAGGGCGGGCGCCTGGTTGTCCCGAGTTTGGCGAGGATACGGTTCTCGTGCGTCCGCGTGGCTTGGGTCCGTCGGAACGAACGGTTCGTCCGGGTCGTTATTGTTTACCGGAGAATGGTTCGTCGACGGAAGCGCACGACGTCGTTTGGTGGGACGTACGTTTGCTCGATATTGAACGCGAGCCATCCTTTGGCGTGCGTCGGGAAGATTTGTTGCGTAAAGACGCACCGGTTGGAGCGGTTGAAGAGGACCTCGAGCGATATCGTCAATGGGCACGCGAGAAACCGGCCGACCGTGAACGAGCGGCGAAACCTCGTCATACGATGCAAACGGTGACCGAACGGGCGGAATTGATGGTGGACGAACCCGTGGATGTTCCCATTTTGGAGGTGCAACGGGAAGCGGATCGTCCGTCGGGTTCGCGATTTGGCGAAATCGTGCACGCGACATTGTCGCAGGTGTCACTCTCGGCGGATTCGGCGACGATCGAAGCGGCGGCGGCGTTGTCGGCGCGTTTGTTTGGCGCGACAGACCACGAGGCCAAGGCGGCGGCGCGTGCGGTGCTCGCGGCGCTCGAACACCCGCTTTTGGTACGTGCGCGGCAGGCGGATGCGCGTGGGGAATGCCGACGGGAAACGCCGCTTAGTTTGGTGATGGATGACGGAACATTGATGGAAGGAATCGTGGATTTGGCATTTCGCGACCAAAATGGCTGGACCGTGGTGGATTTCAAAACGGACCGGGTGATCGTTCGTGCGCGGCCAATCTATACGCGTCAGGTATCGCTCTATGCGCAGGCGATTACACGAGCGACGGGCGAGCCGTGTGTGGCGGTGTTGTTGAAGGTGTGAAAATTGCCGGCAGCTACGACCGCGACGCAACGAACAGCCGCGAAACGAGCCGATAAGGCCCTTCTTTCGCATAGGCTTGCAAGGACTCCTGATCCACCGTTTTGGTGGCATTCTCAATGCTTTTCAAAACCCGGCGACGTGATCTGCAACGTATCGGATCATTTAGACCGAACACGGCAATCGTCAATCGCACGCGTGCACGAGTACGGCGATCGAATTCGGGAGCTGGGTAAAGTCGTCCGCTGTCGGGATCAAATGCAATCCAATCTTCAACGGGATCGACATCTGGCCGAAGGAGCTTGCACGACCATTTACTGCCCTTGAAGTCCGTGTTGCATGCTTGGCAAGCTGGATACAGATTGGTCCACGCAAGACCGAACGTACGATCGAAATGGCACGGAATGAAGTGATCGATCGTCTCGCTCGAGGTTTCTCCAAGACTCCCGTCACAATAAGCGCAATTGGCAGGATCGCCAATTGGACGAACGCCTTCATGAAACCACGTCGCAATAGTTTTGGTGTCTTTCGTCCACTTGCACAGAGCCTCTCCTGCGTCGATGCTCCGATCTAGGTATTGGCGCTCCTTGTCTGCCCAAAAGGGCGGAGCCGTTTGTCGATCGAGTCGATTCATGCGGCACGCTCACGAAGTTTTTCCGCAATCAATGATCGGACGGGAACTTCGCGCATGGATACGACTGTGCACACCTCTTCGTTTAGGCTGAGGAGAAAATCCCGCGCCTTGGTAAAACCGTCCCAATCGACCTCTTGTTTTGCTCGGATGGTTCGAATCCCGCGTTCGTGAATGTCGAGCGCGCTTCGTGTTTCGTCATCGACAAACCCCGATGGCGCATCGAAAATCTCTGAAACGACCCATTCGAGGGATTGGCCATGTTCGAGTTTCACGGCTTCGATCTTGCCGGACACGCGGCCGGTTTTGGGATCGGGTTTGATACGAAAAACGGTTCCTTCGCCCGCTGATGCAACGACAAACGGCGAATGCGTAGTGGCATAAATGCGCGCGGTTGGGAAAAGGTCGCGTAACGCGGGAAGGATACGCGCCTGCATGCGCGGATGAAGGCTTTCTTCGATTTCGTCGAGAATCAGCCAAAAATCTTGGTCGAAAGGTGAACGTTCTTTGTCGGCCCAATTGATACGCTCGAGGCGAATCATCAAATCGGCAAGCCACGATATCGTGTTGCGCATACCCTCGCCGAGCAAATCGATAGGTACTTCTTGGTCGTTGAAAAGAATTCGCGGCGCATTATGACCAACGGGGAACTCGATGCGCACATGTCGATCGAGCACACGCGATAAAGCATATTGAATGCGATCGAGGATCTCGTGTCTAGAATTAGCCAATCGTTCGAAAGAGCTGGCGTCTTCCGAGCTGTTTTTTTCGGCTGCATAGAGTTTGCTCTGAATTCGTTCGTATTCCGTATTGATGAGAAATTGGCCAAATTTCGTGGATGCCGGCTTTTCCCGACCAAATGAAAGGGCTCCTAGCATTGGATCATCAGCAATGGTGCGAGGCCCTTCGCAGGCGATGTCCGCACTGGGGGAATGACCTTTGTAGGCGAATGGCGCCCAGGACATGGGATTTGGACGCGCATCGAGGTTCGGCTTGGGAATAGGGTCGAACCCAGCTAATGAATTCGCGGCGAAAGGCTCTGCGGGATTGTTCTGGTATACGAGCTTGTTCCAAAAAATACCATCATTGATCGTAAGTTTTGCAGTCCAGCATGTGCCACGGAGTCTCCTACAAAAACTGCCAAATGGGAAGCATAACAATGGACCATTAAGCATACCTGCAAGGGGATTCGTCCCCCACATCCCAACGAGAACGGCAATCGCTTCCGCAATCGTTGTTTTTCCGCACCCGTTCGGTCCCTCGAATAGAACCACTTCGCCTTTGCCCGTCGATTCTGGAAACTCCAGAACCGCGTCGTCAAAAGGTCCGATGTCGTGTAGCTCCATCCGAGTGATGCGCATGCGCGCATCTTGGATCGACTTGCACTGCGCTGGCGAGTTTTTTTTGCACGAAACAACATCTACGGAAAACCGCGTCGCATATCGCGACAGCTTGCACTATCCTGCCTCCACCATGATCCCCCTTCTCAAGCGCGCGCTCGATCAAGCCGCCGTGTGGCATCGCGATCAAAAGCGAAAATATCCCGGCGTCGACGTGCCGTACATGAGCCACCTGGCAGGTGTCTCGATTATCCTGGCTCGTCACGGATTTGACGACGAAGTCGTTGCGGCTGGTGCTCTGCACGATTCGATTGAAGATTGCGGTGTCACGGCGCACGATATCTCGCAACTCTTTGGCGAGCGTGTTTCGTGTCTCGTGACTGCGGTCACTGAAAGCGACAAATCGCTAGCTTGGGAAGAACGCAAGCAGCGGTATCTCGAGCAATTCTCGAAAAATCCGTGGGAAGCCCAAGCTATTACCATTGCCGATAAGATCGACAATTTTCAATCAATTATCGTCTGCAAGCAAAACCATGGTGATCCTTGGGCCATGTTCAAACGTGGTCGAGAATCGCAAATGTGGCGTTTTGTGCAATTGCAACAGCGCCTTCGCACACTCCCGCCCCACGCGATGATTACCGCATTCGACGAAACGCTCGAAGCTCTCACAAAAATTGATTGATTTTGAACCGACCGCATCGCGGTCGATTCAACATAAGGTCCAGGCCTCTGCCTGGCGCGGGTCGAGGGGCGCGGAGCCCCTCGTAGGGTCTGGGGTGAAAAACCCCAGCTCAACCTGCGTGCGGAGCAGTCGGAGAAGCTGGAGGAGCGGCCTCGGGTTTGGCCGGGGGGTGGTTTGTCGCAGCACCAGGCACGGGGTCTTTGGGATCGGCTTCCTTGGTAACCTTCGGAATCGCTTCCGTCCCCGTAGAGTTTGTCGCTGGAGCTGTCGTTGGTCCGGACGCACTCGGCGCAGGCTTCGTCGCTTCGCGCATGACTTCGTCTTCGATGCCTTCGGGCGTGGCACCGTCATGCACATCGGCATCGGGCGCTTTCGCTTCGGGCGGAGGAGGCCATGCGGCGACGTAACGCGGCGATTCTCCTGGACCCGATGCATCGATCCAGGTCACCGAACCCGTCCCCGGAGCGCGTACGTCGACATGGACGAACGAGCTGTTTGGGTAGTATCCACAGCCTGTATCGGTGATTGTCTTGCAAAACGCGACGACCTCTTCGTTGCTCGCGCCAACCACACGCATGTCGATAGCGCGTGCTGTCTGGTGCAAACTTCCTCGGCTGCGCGGACGGTAGCCGCTCACGAGCGAGATGTGTTTGCCCTTGAAGTGCTTCGAAATCGTGTCGATACGCGTGAGCAGACCCGCATCGAGCAGCCGCACGTTGGGCGCAATTTCTCCCGTTTCCGCTGTCAATTCACCGGGTTTGTCTTTGCTAACCTGATGTTTTGCCGGCTTCTTCGACTTCTTGGGCGGCTCGATGACTGGACGTGGCGTGCCCCACGGCCGCGCCAAAACGCTCAGTTTTTCACGCGCGGCATCGAGCGGTTTGCCTTTGCAGTCGAGCAAGGAAAACGATTCGTTTTCCAAACCGTTTCGATCGATCGCGATCGAAGCTGCAAAACAAGGTGGACGTTCCGCGTCTCCGTCGGACTTCTTGCCCGTTTTGCGCTTGGCACCAGGAGCTCGCGCCGATGCTTTCTTCGACGTTGCAGCAGCGCGCGTCGACGCTTTCCCTTCGGTTGCTTCCTTGGGAGCCTTCTTGGCCGCGTGCGGCTTGCCCTTGATCGGTGCGCTCGTGACCGGCTTTTTCACAGGCGCGGTCGACGTTTTCACCGTAGTGCCCGTCGACTTGGACGGGGCCTGTTTGGCATGAACAACCCCAGCGTCGCCCGCATGGGTTGTGGACACCGTGGTTGTTTCCGGGCTCTTGGTCGACGTACGCGGCTTCTTGGGAGTTGCAGCGGTCGCGCCCTGTTTTGCAGTCTTGCCACGCTTTTTGGCCTTCTTCGTGGGCGCCTTGTCCGCCTTGACGGTTTCCGCTTTCGCCGTCGGTTCGGCGGCAAGCGCGTCGTTCGACGCGAGCGGTGCGGCGAGCGTGAAAAGCGCCGCAAGTGCAAGTCCCACTGTCCGCTTGATTCGATTGTTTCGACCCCAAACCATGACGAGCCTCCAAGAGCAGAAAACACCGCACGGTCAACACCGTGTCGGGGTGGTCCACCCATCGCTTCGCGTCCCGACGGGAACGATTGGCGAGCCTTCGATTCGCTTTATTTCACGAGCTTTGGAGGTGGGCCTAATTTTCTGCGGCGTTCATGGATCGGTGTGGTACAGAGGGGATTCTCGACGCACGCGCGTTGCACTCGTAAGCGTGCACGTCCTGCACGAAACGCCAGAGCGCTCGAGAACACCACCCTACGAGCAATGTCTCCCTCTGAGGAGGAACCACCGCGTCACATTGCACGCGGAGCGTATCTTGCCTCGGCCTGTCCCCTGACGACGGCGCACACGCAAACCCGCCGTCGACCTTCATGAAAACAGCAAGGACGAAGTGGTGATGCGTCGGATACGAAAAGACGAAACGAAGGTCTGGCATAACCCCGAAATTGCGCCGGCTGCGCGTACTCCGAAAAACGGGAGTGCAAACCGGAACGAACCGAAGGGGGAACAAAATCGCGCGGACAAACACCATCGTGCGGCGCTTGAAGCGCTTTTTGCGCCCAAGGTGTCCGCTGACGCTGGCGCTGGGGCCAATGGCAAGAGCAAGCAAGAAACGACACCGAAACCAAACCGTGTCGTAACTGCTCCGACTCCGCGTAACGTCGAGCCTCGTGAGCTCGAACGACAAAAGCTGCTCGGCAAATTGCTCGGTGCCGAAGGTCGTCCGCAAATCACGAAAGCCGCAAACGAATTCCTGGCTGCAGGTTTTCCGTTTCCCGAAGATCAAGACGTGCACCTGAAACTGCTCGAACACAGCGACGAAGCGTTCGTACGCGACGCACTCGGCGCGTTGATGCTCACGTGCGATTCGCCCAAACGACGGGCAGTGCTCGAGTCTCGTTTGCGCCGGATCGAAGAGTTTGCCGAGGAACAACCAACCCGTGAAGCCGCTGCTCAACTACGTCGTAAGGTGAGTGGCCGATCCGATTCGACAAACCAGCCGATCTCATGAACAAAGCCGAGTTCGAAGCAGAACTACGTAAGCTGCTCCAATCCGCCGAAGCCCGAACCGAGAACGAACGATGTGTGCAATGTGTCGGATGCGAACGTTGCATCGACTGCACCTTTTGCAAAAACTCGAAGGGTTTGTCTCGGTGTCACTACTGTGTCGATTCGCAACGTTGTGCGGACAGTACACATTGTCGTACGAGTCATGACCTCGTGCGCTGCAACCACTGCGTGGCAAGTGAACGATGCACGCAGTGTTCGTATGTGTACAAATCAATCGACTGCACCGAATGCACGTATTGTTTTGGATGCGTAGGATTGAACAAGAAAGATTTTCACATCTTGAACCAGCGCTACGATCGCGGGGCATACTTCAAGATCACGAACCAGCTCGCCAAAGAACTCGGACTTGGCTGAAACATCATGCGAGCGGTCGTGCAACGTGCCTTGTCGGCACGTGTGGAAGTGGACGGCGAAGTCATCGGTCGGATCAATCAAGGGCTCGTGGTGTTTGTCGGGGCCGGTGAGAACGACGAGCGATCGGACCTCGACTACACAGTGAACAAGGTCGTGAACTTAAGGGTCTTTCCGGACGAACGGGGGCGTATGACGAAAGCCCTCGGCGACGTCGGCGGGTCGCTCTTGGTGATCAGTCAGTTCACGGTGTTCGGGGATGTGCGACGCGGGCTAAGGCCGAGCTTCGACAAGGCGATGGAGCCGATCAAGGCGGAGGCGTTGTACGACGAGTTTGTCGCGGCGTGTAAAACTGCGGGTGCGCCGGTACAAACAGGGCGGTTCCGAGCGGATATGCGGGTGTTTGTCGAGAACGACGGCCCGGTGACGATTTTGTTGGATTCGAAGCGCGAGTTTTGAGGCGTCGCGCTACGTGGCGAGACGTTGGCGAACGGCTTCACGCACAGATTCGGGGAACGTGGCCATGTAACTGTCAGGTAGCTGTCGCAGGTCGTCGTCAGCCATGGCCAATAGAAGTTCATCCCGAGACAAACCCGCGAGGCGTTCCTGCGGTGCGAGACCCGCGAGGCGTTCCTGCGGTGCGAGACCCGCGAGCCGCTCTTCGCGCGTCAGCATGGAAGCAAGTTTGTCGTGCGGCAGTGAAGACAAAAACCGATCGACGATCTCGTTGAACCCTTCAAGCTTTTGTGCGTCCACGTTGGCCTCCTTCGTACCTAGCTGATTCGCCCAGAATTGCAGCGCTTCGTCCGTCAGTTTGTCGCAGTGCCCAAACGACTTTAGCACGCCGTCCGGTTCCGTGTCCCCCACCCGGTCGATCTCGATGACGTACATGCGGAAGAGCCCGCCCGTAAGCTCCCAGTAGCCTTCCTGCATGTCCTTATATTGCAGCTGCATTTCTCGAACGTCGGTATCGAGCGTTGGCGTGCGACATGGGACGATGAGAAAACCCACAAGATCCGCGTGGCGAGCCAATTTCGAGTTGTCCGCGTAATACATGTGCAGATACCCGAAAAGCCGATCCAGAGCTCGGTCTCGATACGGACGACCAATACTCTTGAACTCGGCAACCGCCTCTTGCGGAATGAGCGGCCACATTCGTTTCAGGGTTTTACCCGTATCGTCCGGTGATGGGTCTTTCACTCGGCGCATGAACAAATAATCCATTCTCGGTCGCTCCTCCGACAGTGCAACTTCATCGCGAACGTCAACCCACGAACACCTTCCGTCACGAATCACGAGGGTGAAGTGGAAATGCCAGGCTGTTCGTTGCGAACTCATGCGATACGTTTGGCACGTACACTTTTAGCGCGCAAGACCAAATCGACGAATGTGAATGGTTCGTCCGAGTCGACAGTTCGTCTAAATAGAATGGTTCGTCCGAGTCGACAGTTCGTCCAAATGTACAAACTTCAGACGATCAATGTCACTTCATTGCACCGTAAACGACCACAAGACGGTGACGGGTTTGTCCTTGAATGGCTGTACCGAGATCTGTCGAAATGCCCGATCCACACACGCACCGACGGTCGTGCCTACGAAACGGGCATCAAGGGCGACCGAAGACACCTGACCCGATCCGTCGATCACCAAAGCAACCTTGCCCGAGCCTTTCGGCGCTTTCGGGTCGTCCTTGTTGCCGCATGTAGCAGCGGCGTTTTTGGCGTCGTTCAATTTTGCATACGCTTGGCCCCTGACCATCGCCGTCGCTGGAGGTCCGGTATTCGGCGTCGGCGGAATGTTTAATTGTCCATGGCTTTCCGTTGGCGTATTCGCGGCAACAGCCGAATTCGGCACATTGTCCACCTCGCGAAGAATTTCTTCGAGTTGAGGTGGGAGCGGAACGCTTTCTCGTTCGCGCTGCAAAAGGTATTCGTCGATTTCGCGTACGACAGTCGGATCGAGTGAATTGGGATGTTTCGTCGGTCCTTCGGCCAAGGGGCCTTGCGATTCGAGTGCGCGTTTGACGAATTTGAGCGCCGTTAATGCCGCCTTCGTTTCCGCTTCGCGTGTTTCTGCAGCCCGTTGCAGTCCTTTGGCCCGTTCGGCGTCTGCTTGCGCTTTGGCTTCGCGTGCTTCCACGAGCGCTACGTGCGCGTCCGCATCGGCTTTTTCCGCCTCGGCAATGGCGCGTTTCGCCTCCAAATCGACATAAATCGTCCACGCGACGATACTGGCAACAACCACCAAGACGAGCACGACTGTGCTGATGATGCGACTTTGCAGCGATGCCGAACGGCTTGTCTGGTAAAACCGTTTGGCAGGTCCTTCGAGACGCACGGCGCGTTGCTTTAGAACTTCTTCCAATAGCAATAGCCGCCGTCTTCGCCATAACGTTTCCGGGTCCGGATTTTCGTGCCACCGTTTGGCGGCTTCCTCGAAGTCTTCGAGTATCAACCGGGCTTCACGTTCGGCGGCAACCCAGGCTCGTAATCGTTCCCAATGCACCAAAAGCGCTTCATGGGCCAAGGTGACGAGTTCGATTTCACCGTCTTTACGACGTTCGATTTCGCGCAAGAGCAGTCGGGCATCGGCAAACACCTGAATGACCACACTCGCCGCAGGGCCGACTTCCTGCACCAATTCCTTGGTGGGTCGCGTCATGCGTGCGCCAGCCGGTGTCGTCAAACCCAAGAGCACTCGTTCTACAACCCGTTCGGTGCCTGCGTGCCGGACCGCACGATCGAACGTGTCGTTGGCGTGTTTGGACAGTGCACCGGAAAAACCCGCGAGTGTTTGTAATCCCGTCGCGGTGATTTTTTTCTGGTCCCGATCACGCGCTAACCACAGTTCGCGTAGAGCGAATTCAACCAGTGGCATCGAGCCTGCCGTCGATTCCAAAGCTTCCAGCAATTCAATGCGTAATTTGGGCGTTTCAAAAGAATAACCATAACTCTCGATCGCCGCATCGATGACTTCCCCCCAAGCCGCCGATCCCAATGGCGAGACGAGCACTGCGCCACGCGTGAGGACGCGACCCATGGCTTCATGGGCCAAAATTGGATCGAGCAAATCCCGTCGCGCCGTAACCACGACGCGTAAACCAGGAAATGGTCGTTCGCCGAGACGCGCCAGAAGATCGAGCGTCCACGTTTGACTCGTACCGGACGAACCTTGGGCGAGCGTGGCAATTTCTTCCAGCTGATCGACGAGCAAAACGAGGCCCCGGCGATTTTCGGACAACCAGGCTTCGATTCGTGCCGCCGCTTGATCGGGCGACCAGTCCTGCCCGACGCCAATATGAAAAAGCGCCGTGGTCACTATTTGCCGCGGATCCATGCCGGGCGATATGACCACCGTGTCCCATGACGACGGTCCGCCAAGCGCCCCATCGGCAATCGCCGGCAAAATACCGGCCCGTGCCATACTAGATTTTCCACTGCCGCTTGGACCGAGCAAAGCGACGAGTCCACGCATGCGCAAGACTTCGAGCGCACCAGCCACTTCCACGCGGCGACCGAAAAAGACGTCACGGTGAGCCATTTCGAAGCGTTCGAGACCCCGAAAAGGCCCGTCGCTCTCTGGAGGCAATTCACGTCGACGCCCAATGATTGCACTACGCACGCGTTCCAGCTCGAGGGCCACGACTTCCGCCGAGCGTGGACGATTGTCGGGATTCGGTTCCAGCAATTCGGCAATCAAGTCGACGACCGCTGCGGGCACGTCTCTCGCCAGCAGCGAAACGCGTGGAGATTTTCTACGGCCATGCAAAATATCTGCATCGAGCGGGCCTTCACCAGCGGCAGGAATGCGCCCCGACAAACAAATGAAAAGCATCGCGCCCAGAGAATACAAATCACTGGCGCTCGTGGCTGATGCCAAGTCTCGCCAACATTCCGGATCGACGTACCCGCGTTTTCCACCAATGGCTTCGAGTGGCGAACGAAATTTGGGATCGCTGTCTTTTGGACGTTTTTGAATGGTCAACGTGGGCGAATCGCGGTGAGGTTGCGCCGCAGAAATTCCGAAATCGATAATCTTGTACGCGGCCGGTGAACCAATTTGAGCCACGTCCACGACAACGTTGGCTGGCGACAAATCGCGATGCACGAGGCCCGCGCCATGTACTGCAACGAGCGCCGAAGCGACAGCAATACCCACGTCGAGCGTTTCTTTGATCGATAACGTTTCCTTGTCCCGCAGCCGTTCTCCCAGCGTTTCACCCGCGACGTACTCCATCGCCAGCCCAATCACCCCGCGCGTTTCATCGAACGGAAGCTGGTAAAACCTGACGACATTCGGATGTTCGACACGGCATAACCGTGCCGCCTCATCAATAATCGCTTGGCGGGCAAAATCACCCCCCGCATCCAGTGCGAAGAGTTTGACCGCGGAAAGGCGCAACTTCGTGGTGCCAGCCATCTCTTCCGCGAGCCACACCGGGGCAAACCCTCCGCGACCGAGTTGCCGTTCGAGGCGAAACGTTCCGATTCGACGCTCGCCATCGGGCAGAGCGAGCAGTTTACGAACCGCTTCGGGCAGGGCACTCGAGGACATCGCTGGGCGTATTGTTGCCGGTGTGGGCCTTGGGGTCAAATAAACAGTGAATTCTTCTTGCTCCGATTCAAGCGAGAAACACCTCCTCGATGTCGACTTCCGGTACCGCCGCCCGATTTGCCCTGAGGAGTTCCTTCACTCCATTCGTGAGCGTTTTTTCAATTTGGATACGCACCACGTCCGGTATGACTTTCGCTTGCGCTTCTCGCGAATTCATCGCCATCGTCATTCCGTCGTCCAAACAACTGCCGCTTGCCGTCCATTGAATTGCCGACGCCATGACTCGAATCAACGTTTCGATGCCCGCCACTTCTCCAGCCACCCCTTCGAGGCGCAATTTTTCGAGCGCCACGGCTCCACCGCGATCGATACGCATACGGTCGAGATACGCGATGGGTTTGTCGCTCACGATGACGAGTATGCCATCACTGACAATCGTTACTGAATCGATCTTCGCAGCGTTTACTTTTTCCGCCGTCGTGCGCGACGCCATGATCGTCGCCAAATTACCGTGCCCCAAAATCGATACGTCAATGGTGGTTCCACTGCGCACAGCCAGTCCCGCATTTTTCTCGATATGACGAAAATCGGTCTTCATGACCATGTTCATGTCCACCCGCGGAGCGCCGAAATCGCTGTATGCGATCTCGGAGGGGCTTTTCTGTGGCTCTTGGCGAAAATGATCACCCAACGTTTCAAGCGTTGAAACAATATGCGGGTCCTGCATGGGATTGTATCCCGTTTGGGCCATCGCTGTTCCCGTAACGCCCGTAGTAATCAATGCACACACTTCCCTTTTTGCATCATTCGAATAATCGATCAATCCTTCCGTGACACCATGAATGGAGCCGAGAAATGCCGTCGTCTTCCCGGTTGAAAATTCCCGCTTCACACCGCCGAGCTGCATGTTCATCGCCGGCCATTGTGCATCGATCAAAATCGGAGGACTGAAACTGATTTCGAGGCTGTCGCGGCTAACGGTGGCTCGAAAACGACTCTCCGATTCCGTACGTAATTCCCTTTGCCACGAGCGCGATAAATTCTTACCCGCGCCAAGGGTGAAAGACAAACCAATGCTGCGAAGTTCGACCTCCGCAGGCATCTGCTCATCCATCGACCGGTCATCACGTTTCGGGTTCGTCATGATCTAACCCTCGTGTTGCCGCCCCACCTGCGGCCTGAAATGAAACCGTATCGGACTGCGCTGGTCCGAGCAAGCTGGACGAGCGGCCGCTGATCCTGCATGTGCAGAAGCTGCAACAGCCACGCGTCTCTGGTATCGTGGCTCCGCACATGTTTGGCAGTTTCTTTCGACGAACCTCTCGCGACAAGACGAAACCCGTCACACGCATCGCTCTTCTCGTCATGATCGCGACGTTAACGCCCCGTGGCGCCGATGCCTTCCCGCACATCGTTCGTTCCGGTGAAACACTCGCACGGATTGCCGAACGCGTGTACGGACGCGTGGAAGCCGAACAGATCCTCGTCGCCGCCAATGGACTCGATAACGGCCGCGGCATTGCGATAGCTCCAGGCATGCGCCTCGAGGTCCCAGCGCTTGGTCATCATCGAGTGGCCGCGGGAGAAACCTGGCCAGTGCTGGCGGCTTCGCTTCTTGGATCTTCAGATCGTAGTGATGTGCTCGCGTTCGCGAACAAAGCCAAGTCGTGGATCTCGCCGACCGAAGGTCAAGAGATCGTCGTGCCTTACAATCTCCGTTATGTCGCAGCCGCAGGAGATTCAGTTCTTACGGTTGCGTACCGTTTGCTTGGTGATCGCGACAAAGCATGGATGCTCGATCGGTACAACCACCTAGGCACGCATCCGTTACGTCGCGGCGAACTCGTTCTCGTTCCGCTCGTCGACCTCGAATTGACGGCCGAGGGCAAACAAGAGGCGGCAGCGGCGGCAGCGCTCGTGCGTTCTGAAGGCGCGGGATACGCTCGTGACGCGCAACGACGCACCGATGTCGAACTACCGTTGCTCGCCGCCGATGTGCACAACGGTCGGTACGTCGATGCCGTTGGTCGTGGCAATCGGCTTCTTGGCAGCGGAGCGTTGAGTCGTCCGCAGTTGGCGCTCATCCACCAAAAACTCGTGGAAGCGTATGTGGCGCTCGATGCGTTGGGTTTGGCGGAAACGTCTTGTCTTTCATGGCGCGAGGCCGACCCTGCCGCGGTGCTCGATCCTGTCGAATTATCGCCGAAGATCGTCCGCGCGTGTCTCACCGCAACGACGCTAGGAGCTTCAACGGACAAACCTATGCCTTCTCCCGTTGGTTCGTCATCGTCGCCACCGAGTGGTCGTAAGGATGGAGGCCCGTGAGTGCAGTCAGAATTTTCGTCTGAGCGACTGGAAGCTGGCACGGTTGTCGATGGCCGGTTCGTCGTGGATCGTAGTCTTGGCGAAGGTGCGAGCGGCATCGTGTATGCGGCTCGCCGTACGAGTGACGGTGTGCGCGTGGCACTCAAAGTCATTCATCGTAGCGTTTGTTATGACGAACAGATCACGCGCCGGTTCGAGCGTGAAGCGACGATCCTGAAACACCTCGAAGGTAACCACATCGTGCGGTTGTTGGACGTCACGAAGCATGACGACCTTCCGGTGCTCGTGCTCGAATACGTCGAAGGGCGATCGCTCGATGCTGCGTTACGAGAAGGCAATCCAACGACCGATCAAGCCGTGGAAATCACATTGCAAATATGTGCGGCCTTGGGAGCTGCACACGCGGCAGGTTTCGTGCATCGTGATCTCAAGCCGGGGAATGTGATCGTGCAAGGCGACTTTGCTGCGGGGCGAGTGCCGATGGTGTGGGTTGTCGATTTTGGTCTTGGTAAAACCCTTCATCCAGGGTCTTCCGGGGTTTCTCTTACCGAACGCGATTTTATTCTGGGCACGCCCGAATACATGTCGCCGGAGCAAGCGCGAGGTGACGATGTCGATCATCGTGGTGACATCTACGCTGCCGGTGTGATCCTTTTCGAGTTGCTCACGGGGCGCGTGCCATATCGAGCACAGAATCCGATACACACGATGAATGCGCACTTGATGGAGCCCATTCCATCTGCGCGTCATGTGAGTCCCGAGCGAAACATTTCATCGGCGCAAGAAGCGGTGTTGTTTCGTGTTTTGGCCAAAGAGCCTGCGGATCGATATCCGACGGCACGCGCGCTTGCGGAAGCGTTGTCCGCAGCTCGGCACGGAACGCATGTTGTGGCGCCGCGACCAGTGACTGCGGAAGATGCCCGGGAGTTGGCAGAAAAAGATACGGAGCTGGAACTGCGTGATGCGGCGTTAGAAGCGCGGCAGGTTGTCGACATCGTCCAAGACAAACGCACGACGGCACCGATTTTGAATCCACAGAGCCATTCGTCGACAAAACGCTGGATTTGGATTGCGATTGGGACGGCGTTGGCGATCGTGGCGGTCGTTGTTGGGGCGGTAATGGGTTCTCGTTAGAAGGGTTGGCTTTTTTGTGGGAGAGCGACGATAATGCGTCGCCATGAGCTTCCGCCTTTTCACATCGCGACGTGTTTTCCCTGCGGCCTTGCTCGCACTCGCTGCGTTGGCCATTCCTCGATCCGCTCGTGCAGAGATTGTGGCGATTGGCTGCGATGCCGATCCTGATTGGTGCAAGACGGCGCCAATTACATTTTCGCGTAGTGATACGTTGCCGATCGAGTGGAGCTTCGATACGGGTTGGGTTCCGGCAAACTCGCCCTTGCAACTTCATTTGTGGGCGGGCGTTTATGCCAACACCCGCGTGGGGCTCACAGGATCATTGGAAACGAGCTGGCCGGATGCGCTCGTCTTGCGCACGCCAGGAAAGCTTGATGGCGGTTTGGTCGCGTTTCATTATGGCGCGGAGCTTGGGGCGCAAGCCAAGATCCACGTGACGATTGCGGGCAAAAATTATGATTGGACGGGGGACGTTCCGTACATTCCGCAATTCGATTTTCAGGTGGAAGGCGAGCAGGTATTCGATACGTGGGGGTACGACCCAGGGGTAACCTTGTCGAGTAAAACCATGCCCGTCACGATCATTCAAGTTGGTATTGGCGATATCGTCGGCGGATCGATTCCCGGAATCGATGGGGGCATCTTAGTCGATCTCGCGATGGAATTGGCCGCGACGTACAAGACAGAACGAATGGTCATCGAAACGGCAGACGGAAATCCCGTGTCGGGAGGCGATATCACGACGCCGGACGGTGAAACGTCGACGAAATACCTCAATGGTCCGGCGATCGACTTGGACGTCCATCCGGAAGGCACCGTTGATTACGACGGCGTCATTCACCTCATTCCGGCATTTTGGGTCGAGCTTTTGGGAAAAAAATGGAATATTCCGATTGTCGATATTCCGATTGCTTTTCCGATAACGCAAACGAAATGGGTTTTCGACAAACAGCGCGTGCATGTGCCGCTTCCTGATGTCGTGGTTTCGGTCAGTGAAATCGATTTTGGGGATGTCGAAGTCGGTCAAAAAGCACTCACGGGGTTTGGCATTTGGAACGCCGGTGAAGCACGGGCCAAAGTCACGTTCGTTTCGAGCAGTCCGGACCTTTTTCCCGCGTGGGATTTGTCCGCCGATGTCGACACCGGCATTACCTTCGATTCAGCCATTCGGTTCATTCCCACCCAAAATGGTCCGTTCGAAGCAACGCTTTTCGTGGCTTCCAATGATCCAAACGATGCGGTGCAGAAAATTACGCTGAAAGGCGTCGGTTTCGGCGGGCCCGAGACCGCGCCCCCGACGATCGAGCAAGATAGTGGATGCGCTTGTCGTGTCGCCAAGGATGAAAACACACGCTCTGCGTCAAATGCTATCCTATTCCTAGGATGTGGGGTGGCGATGTCAATGTTCCGTCGGGCAAAGCGGGTCAAGTCTGACCCAACTGGGTCCAAAATAACCCGCCGTGGGAGGATCGAGAATCCGACAGACGACTAACTTGGTCCCATACAGAACACACAGCTGGGTTAATATTGACCCAGGTATTTCATATAATCCTCGGAATGCGGCGATACGTCCACGTGGCACGACGGTTGCTCAGGAAACTCCTGACAAATGAAGGAGGGGCCGATCATGACCGTTGCGGCAAGTTCGTACGAAGGACGTCAAGTCTCACCGGGCAATCGTTCGATCATTCAAGTTTCTACTGCCATATCGTTGCGTATTGTTGGACGCAGTCCGCAAATCGTGCGCACGGGGGTAGCGATAGCAGAAGCCACGCTGAAGAATACGCCTGTTCTGCTCGTGGGTGCTCCTGGTACGGGCAAGCGTTTTTTGGCCCGGTTGATGCACGAGTTGGGGCCGTTTTGCACCCGCCCCTTTATTGTGCTTTCTGGTGCTGATTCGGACATTGATGCGGCCAAACTGCGGCGGATCGTCGAAGACGCGACGAATGCGACCTTGTTTGTCGACGCCATTGAATGTTTGAGCGTCGAAATGCAGGAATTGTTGTACCAATTCGCTTTTGTCGATCAGAGCAACGCACCAGCACGCGTGTTCGCTTGTAGCGAACGGATGCTCGATAGTGATGTTGCTTCAGGGCATTTCCGCAGCGAACTTTTCGAGCCGTTCGTGAAAGACGTCATTTGCGTGCCCTCGCTTCACGATCGTAGCGACGACTTGCCCGAATTGATTCAGCACTTCTTCGACCTGTCCGCGTCGCGGGCGCGGCGGACGGATTTGCGTGGTTTGTCGCCCGAGGCGCGTTTGGTGCTCGAATCGCACGTTTTCTTCGATAACGCTCGAGGTTTGGAGCACGCGGTCGAGCACGCTGTGGCATTTGCGCACGGCCCGTACGTAACGATGGCGGATTTGCCTTCCGAGATGCGCAAGTCCGAGCCGGTGGACATGTCGCTTCTTTTGCGTTCGTTGCCGGCAAATGGGGTCGATTTGAAGAATGCTGTCGAATCGTTCGAGACGCGAATTATTTTGCAAGCGCTCGAGCGCACGGGCTGGAACAAGAATCGTGCGGCTCAGCTTTTGGGGGTCAATCGCACGACGTTGGTGGAAATGATCAAGCGCAAGCACCTCGTTCCACCGTCTGGACTTCGTCGTCCGTCGTTCCGTGATGGAGCGCAAGCGCCTGAAGAATTGGCAGCCGAATAATTCTTTCAATCGACTTCGTTCGAAGGTACTCGCCAAGGTTCTTCGAGACCCGCTTTCGCCACGCCTGAAAACCGGGCAACCCCATCACCGCATGCATGTATTCGCGCGTTCCTGCATGTTTCGCCCCTCAACGCATGACATCACGCCAATTCATGGCGCGTGGTGGTGGAGTTTCGCGAGCCAAACGAATGACGAGATCGGCCATTTTGTCGACGGTCCAACGGAAATGGTCTGGCCCAAGCGAAGTGATATCGAAATCCGGCGTGAAATTCATGAAGTCGATCGCGTAAGGAATACCGTCTCGAATGGCCAATTCGACGGTATTCATGTCGTAACCCAGTGCCTTGCAAATCGTACGCGCGTCGTCACAACATCGCGTCAATAGCTCGGGAGCGAGTTCGGGCATTGTTTCATTGGCCCGGATATACCGATCGAAATGTCCGAGACGTGGATCCCACAAGGCTGGACGCACTTCTTCTTTGCCAATGACGATGCACCGCACGTATTGCGACCATTGAATGGCTTCTTGGGCGATCATGGTCAACGTCCCGGATTTGTTATAAGCGCGCCACAAATCTTCCATGGAATCGACGCGCGATACATCGCGAAATCCGCCGCCCCAATGCGGTTTGATGAACATGGGGAAACCAAGCCTTTCAACAGCGCCTTCCCAATCGAGCGGAAATCGGAGATTGTGCAAGGATTCGGCCGAAACGCCCTGGACGTACGATTTCGATGGCAAAACGACAGTTTTGGGGACGTGAACGCCCAGGCGTGCGGCGAGGGCTGTGCCAAAGAATTTGTCGTCGGCGATGCGCCAGAACGGATTGGTCACAACGCGGGTGCCTTCGAGAACAGCGAGTTTCAGAATGGGCTGATAACACGTGACTTCGTGCGAGATGCGATCGACGATCACGTCGTACGGGGGTGGTTTGTCGATGGAGGTGATGTCGATCTCGGCGTAACTGGCCACGACACCGGCATCTCTCCGGGCGACTTCGGCAATCAAAGCATCGGGAAATGAACGTTCTCGGCCCACGAGGAGCCCAACACGGAGGATCATGGCGTCTTCGTACATCGAAAATGTCTTGGTGTCACGTTGGCGCGTCATGCGTGATCCACGAGCACGTCGGGATTGTGGCGCAACTTTGCCCGTAGCTCATGCTATGCTCCCGTTCGTCATGGTTCTCAGTCCTCTCGAGCAGCAAACTCTGACCGAACTGAAACGACAACTCGAAGTGCGTTTTGGCGCTCGCATTGAGCGGCTCGTGTTATTCGGATCGCGTGCCCGCGGCGAGGGTCACGAGCATAGTGACCTCGACGTGCTCGTCTTGCTGCGCGATCTGACGCCTACGGAACGCCGAGACGTGCTTGATATTGCGTCCGACTTGGAGGACACGTCGGCGCTCGTCATCGCCCCTGTCGTGCGCGATCCCGCGCGTTGGCCGGCGTGGGCACCCTTGGCAGAAGTTATCGCGAAGGAAGGCATTCCACAATGAGTTCCGTCTCTGATCCCAGGGTCGCAGCAGAAATTGGTTTGGCTAAACGAACACTCGGTGCCGCCCGCGTCCTTGCACAGGAAGGCTACCATCGAGACGCAGTTGGGCGTGCCTATTACGCCATTTTTCACGCCGCGTGCGCACTTCTCGCTGCCATTGGCCGATCGTCGAAATCCCATGATGGTATACGATCGCTCATTGGTGAACATTTCGTCAAACCCGGACTGCTCGCGTCCGAGCATGTTCGTTCACTCCGTCACGTTGCCGGTGATCGTAATGACGCCGATTACGACGCGATCGCGGAGTTCTCCCACGAAGACAGCGCGTCCGACATCGTGCGAGCCGAAGCATTCATCGTTGCGGCAGAACAAATCCTCGAACGGCTCACGCTGTCGCCCCTGACATCAGGATGACAAACTCCGCCGCTCGACCGCATGTTTTTCGTCGTTGCCCATAAAACGCAGCAATCTTATCGACAATGACCTCTCCGAAAGAACTGGCTCCCCGCTTAGGAAACCATTTCTCTCAGCTCCCGCTTCAGCACCTTGCCCGTGGGATTACGCGGCAACGCGTCCAAAAATACGAAATCGCGCGGCACCTTGGGCCCGGAAAGCAATTTGCGACAATATTCCAGCAATGCCGGCGTTTCCACCTGGGTACCTTGTTTTACCACGACAAACGCACGAACCCGTTCGCCCCACTCCGCGTCCGGTATTCCCACGACCGCTGTTTCGGCAATGGCCGGGTGATCATCGAGCACGCTTTCCACTTCAGCCGGATATACGTTCACACCGCCCGAAATAATCATATCGCGTTTACGGCCCTCCAAAAAGAAATATCCCCGTTCGTCCCGACGAGCCAAATCACCCACCGAGAAAAACCCGTCGCGTTTTGCATCGTTTGTCCCGGATTCATTCGCGTGGTAACCTTCAATGAGCTGCCCACTTCGCGCATACAGTTCGCCCACGCGACCTGGTGCACATTCGTGACCATCGTCATCCAATAGGCGCACCTGTTGTCCTGCAATGAGTTTGCCAATCGTGCCTGGCGCACGCTTCAGATCGTCAGGTTTTGCCAATGTCACGACGCCCGTCTCCGTCGCGCCATAAAAGTTGTACAGCGTGTCCCCGAAGTAGCGCATGACTTCACGCGCAAGTGGTGCCGTCAGCGGCGCACCTCCAGAGAAGATCACCTTGAGCGACGACGTGTCGTAACTCCGAATCGTTTCTTCACCGAGCTCCACGAGGCGATGAAGCATCGTCGGCACCATCGCTGTCGTCGTGATCCGATAACGCTCGACCGCTTCCAAAAACGCTTCCGGTCGAAAGTCACGCATCACGTACACCGTGCTGCCCACGATGTACGACAAGCCGATGAAGCTGTTGGCGGTGGCATGGTAGAGCGGACAAACTGCAAGGTGCTTTTCGCCTACTTGCATCGGTGTTTCACCGATGAGCGCCATCGCTCCGGCCATCACCCCGATCTGGTACGTACGCACCGCGCCCTTGGGTTTGCCCGTCGTGCCCGACGTGTACATGACTACCGCGGGAGCATCGTCACGCTTCGGTATCGAACCAGTTTGTCCTTCTTGAACAAGTTCGTCGAGCGATGGAAATGGCGCAAGTGCCCCGCCTGCAACCACACATCGCGCGTCGCCGAGACGCGTACGAACAGACGGTGACTGCTCGAGCACGGCTGCCACATCGACATCAAAGAACAAGAAGCGCGCACCGGAATCCTTCACGACATACTCGAATTCCCGCGGCGTCGATCGGTACGAACAGTTCACGGTGGCGCATCCGAGACGTGCAGCAGCGGCCTGTACCAAGACAAACTCGGGCCGGTTCTTCACCATGAGCACGATACGATCGCCACTACGTGCACCACGTTTGGCGAGGGCTTTGGCGATGTTGTCCACACGTTCATCCAGTTCGAAGAACGAATACGCGCGTTCTTCCTGGACCATGTGGCCACGTGCGGCACCGGCTGGCGTCAAAAGGCCCACCAAAGCCGTGCGATGCGGTTCGTTCATCGCCGCGATACGAAACGCGAGCGATGGCTCGGGTTTTCCCCGGAGCACTTCACGCAAGAACACGTTTGCGCCAGCAAGACTCATCGCTCGATGCATGCCCGTCTGCTGCGCAACTCGTCCGATGATCCGTGCGTGAAGCAGCTTTTCTTCACCAAGGCGTCGCAGCTCCGCCAGCTCGTCTTGGAATCGCATGCGGTGGATTGTAGTCGCGCCCGATTTGATCGGCGTATCGAAAACCGTACAGCCATCGAGCTGAACGTGGTGTGGCTAGTCAAATACCCGGCCCATTTTGACCTTGTGCCTTCAACGCTGGTGCAGCGCTACGGCGCTTTTCCCGTGGGGGAGCTTCTTGTTGATTTGCATCACTTCCTTGGGCGGCAACACGAGCCATTACGAGAGCAACGTGGGTTTGATGTTTGAAGACTCAGCTATCAGAGCCTACGGATCACTTCGTCAATGAGTCGTGCAATTTCGTTAGCGTCAATTCCGCCGTTCGGCTGGTCGCGCGAGATGATGAGCGTGCCATTGGGTCCACCACCGTTATCATATGGAATGATCCCGGCACGCCGATATTCGTCGAGCTTTCGCTCCCATTGCGTTCTGTAGGCCGCGACGTCGAGCATTCCCAGGTGCTCCCAGTAAAACGGCGGTCCCATATCATTCGCAATCGTGAAGTCTGGGTATCGCTCCGTCCCGCCCTCGAGCTGCAAAGGCGCTTCATGGAGGTACACAAAGGCGCGTGACCTGTGAAGTGGGTTGCGCCGGAGAGCTGTTGCTTTTCGTGAAGCTTGCAACAAGATGGTTTCCACAAACGGCATTTCTGCTAGTCTCAGCTCGTCATGTCGCACGCCATCACGCTCACACTGCCGGATCTGCTGTTCGAGCCCGTTCAGCGCATCGCGCGCGCGACGAACCAGCCAATCGAAGCGGTCCTGCTCAAGGCGCTTCAAGTATCGCTTCCACCCCTCGATGGATTGCCTGAAGACCTGGCTAACACGCTTGCGGGACTGGAAGAACTGGACAACGCCGCACTCCAGCTCGTTATGCGAGAGCAAGTACGCGCGGAGGTTCAAGACGAAATGCAACAACTCCTCGAACACTTGCAGGCAGGGCAAGCGTCCGATGTGGATCTCGACCGATTACACGAACTGCGTATTCGAGCAGATAGCGTGATGTTGCGCAAAGCGCGTGCAGCGGTGATTTTGCGGTTTCGTGGGGAGCGAATTCCCACGGAAACTGAATTGCGTCGGGAGCTGGCCCCGTCACGATGAGTGCTCCGAAATCGCGCGTGCCGACGGCGCTACGGGCGCGGGTTTCCGAACGCGCGAAATATCGGTGTGGTTATTGCTTGTCGAGCCGAAATCGTCGTAGCTCGTCGATTATGGGTAGCGGCGGGATGGTGGCCTCCGCGGGGATGAGAAGGTGCCATTGCAGCCCTTACATCCTATGCTTTGCCGCGAATTTTCTGGCATAACCACAAATAGTCCCGTCCTTCGTCAGTACCTTTAATGACAGTTGCAATTGGTTTGGCATGGTATTCTCGTTCGGTGGGACATACTCATCGCTCGAAACCGCTTCGATTGTCCGAATAAACGTGTCCATAACCAATGCACATGATTCATGGTCGTGTACCACGAGGACGCGCGAGGCCCAGGGAAGAGTGCATAGCCATTGCCGAATTGGCACGGTCGAAAGCACGTGTTCCGTCAGCGAAACCGCCGTGTCACTCATTCGACTCGTCAGGTTTTGCCAACGTCACGACGCCCGTCTCCGCCGCGCCATAAAAGTTGTACAGCGTGTCCCCGAAGTAACACATGACGTCGCGCGCGAGTGGCGCGCAACCCGAGAAGATCACCTCGAGCGACGATGTGTCGTAACGCCGAATCGTTTCTTCACCAAGCTCCACGAGCCGATGAAGCATCGTCGGAACCATCGCCGTCGTCGTGATGCGATACCACTCGACGGCTTCTTGCATGGTAGAGCGGACAACCCGCGTGAGCTGCTTTTTGCCAACTTGCATCGGCGTTTCACCGATCAGCGCCATCGCTCCCGCCATCACGCCGATCCGGTACTTACACTCGGCGACCTTGGGTTTTCCTGTCGTGCCCGACGTGTACATGACTACCGCGGGAGTTTCGTCGCGTCTGGGCATCGCGCCGGTTTGTCCGTCTTGAACCAGATCGTCGAGCGAAAAAAACGCTGCAAGTGTGCCGCCAGCAACGACACATCGCGCATCACCAAGACGCGTACGCACAGACGATGACTGCTGGCCCCTCCGAGACGTGCAACAGCAGCATGTACCAAGACAAACTCTGCCGGTTCTTCAGCATGATCACGAAGCGATCGCCACAACGTGCACCGCGTTTGGCGATGTTGTCGACACGTTCATGGCTGCGATACGAAACGCAAGCGAGGGCTCGGGGTTTCCCCGGAGCACTTCGCGCAAGAACACGTTCGCGCCAGCAAAGCTCATCGCTCGATGCATGCCGGTCTGCTGCGCAACTCGTCCGATGATCCGTGCGTGAAGCAGCTTTTCTTCACCAAGGCGTCGCAGGTCCGCCAGCTCGTCTTGGAATCGCATGCGGTGGATTGTAGTCGCGCCCGATTTGAGGGTACTGTCAATGTCGTGAGTGCCAACAATCGGCGTAATGAAAACCGTACAGCCATCGAGCTGAACGTCGAGTACAAGCGCCTAAATACGTTCTTCGCCGACTACACGCGCAACATTTCCAAAGGCGGAACGTTCATCCGCACCGACAAACCGCTCGAAGTGAACACCGAGTTCGTGTTTGCTTTGAGCATCAAGAATGTCGAGGAACCACTGCGTTTGCATGGTCGTGTGCGATGGATCGTTCGTCCGGACGATGCGACGGAAGAGTCGCAAGCGGGCATGGGCATCGAGTTCATGTATCGGGATGATGCCGAACGCCGCGAAACAGAGACCATCGTGGAAAAGCTGATGGTTGAGGAGCTTGGTGAAGACCTTGCAGCGCGGCTGCTGGGGCATGACGTCGAGATTCGATAACCCCCCCGAGAATCGACTTGTCGACCGGTTGAGCGCTTCGCGCTCAACCTTAGTCAGGAAAAATGTCGACAAGCGCTGCGCGCTTTCGACATTTTCCCTCTACCCAG
>JANORL010000354.1:0-10172 GCA_031415295.1 Polyangiaceae bacterium | reverse complement strand
GTACAACGGCGTCGAGCTGATTCTCTCGTTCGTCATCGCGGTGGCACTGATTGCGGGGGGGATCATGAGCCTCAAGCTTCGCAAGCAAGGCCGGGATGTCCTTGCAACCACCTTCGCAGTGGCGATTCCGTTGAAGGTCGTGCAGACGGCAACTTCGGTTTTGATCGGAATGGGCACCATGCAGATCATGCATGAATTCGTGCCCAAGATCATGCATGCAACAACCTCCGCAACAAGTCCCGCGCCAACAGGGGTGGAGGGCGTGACGACCAGCGTCGTGGAAGTGAGCGCGCTCTTCGGGATCCTCTTGGGAATAGGCTGGATCCTTTTGCAGCTCGGATTCTATATCGTGGGCTCGATCTATCTCCGCAAGCCCGAGGTGCGGGCCACATTCAGTTCTTGAACACGTCCAGAACGCCGGTTCCGATAAATCCCGCGCGCTTCCTTACCCTCGAAACCCGTCTCCCGTCTCCCGTGCTCGTGCGCGCCCCTAACGCGTTCAGACCCGCTCCACCCAAACCTCGCCCCAATTCCACATACGAGTGCTCCCATCGTTCACTTTTTGCGACGTCAGTCCACTCGCGAGGGTACTGATCAAGTTTGACCCTAGCTGATCAAGTTTCCGATCAATCGCTAGACGTCGCGAAAAACGACCCGCAAGATGCGCGTGCTCTGAAAAGAGCGCCGCCCATGGGACTTGTCCAATCCCACGGGCGACTTGGCACAACCCCGTTGCTGCGAGGTCGCACCCAATGCTGCGTCTAGTCCATCCGGCCCCCAAGGGTCAAGTTTCTTCGCGTCCAAAGGGACGCAAGTCGAACGCTCTCACCCCTACAGCCGAAGAACAGCAGCGGATCCGCGCCGCTTTACGGTATCTTCGGATCGCGTACGGCGGCTATGACGTTCTCGCCGAAGTCATGGGCGTTCCGGCTCATTCGCTCGCAAACAACAATCATCGCAACGCATCGTACGCCCTTGCCGTCTTGCTTGCCCGTGCTGCTGGCGTCACGGTCGAACAGATTCTTCGCCCCGGCGTCGCAGAAATTGCCAAGTGCCCTGTTTGCGGCCGAAAGGGGGCGCGATGATGACCGCGACTTCATCCCGACCGCGTCCACGCGCACGTCGTAATGGTTTCACCGTGATGCAACGGTCAAACCTTCTGGCCTTGCTTCGTGTGCTTTACCGCGAGCACGGTACATGGATCGGCGTTGCTTGCGTCCTTCGTATTCGTCGCACGACGATCGAAGGGTTCTACCACGACGACGCACCCGGAAACATCGCGCTTGCGCGGGCGATTGCGACGGCAACGAAGCTTGATCTCGACGTGGCTCTCGATGGTCGTTTCGTCGTCATGGATCGTGGCGTCAAGGCGATCGGGGGCAAGTCATGAGCGCCAACGCTACGCTTGTCGAAGTCGACTACTATCCCGATCCAGTTTGGCAAGACGAATGCGTGACGTTCATCTTCACGCGTAACGAAGGGCCATTGCAGTTCGTCGGCGCTTTCTTCGACTTGCTACAGGATGACGAGCAAGGCTTTCGTGTCCGCATCCCGTGCGCGCTGGATCAACTGCCCAACGAAGCGCTTTCCGATGCGATGACGTTCGCCTTGTCGGTCTGCAATCGCATTGACGACGAACCCATCACGGAACGCGAGCCGTCGAAAGTGGGGGCGTGATGCGATACCGCATAAACGAAGCTGGCAACCCTATGGTTGTCGCAACCCCGGCAGACGTGCACGCGTTACGTCCCACGATATGCGCGTGCTTTCGTCGTTGGCGCGCTTCGGATGGCGACATCGAAGACTTCGCGCAAGACGTCGAGATCGTCGTTTGGCAAGCGCTGGACGAGCAACGCGTGCCCGGTCATCGACTCATGAAGCCGCGAGACGCTTTGCTCGATTATATGTTCGCCGTGTCTTGGAACGTTTGGCGCAACCATTCCCGGCGACGTTCGACGCGATGCGAGATCTTGCACGATGAATTGCCGGACATGGCAGGACCGTCACCCGATGGTCGTATCAACGCGCGGGAGACGCTCACAAGGATCGCCGCACGTCCAGACATTGCCCGCGTCTTGTTAGACTCCGTGAACGTCCCGCCCGCGACACGCCACGAACGCACGCCTAAAAGCTCGTACGGTTATCGCCTAACCAAAGCGCGAAGGTGGGCAAAGGAAGTCGACGCGGGGCGCTGGCGTGGACCGAAGAAACCAACACCGTCTACGCCGTGGAAGCGCAAGAAAAAGCGCTGAGTTCTCGCGCGTAAATCCATTATGGCCGTTCGTCAACGCGCACGGCCACAAAATGATTTCTACAAAACCAGCAAGGCGCTTCATTGACGCACGCAAGATCGTGGCAATCTATGCGCTCCATCCGCGACATACCCATCCTGGGTTTGCCGTCGGCCAAAGGAGCACACATGATCAACGCCGCTGAATGTCCACTGTCGTTTTTCTTTACCCCAGAAGAACTTGCTGAAATCGAGAAGCATGAACGCGAGACCGATGAACGGCTACGGGAAGGCAGGGGGTTCTTTAAATTGGTGCTTCCTGACGGCTACAATGAACGCATTTGGGGCGAAGTTAGTCGTAGGTATGGGGAGGCGGGGTGGTCAACGAACACCAGCGTCCATGGTGTCTCGGACCGATCAAATGGACGAACTGAATTCAGGATCTCGCATCCGTTGGCGCCGCAGCCGAAGACGTAGCAATTGCCCGTCGTTGCGCAATTGCATCATCAATGGCACGGCCGCGATTGGTGATCGGCTCGATCTTGCCGTTGGGCATCAATTCAAAATCTGCCGGAACATCCTTGAATTCTTCAGCATTCGCGTTGTTGCTGACAGGATAACACGCTCTGTTACACATATTCACCCTCGAAAAGCGTCAATTGCCGTTCCCTTGACCGCCACGCGAACAGCAAACCTTGCCCGTTATCGTCGAACAGCGGTTTGGGCAACTTGGTTGGCGAGCGTAGCGCAACGTCTTTTGTCACGCAATCCGAAGATGCAACCATTTTCGTCGTGTCCGCCAACTTTGTTGGCTCTGGCGTAGCAGGCGTCAACGCCGTGGCAGTACCCGTGACTGCTACGGGCACGGACGGCGTAGGCGCCTTGGGTGCGTCCTTCTTCGCACTCTTCCCACCTTGCACAACGCGCAACCAACCACGACCGTTCGGGAGTTCTTTCGCCGTAACAGGCTTCTCGTCTTGCAAGGGCGTTGCGGGCGCAAGCTTCTTCGGTTCAGGTGGCGAGCAAGGTTCGGCCGCAAGGGCACGCTCGACAAGCTCTTGCACCGACCATACGTGATCCGTGACGCCTGCTTCCATGGCTGGCGTCACGCGCAACGTTTCATGCACGCGCACGAAGTTGTACCAGGCGACGTGAAGCGATACCGCGGCACGATGATTCTCGATCTTCTTGCTGAATCCGTTGCAAAGCCGCGTAAATCGACGAACGTGCATCCGGACCGTGAGGTTGGCGCGTTCGATATGCGACGTCGATGCACGGTCAAGGTTTGGCGCACCGTGCGCGACCTTCTTCGTGATGAACGGATCGCGTGGCGGTTCGTATCGGTGGTCGTGGCGTGGACCGTCAGAACGCCCCTTGCGCGTGTAGTTCTTCTGGATGATGGCGTGGTCAACCGATCCACCGAAGCTCTGCCCAACGGCAACGGGATAGCTTTGCCAGCCATCCGTCGAGATCTCTGGAATCGTCACGAGACGAGCGCGCAAGTCGGTAATGAACGCTTGCGTCGCGACTTCATCACGTTTGCCTACCAGATAGCTCAGAATGAGTTTCTTGGTCCGCGCCATTCCAAGATATGTGTACGCATCGCCAAACTCGATCGGGTCTTCTTCGGTCAAGCGTGCTTGCTTCTTCTGCACGTATGACCAGATCTCGTCCAGTTGGATCTCTCGAATGTCGAGATCGCGGACAATGGCGTTGTGCAGGTAGTCGCATCCTGTGCCCATGCGAACCAACGTCGAGAGCACCGTTGGAAGCGAAACTTCGGTCAAGCGCGACGTACCGCGTACGCTCATCCCTTCGACAAGGTGACGCACGACGTCTACACGCTCTGCAAGCGGCAAGTGATTCGCCACGACGTCACCAAGCAAGAAAGGTCCGCCCGTCATCACAGTTGCGACCATCGCAACGCGTCCCGAGCGACCAACTTGATGAGGTGAATCTAGCACGAAACGAGGTTGTTTCTAGGGTTTTACCGTGAGGCTAAGACAGGATGCGTCCTACCTTTAGGAGGTTCGTCGCGGAACAACGATGCACGAAAGTGCTTTGCATGAAGGTCAAGCCGATTGTTTGGCCGGGCGGACGATTTTTCGATGCTAGAAAGTTGTACGCGACGATCTGTCCGGCCTAGCGTTTCGGGCCATGATGAAGCCTAGCGATCTCGACGCCGTTGGAAACGCCGATCCCGTTGCAGTGAAGCGCGCCACGGACAACGCGGAAAAAGACCTTCTGAAGGTGGGTGTTCACGAAGTGTCAATCGAATCCATCACCGTGCACGTGGCGATTGCGTTCGCATCGGAGGCGAAAGAGGCAGGGTGGAGTGTGCGCACAAAGGCCACTGAAAATGGGCCAGTGCTTGTCATTGAACATCCTTCATTTTCGACGAATCAATTCGGGGCGTCTTCCGAAGCAGCATCCAACGCAATCAAGTCCAGCAAATCGCGTGGCACTTCGATTTCGTCGGGGCGTATAAATCGCGAACTCGAAGATCTCGGTGGTGCAATAAGGGCATTAGAAGACGCCAAAGATGGCGCCAAAGGGAAGTCTTGAAACTCCCCACGGCGTCCCCTTCTGCAATGTTCTCTGATTTGGTCGTAGTTCTCAGGTTGGATCCGATACTTAGGTTTTGCGTCTGACATAGTTCCGTGGTTACCTCGGGTCGTGAAAAGGTAGCCGGGTTCTTCCGGCCAAACCGGGTTGATCAAGTTTGATCAGTACCCTCGCGAGTGGAAATTCGTACACATTCCTCGCCCAAATTCCACGTGCCTGTGCTCTTGGCGTTCACTTTGTCAGCATGTGGACTCAACGCTACGTTTGGGCAAAGCTTCGCCCGTCCACTCGACGCCCCGGTCACACCGTCGCAGACGAAGAAACGCCCGAACCCGCGCCTGCACCGCCTGCGAACGGGTGAGGCGGGAAAGTCGCGAATGTAGGCACAACCGGGGCAATTCATCGATAACAGCCCCCAAATCTCTCTTGACAGGCGCCTACACAACGCGTTTTCCAACCAAGCAACACGTCATTCGTGATTTATGTGCCGCCGAAATGCTCCCGTAGTCGCTTCGGCGTGTGCGCTGTGATGTCATCCGCTCCCCAGGGCTCTCCATGATGCACGAGTAGCGACCGACTCGTAAACCACAACGGAGGCGAAAGGGATTCACTGCTCGCAACGAAATGACCCCGCTTTGCTCCCATGAGCTGGTCAGTCGCCGCCGTAGCGTCAAACCCCTTGACCGACGGTAGAATCTTTCGCGCACGGTCCTTGTCTTGAGGCGAGCCGATTTTTCCCAACACCTTGGTATTGGCTTGCGCAAGAATCTTATAGTCGACGTCCGTGAAATTCTGCGTGCAGAATACCCCGCAAACCCCGTACTTGCGCCCCTCCTGGAAGATCTTGCGCAAAATGCTTTTTGAGGACGGTTCTCCACGCGAGGGCATGTAAGGTCCGACTTCATCGAGATAAAGCAAAAGTTGCGGCTTCGGCGACGGATTGTGCAACATCCATGCATACACCTCAGACAGCACCATGGCCACGAATCGCTGCTTCGTGTTCACATCGCCAAGGGCATTAAGCCATAGAACGTTGAGCGGAACTTTGCCAGGTTCCATGGGTTTCAGGAGATCCGCAACGTCAAACCGGCGCCCCCGTTGGAACAAGTGCTTTTGCGTTCCACGCGTGAGCAAACGAAGTTGATCTGCGAGTGCCGTCCGTTGCGACGGTTTGGGCAACAGTGGATCTTCGGGCAAATCGGAAGGGTTCCGAATTCGCTCCACCAAGTCCTCGAGCGACAGCGTTGCAGGCGCGACTTCCAAGTGCTGCACGATGTATTCACGCGCCTGATCGTGCCATGACCGCGTAATGGTCACAGCGCCATGTATATTTTCAGCAATCGACCGGTGGCAAAATGCGCGCGCCTCCTCATTCAAATCCGGCGGAGGCAATCGCAAAGGATTGAGCGACACGCGCAACCCGGCGTCCGAGACAGGCGTGAATATCCGAACCTCCGCCCGCTCCTGAAAGAGGGACTGGCGGGAAGCAAGGTGTGGAGGTACATCGGCTGCGGGTTGGGCGAATTGCACCAGATCCCCCTGCACGTCGAATACCAATGCCGGAACACCCGCAAGGACAGCCTCTTCCACGATTGACTTTGCGAAATAGGTTTTTCCAGAACCCGACATCCCAAAAACGGCAATATGACGCAACAAGTCCAATGGCTCGATCCGAATGGGCGAACTGGTTTTCTCGTGATATCCAAGCAAAAGAGGTAATGGATCCTGCGAAGTCGTGGGCATACCAAACGAACGCAGCGATGCGGGCAAAGGCAAAGGCAAAGGCAAAGGCAAAGGCAAAGGCCTCGATACTGATTCTGCTGGCACTCTTTCTGTGATGGGCAATCTGCCGGAGGGTCCCATAGGAGAGTTATCACTGACAGGATCGTCTGCATCAGCGTCAGGAAGGGTCCGCCCCCAACGAGTCCAGCAAGCCGTCTGGACAGGACATTCGCGGCAGGTCCTCCGCTCTGCGGCCGATGGCGGTGTGCTGATACCTTGAAGCCATGCGCTCATCTCGCGCAATCGGTGACCAAGGGCTTCAACCCCGCTTTGGGTCATCGTTGGCGCCTCGCGCAATTCGATTCGATCATTTGTAACATGCAAGAGCGCTGCACGAGCGGTTATCCCGCGCTTGCCATACGCGTGCGCGTATAAACGCACTTGTTCTTCCTGCGCGCGATCCGTCCCCGCATACGTTTTCAGATCCCATACCCAGGTCTGTTTGGTCTCGACGTCGTAACAAAGCAGGTCGACAATACCGTCAATCTTGTAATCGTCGATATCGACCGATACTGGGTCCTCGCCGGCCAGCAGCGCTCGTGAGATTGCAGTTGCAGCGTTTGGTGAACCCATCCGGGCCCGAATCAACAAAGCTGCTATAAGATTCGAGATGTTACGAAGTACCCCATCGAGTCGCGCGAGATCATTGCCATTCCGATTCGGGACGTCTTTTGTCGCATACGGATATGCCGATACATACGCAAGCCGATAACAGACCACTTCGACGTCGCCGGCAGAAGGTGTCGCACTCGCTAGCGCAGCCCCAATGTGCGGATCCGACGGTGCATTGCGAACAATTGTATTGAGCGCCTGGTGCGCGATCCGGCCAATGGCCACTCCGCCATACGGCAGGGCACGATCATAGGACAAACGACGGTTTTCTCGAAGCATCACGAGTTGCCGTGGGCAACGCGCCGCCGTGACGACTTCGGTCACCGAAAACTGATTCATCACCGCCCTCCGGCCATCGTGCGAAGCACGCTGCTTTGCGGAGGTGCTACCCGACCGATCACCTTGGAGTCATCAGGAGACTCCAAAAACGCTTCCGGGGCCAGAAACACGACCGGTGCACGACTTCGATCGTCAACCACTGTGACCATACCTTCCGTTTGCAACGCTTCGATAGCGGAATGAACACGCTCGATGGGTACGCCAAGAGCATCCACGATCCGCGGCAAGGGTGCCATTGCGCAATTTTGCCGAAGATAATTCATCACATCGAGGCATACCTTGCGGTGTGCGCCATCATCGCGCACCGTGGGCGATGTTTGTGCCGAATAAACAGCCGCTACTGCGCGGTCCAATAGGTCGAGGGTAGCTGGTTGGTCAAGTGCCAATGCGCGCGCATCCTCTGCGGCTACGGGGATATCCCCTGCTGCAGCGGCATTGAGCAGTCCTTCAATTGCCGCAAAGGATGCAATCTCGTCCGTGTCCAGCCATATCACGACCCCCCGCGGTGCGATTTCGTTCAGGATTTGACTTGCCGCCGAAGGTGACGCAAAAGAGATCTCGCGGAACAGCAGTGCATTGTCTACCTGGTTCTCGGAAAGCGCATTCCGCATACGCTTCGCTGCCGCAGCAACGGAATGGCCATTCATGCTATTGTTCGCTTCGACATAAACGCGGTGTTTGTCCGCGCCGCGTTCGAAAACCGCCTGAATGCCAGGAGCCTTCGCGCTACCTCGAATCTGAATCTCGCCAACCTCTTTGATCCGAACTCCATGCAACGCGCGGCCCGTGCGTTCCATTGTCTTCATGGTGTCACGGAACGAGCTGAATGCGATCTCTGCACGGGCTTCCGGAGGTCGCGGGCGCCGCTCGCGCTCTTCGTCGAGCAGCGTACGTAGCTTGCGCTGCACGACTTCTTGGGGTGACGGGGGCGGCTGAATCACGGGCCGTGGCGGTGCAATTGGTGCGGGCTTCACCTCTGGTTGGTTCTGATTCGCCATTGCTTCTGGATCTGCGAGCAGATCACGAAAACGACGGAGAATCGCTCGCGGCGTACGCAACGAACCACCAACGATTTCGCGCCTGACGAACTCGGACGAGAACGGGTACAAGGGCGACGGCGGTGTAACGCCATGATTCTTCCAGAAATGGTCCAGCCGCCGCTCGATTAACGCCATGCCTTCTTCGGCTGTTAGGCCGCGGAGCTGGATCGGTGGGTTATCCTCGAGCCGATCTCGGACCTGTTGCTGGGCGTAACCCTTCATGTTTGGCCAGACCGCGGTCTGGCACAAGACCAGCGACGCCGTAGCGCCTCCTGCATGAAACAACTCACTCAGCGCGTTGAAGAATGCACCTATACCTTCCGATCCAAGACGCTCCGTGCCCTCGATTTGATCGAACGCGAGAATGAGCGGTACACGCGCGATGTAAGCAAGATGGAAAAGTGTTTTGAGTGCGCGAAACGCTTCGTTTTCGCCATCGAGTGTCAAAGGTTTCCCCAACAGCTCGGCGCGATCGGTTGGAAGACTCATCCCTCCGAGCCAATCGATAATCGAAGCTTGCGCCTCTTCGTTGGGAAAATGGGTAATGGTACGAAATACCTCGCGGTCCACACTGCCTAGCTCTCGCAATTTGAGTGCTGCGTCGGCAAATTCGTGGCTTTGCCCTGCCCACCCCTGGGAGCAATCAGCGGCAAAGGTCGCGAGAAACCTATCCTGAATATTTACAAGGGATTGCGATGTCTCGGCCAGTGGTCCTTTGAGTCGACCTGTCTCGTGGAGCTGATGAAGAATGCGACGCAGCGCTCGCCACAAGAGGATTTTGAGCGGAGAGTCCGTTGTTGCATCGGTGTGTCTGTTCTCAGGTAGCGTTCGCCCGAGATGCCCAACGGCTTCCTGAAGAAAATGATGGAATGGCCGCTCTGCCGTACGAAGTGGAGCAATGGGAGCAAGCGCGAATTCGACAGCCTCGGACGAGCACCAGCTTTCCTCGGAACGCCTTCGGAGCCAAGCGAGCAGGTGTGTCTTTCCTTCGCCCGAATCGCCGGTGATCACCAGCATTCGCGGCGTACCTTCGGCGCCACATGCTTCGATGAGGCTCGAAAGTCGTCGACGTGCGTCGCGGTGAATCCCCGGCACGTCAGGCGTGTCTCGATATGCGCCCGATAACACAGAATCCGCGAATGGCCCTGGCTGCCGTCGGAGGAACGGGGCCATGTTTCCAGGGGACGTCATCGAAGCACCACGAAATACAGAAGTCCGCGGCCTTCGATAGAGATACCTTCCTCTGGGTCCTTCACGCGACTTGGGTCGTTGGCAATCTTGAGGTCGACGGTGTAGGCTCGTTCCTCTTCGAGCAGGGCGGCATCAAAGATTGGGCGGTCCAGGCCCAGATATGCGAGGGTTCGGCGGATTTTGCCAATCGGTACGAGCCCATCGTGACGATCGCGCCGATTGATTTCCGGGATTGTCGTTCGAAGGGCTTTGCGAAAAACAACAGGGGCAAACGGCACAGCGCTTGGCGCAATGGTATCGGTCGTCGTCTTCGGCGAGGTAACAAGCGCTGTTAACAGTGAGCGCAGCTCGGCAAAGCCGACCCGAAGCTCGGTCCGGAGCTCTGCGATGGCCGCGTTTATCTCTATGCTCTG
>JANORL010000353.1:0-2867 GCA_031415295.1 Polyangiaceae bacterium | reverse complement strand
GGCCGCCCGGGAGCGAGCCATTTCGCGGCGCCCGCGGGACCCCGAACTCGCCCGCCCAAGCTCGGGCTCAGACAGCGGGGCCCCCCGCGAACGCCGCGAAATGGCCCTCTCCCAGGGCTATCGTTGTGGAAATGGAGATGTGATCAATGCTCAGATCGTCAACTGGGTAGAGGGAAACTGTTGAAATCGCGCAGCGCTCGTCGGCATTATTCCTGACGAGGAGTGAGCGCGAAGCGCTCAACCGGTCGACAAGGGTAGAGGGAGCATGTGGTGCGAACGGACGCCGTGCGGCAGGCTCACTTCGTTGCATGATCGGTGCTGCCTTCAGGCACTCAGATGCGTCGAAATTGCGTTGACACGTTGTTTGCAGCACCGGTAAGGTCGTGGTCGCGAGGTGGTCTCCATGCGCGCTGTTCGACCCTCAACGTGGCAAGCAATTTTCCTATTGTTAGGGTTCTTTGTTATGGCATTCGCGCCCGGATGCACATGCTCTGAAACAAGTCCAGCGCCCAAACAACGTTCCTTCAGTGTTTGTCGCTCCCAACATCCGGCTGTGCAGATCCCACCGTCAACGACGGAAACCTCTATTGCTGGAACCATTCCGGTTGTATTCAGTGCCGGCGATGATGGGCAAGGACGGATATCCGTTCAACTTGCCGCAACTCCTGCACGAGGCGTCGCTCCCGATTTGATGATATCCGGGTCGAGCGAGGGAACCGACGGTTTTCTTGGCGTCGGGGTCTCGTTATCGGGGGCCAGTGTTATCACGAGATGCCCCCGGAGCTTTCCGCTCGACGGAAAAATCGAAAACGTAAAATACGATGAGGGGGACCTCGAATCGCTCTGCCTCGACGGAAAACGCCTCGTCGTTATTTCGCAAGCGAAAGGCGTTATTGCATACCGCACGCTTCCCGATACGCAGATCAAAGTGGTTGGTCATTTCGAGAACCCCGCCACATCGTACCTCGAAGCGTTCTTGCCCGACGGAACCATTACGCGATACGGCGCAACTGCGGCGACTCGCCCAATGGTTTCAGAAACGGTTCCGCGCGCCTGGCTTGCGACATCCAAGCGTAACGCCCGCGGTGTCGGCATCGAGTACGGATATTGTTTCGCCGAAAGTGAAGACGGGAGCGTCGCAGAATATGCTCTCGATCGTATCGATTACGGTTCCGTCAACGGCAAGGATCCGATACGTTCGGTGGCGTTCGTGTACGGAACTCGCGACGACGCACGATTGACATATTCGCATGGACTCGAGGTCCAGCAATCGTTGCGACTCGATGAAGTGGTCATGTTTGGGCCTGATGAAACACTGGTCACGCGGTACCCGCTTTCGTACGAGCAAAGCGAATCGACGGGACGCACTCGATTGACCACGCTGAAACAATGCGGCGCGGATGGGGCGTGTTTATCGCCGCTGCGATTTCACTACGCGAAAACGCAACTGGGTTTCGAGGAAATCACGACGGATATCGAAAAACCGTTGTCGGACAAAGCCAGCCCGATGCTTTTCGATGTCGATCACGATGGTTTGTCGGATTATGTTGTCGGTGATTCCACTCCATTGTCCACGCCGGAAAACCCGATTACGGAGTGGCGGATCGCGAAGAACACTGACGGCGCCTTCGCCACGGAAAAAGTCGCGCTGCTTCAAGACGGGTTGCTCGTGCAAGATCCGGGCGGACCTCGTGATCCGACGAATCTGCAACCGGAACTCGGAACGGCAATCGATGTAACAGGTGACTCGAACGTCGACCTCTTGCTCCACAACGTCGCGAGTGATCGAGTGAATTATTTTGCATTGGTATCGAAGCAAAATGGCACATTCGCGGAGGTGGATACCAACATTCCGCGGCCTTTTCCCATTGGACCATCGCCAAAAGGTTTGGGCAGTTCCGTCGCGTCGACGCATCTTTTGGACGCGACCGGCGATCAAATGGCGGATCTCGTCGAATGCAAAGATCATGGCGATACGCCGGACACGGCGCTTTTGTCAACGTGGACATTGCATGTGTGGCGACCTGGTGGATTTGAGCCCGAAGGCGAGTTTATCGCCACGTTATGGGGCGTTCCATGTGGCGTCGAAGTGTTTACCGTCGAGACAAATCGTGATTCTCTTGCCGACTTAATTGTCCCCGGTTTCTTGAAACAAGGTGGCGTGCCAGGTGAACGAAGCGGAACGTACAGTGTGCATCGGCGCAAAACGGACGGGACGTGGGAGGTATTCGATACGGAATTACCGACGCCATCGGCCGGAGGGCGTGTCGTTTTCGTCGACGTGAATGGCGATGGTTTGTCTGACGCGATTCAATCCGGCGCTTCCGATGGGCACCTCTATACGTACATGAATACAGGATTAGGTTTTGCCAAGGAGCCTGTCGAAAGCTTGGGTTGGGATGGTGCGGTTTCGCAATCGAAATATTTTCGATGGGCGCAACCACTTGATTCCGATCAGGATCACTTAGGCGATTTGCTCGTGGCAATGGCCGATTCCAACAGCCCCGACGTGCCACGATGGGTGATTCTGCGTGCGACAGGCGGCAAGAACGGTTTTACCTTTGAGCAAATCGAATCGGGTATTCCGTTCGAGGCCGTGGTGGGCGACGTCGTGGATATCGCCGATCTGCGTGGGCCACGCATTCTCGATTTCGATGGCAACGGCGCTCCTGATGTCGCGATCTTCTTGGGAAACAAGCTGCATGTTTTCAAAAACCGCGTGGTGAATCCCGATGTGCTCGTGGGCTTTTCCGATGGCTCGAATGATCACGATCCCGATGAAGCGGGATTCGTGCCGAATGTGTCCATCAAGTACGGCCATTTGATCGACGAATCCAAAGCAAAAGGCCAACCGGCCAAAGACGAAG
>JANORL010000352.1:0-1742 GCA_031415295.1 Polyangiaceae bacterium | reverse complement strand
GCGAAGACGTCGGTGCCTACTGCGGAAGGTACGCCTGACGATCAATTGTTATTCGACGTCTTCGAATTCGACTCCATCGGGCGCGAGATTCGACACACGACACCATGGAATGCTGCGACCACGACGGCCTACGACGGTTTTGTCATTGATTCGACCGATCCATTACTTCAGCACACCATTACCAAAATCGACGCGCTCGGGCGGCCGGTCACCATTACGGACGCCAACAAGGGCATTACGAGTTATGGTTACGGCGCGTTTAACAGATTGCACACGGCCACGGATCCAGGGGGCACAACGACGACATGGACACTCGATGCACTGGGACTGCCGCGAAAAGTGGAGGACCCGGACCGCGGCACAACGAACTCGATCGCGTACTCGCGAGGATTCCAACGCATGGGGGCATGCGACCTCGAGCGCACGCGCCCTCTCGCCGGCGGATCTTCGCGCCATGCTTGAAGCGCTTCCCGCTGAATTGCTCGGCGTGCGCGATCGCGCGTTGGTGCTCGTCGGATTTGCAGCTACCAACGCCGGCGCAGCCAGTAAAAACGTTACTCCGTGACCTCGCACGTCACGAAGAAGTGGTCGCTCGCGTCCTTCATGCATTGCGGCAGTCCCGGCGCGGCAACGCACAGCACATTGTTCAGGCAGTCGCACATCGCGTTCGGTAGCTTGCACGCCGCAGGAAGCGGCTTGCACGAATAATACGAATTGATCCTCTCGCAATACTCGGTTCCGTTCTCGCAAAGAACCAGACCGCATGCAAAGGGCTCCGCAGGCGCCTTACATCCGTCCTGCAAGCCCACATCGATGCCCGCCCGAACTACCTCACACGCGTTGATGTAGACTTGACCGTCGCAGCCGCACGTAATCTCCATCGGCTCACCTGCGCAATCACCGGGTTTTGGCACGCAGGTTCCGAGCACCCCGCCGCCAGGACAAGTCCCCGCCGGGGCATCGCAATACTGGTCAAAGTTGCACCACAGGGATTTGAGGTCGCAGGACTTGGGGCCGCCAGCTCCCCCTTGCCCGCTCGACGAGGACGACGCGGACGACGAGGAAGAAGAAGACGCGCCCCCGACCCCCCCTTCGCCGCCGCCCGCGCTAGAAGCCCCGGACGAGGAAGAACGTCCTCCGCTCGCGGAACAAGCCGGAGCATGGACAAGAAGGACGAAGAAAAGACCAAAAGTGTATAAAGTGATGCGCATTTCTGATCTATATCCAGCGCTGGGAAGATGTCTACTCCGCCCTTGCTTTATGCCGAGCAGCATCGCCTGAACGAGGGCGACATTCAAACGGCGCTTGCAGCTTGTTATGACATTGCCTCGCGAGCGGCCAAGACACGGGTGATGAACCCGCAACGTTGCGCTCGGACAAACGCATGACCTAGTTTCGAATCGAACCCGGGACGAATCGCATTATTCGCAGATTGCCACCATGCACTCTGGACACAGGAGTAGCCAAAGTGTCGTCGTGTCGTTGTCTGTCATGACGACATTTTATCAGGCTACCGCCGCTCGATTCTACACCGCGATGAAACCATCACAGGTCGGGTTGGTCAAATTCGGGCGATTTTCAATGGTCAGAAAACGGAAAATCGTACGCTAGGGGCGCACAGAAGCTGGCAGCCAGCGATAAAGCGTGGGCACCGACACGCCGAGGTCCTTGGCGACATCCCTGGGTGGAATGCCACTGGCCAGAAGCTTCTTGGCCGACTCGATCTTGCTCCCGGTCATTTT
>JANORL010000351.1:0-4163 GCA_031415295.1 Polyangiaceae bacterium | reverse complement strand
CGTTCCGTGGGTTGCCCGCCGTCGAACTCCACAACAGCGCTCAGCGCACGCTCGCGCGCCTGCTCGATCAATTCGACTGGTACCAAACGACGCCGGTAGGCTTGTCGGTTGATTCGTTGCGCTCTCCCGATGTGTCTGTCGAGAAAAACGCCAACGTACCGTAGCGGATTCCGGCTCGTCAAGAATACGCATTGCAGCCGATCGCCGTTGACTACGATCTCGACCTCGACAAGCGTCACACCCGTGCGTACCGGCCAAACTCGAATGCCCTCCATCCTCGCACGTCCTATGCTTCGCCCATGGGCATGGAAAACCAAATCCATTCTTTGCCGAAATACACGATCTGCTGAAATACGAGAACACTTCGCAGGATCATCCCGGCCAAGCCTCCCGGCCGAAGTCTGAGCAAAATACTCGACGTATCGTGATAGGTGTACACTCGGACGAGGATCCAAAGAGGTTTTGTGTTATTACCCATCGCCGCTACGCAACGCGACTTCGCATGCGCGCCACGAGCACGTCTGTGCTGCCTCTTTGTTTCGCCATTTCTCCCCCCGCTTCATTTTAATTTTCGACGAGCGGCCTTACTTTGAGCATGATTTTCTGGACGCAATCAGGATGCTGGCGCATCAGTTCGATGATTTGCCCCATATCGTCGTTTTCGGCGCCGTGATTCAATAGATCGAGCGGCGCGACGCCGAGTGCCTTGGCAATGGCACGAAGCGTCTTGGTGCTTGTTGCCACTTGCCCCAGCTCAATGGCCATCACGTGGAACGGGTGCACACCCGCCTGCTTTCCGAAATTGCGGAGCGAACTTCCTTGCTCCATGCGCAATTTGCGGATCCTCATGCCCACGCGAACGACCAGCGAATCTTCTGCATATTGATGGCGCAACATAATCCTCCCGTGCTGCGGACACACCACTCCCGACGCGAATATGCGACGAACACGACAAACGTGTTTTTCGCGTCAAATGAACGCGCTACGCGCCCGGATATGGGCGAGACGCTCGTCTTCGTGGCTCAGGCGGATGTTGCCACGTGACGAAAATGTCGGACGGGTGCAGAAGAAAAAAGCCGGAAGTACAGACTGCCGATAAAAATCTGGGTAATTCTGCGGGCGTAACGCGATTTAGTGCGGTGGCTCCATCTCGACCCACGGTGCCATGCAGCAGAACGTAACCGCTTTTGCCACGTCGGCCGTGGCGCCCCCGACGGATTCCCCACCGCTCGCTGCGCACACGCCCGGCAAATAGGCCCGATTCACGATCGCCTTGGACCCGATCGCCAAACCAGGTGGCAAGAAGTCGTAACAAATTTGACCCATCGATGCAACTTGGAGCTTGACGAGTTCCGCTCCACATGCACCGTCCGTGGACAAACTCAGCGCACCAAGACATGCGCTGCCCGTGGGCGCACCGCATTCACACGCGGAGCATCCGCGATTGTCAATCGGCTCTTTTGGATACAGCACGTGCCGCGCGTATTGATAGTTGTCAGGGCATGTCTCATGGACGCCATCACGGTACGTGCAATAAAGCCACGCGGGGCCGGGATCGTTGACGCAATACGTCGTCAGTGACGTGGTTCCGCAGCTCTGGGGCAGCGTAATGCCAGTACAGGCGAGCGCTCCGATCTCCCACGATGTTTTGAGCGCCAACGATGGTCCGCTCACCGACGCCTTGCATGCGTCGTCGATGGGCGCAGGAAGCGCCGAACTATGCACCGATTGCGTGCACAAGGTCTGGCTGCCCGCGGGGCATTTTGCACCAGCGGCAATCGTATCAGCGTTCGTGCACGAGCCATCCCAATTGGCCGGTGCATCGAAAGGAACGGTGACGACGCCGCTTTGCGCGCACGTGCCCGCTCGTAGTTCGAGCGTTTCGGGGACGCCGCCACATGTGCCTTCAGACGGCCCACACGCGCAAGGCGAGCACGTTGCTGGTGGAGCGACGAGTTGGTCGAAGCCGCGAAATTTCTCGGTTGGCACCCCATACACGGGATCGTCGGGACACTTCCCGGGAACTTGATCAACGGGTCCAATCCAGAGCGAGATCGGAACCTTTTCCCATAAGATTGCTTCGTTGCCGTTCGGATCGGGAACGCAAATGCCGGTTTTGCAGGAATCAGGCGCCACCCAATACGACGTATTCAAGCCTGGATTGTCGATAGCGTTCGCAGCGTCGGTGTCGGCGGCGTCGGCCTCTGCGTCTGTGCCGGCATCGGCGGCAGCGCGACACCACGGATCTGGAAGAAACGCGTTCGGCTTGCACGTAATGTCCCCGAAGTTATCGGGGGCGGAACACCCACCAATCGCCGTCGTAACAAGCCCAAGAACTGTTCCAAACGCAACTGCAATCTTGCCTGCATTTTTCATGATCAGAACTCCCATCCCCCAAACACTTGGCCGGCCAGCAACAATGCAGGCTGTTCGGCTATGACCTTGTTGTTGGCGACGAGTTTCGTACCGCTCGTGAGACCGAGGACCTCGACGCTCGGACGCACGACGAATGACGAAGCGACACGGATGTCCGCACCGACGCGCCCACCGGCACCAGGGTTGACAAACGAGAGAGTTTTACCTTCGTAGCTTTGTTCGGAGGGCGTGACGTTGATTGTCCCGACGTAGCCAATCGCGCACCCGAAAAACCATCGCAAATGGCCGCATGCAGAGACGATTCCGCCGACAGTCATCGCGCTGATCTGTCCGCCACCAACCCCCGTCGTCAACCACGCCGCTCGTCCCTCCAAACCAATGGAGAAATTTTCATGGGGCCTCAAGCCAACCCCGACGACCCCGCCCACCGCCGGATTCCACGACGCCACGCCAAACACCGTGACGACCCCGCCCATTACGGAAAAACGCGGTCCCGTTTTCTTTATCTTCGGCTTGGACTCCTTCGGTTCGTAGGTCGGATCCTCCTTCTGGTTGTAATCCGGATCGCCCGGGATGTTCGAACCGTGAAATGGCGGCGGGAAGCGTCGTTTCTTGCGAAATAGTGTTTCGAGAGTCCGTTCCGCTTGGTCTAACGGTATTATTTGGGGGTTGGGTAGGAGCCTTAGGGTGACCGTGATCTCTTCACCCGGTTTGCCCGTAAATGTCGCAATGGCATCTTCGTACCCGTCGAGTTGTGCGCGTAGGGTGTGTTCGCCAGGCATCGCGAACATCCAGAACGACGCGGACCCGTCACGGCCGAGTGGACCGCCGTCGTAGATGATCGTTGCCCCCAAGTGCGAGACGTCGACGTTGACCCACGTCGTCGATGCTTTCGCCTTGTCATAAGCCACGGCAATGTCACGCCGCTCTTGCGCTGACGCTCGTTGCCCATGTTCAAACGCTTCATGCAGCGCCTGCGCAGCACTGGCAATGTGCCCTAGTTTCATCAGCACGAGTCCGTACCGCCCCGAAATCACAGGGTCCGGATGCTTCCCGAGCGCCACCTCGTACGCCTTCGCGGCCTCGACGTTTCGCTCAGCCGCACGCGCCCGATCGGCCTTCTCCACGAGCGCGACAAACTCGATGTCCTTGGCAGCATCCAAAGCGTCCAACGACGCTTGCGTTTGATCCGCGGGCGCGTCGGCTCTTGCGACACTCGACGCACCTAGACAAACCCCAACAGCAAACACGACACCACGAAGCATCGAATGTCGTTCTTATTCGGACTTTTGGGTCTTGTCAATCTTGTACGGCATTTTTCTTGGCCTGCCGATGACCGACGGGAGGCACCGTCGGCGTGTACGGGGGCTCCGGCACCGATGGCTGAACGGGCGTAGGTTTGCCCACGAACTTCGTTTGCGCGGGCATAGCACGAACACTGGGCAAAGAAGCAGGTTCGGGTTTGACCATAGGTACGGCACGACACTCGACAAGTTTGTCGAGTGCGACAATCTGTTTGTCGTGCCGATACATTGCAGCATCCGCACCCGTCGAGATTTCTCCCGAGATTGACGCGCGTGCCTGTGCCTCTCGATTCGACGGCAGAACCAACAAGAAAGCAACGATCGCTGCGGCGATTTGACCCGTGTAATGCGACCATTTGCCGAGATCGAACCATTGCGATGCGGCACCGTCCGGCTCGGAAACGTCATTGCAGCTCGTATCGACGGGCGGCATGAAGCAAAGAGCCTCTCCCGCGATACACTGGGTCATACGATTGCGTGCGC
>JANORL010000350.1:0-5071 GCA_031415295.1 Polyangiaceae bacterium | reverse complement strand
GACCCGACTCTTGCACTCTAGCCAGTTTACGATGGGGGGCTCCGCCCCCCATACCCCCGAGATCGTTGTGATCCGTTTTCATCTCTGGTGGGTCAGGTGCTAAGTGCGGACAAAACCTATGGAACAACCTCTGACTTGATGTTCAGTAGTGCCTATGCGAACGTTTGGCCCGGTCGCTCATGGCTTCGTTTGCAAGCAAATTGTCGCGGTTGCCCAAGATGGGCGGTGAAACTCCGCCACTCGCATTCCCGTATGGGTCTGGGAACTCGGCTGTACCCGAACCCGACAACGCCGCAGCGGCACTCAAGTCCAAACCCACCCTCGACGAACTGCGCAACCGTATTTCGCGAATCGTCGCCAAAGTTTCCGCACCTGCGCCAAGACCCGATCCGACAGCCGCCGAGTTGCCGTTTTACCTGGAACATAGCGACCTCGGTCCCTTGCACGTGCGTCGCGAAAAAGCGGTTCCTGCCGCGCGCGTGGGACGCGTGCCGCTCGTGGCCGCGCGAGACGCCGAGCCCGCCATGCTTTCACTGCTCGCACTCGATCCAGCGCTCGCTACATGCGACATCCGCAAAGCTCTGTACCTCGATACGGAAACGACGGGTCTTCAAGGTGGCACAGGGACGGTGCCATTTTTGCTCGGCATGGCGTTTTACGACGAAGCGCAAGGCGGGTTCGTCCTGGAACAAGCTTTGCTCCGCAGACTTGGCGAAGAAGCTCCCATCCTCGAGCTCGCCACGCGACGCCTCCACGAGGCATCGATGATCGTGACGTACAACGGCAAATCGTTCGACATGCCGCTGCTTCGAACTCGTTTCGTGATGAACCGTATGCCGGTTCCTCCGAACAAACCGCACCTCGATCTGGTCCATGTTGCTCGACGGATTCACGGGCAACGTTTGAAAAACCGAACCCTTGTGAACATCGAAAACGAAGTCCTTGGGCGCGAGCGCGTGGGTGATGTTGGAGGAGCCGACGTCGTCGCGTGTTACATGCATTATTTGCGAACGGGCGACGAAACCGCGCTTTCCGGCGTCATCGAACACAACGCCGCCGACGTTCTTTCCATGGTGGCTCTCGTGGGTTTGTACGGCGAACCCATCGGAAGCTTGGACGGCCTCGACCTCGCGGGCGTCGCGAAAACGCTCAAACGCGCTGGACAACTCGAACGCGCCGCCGAAGTTGCTGAAGTCGCAATCGACAAAGGCGGCGGCTCACTCGCTCGACGTGCACGCGGGGACATCGCGAAAGCGCGCGGAGACAAGGCTCGCGCGTTACTCGATTACGAAGTCCTCGCCACGGAAATCGACGATCCTTCCGTACGCCTCGAATTGGCCAAGCTTTACGAGCATCACGTGAAGGCGTTTGCCTCGGCGTTGGCCCTCGTGGAACGCGGAACCGGCGAAACGTCCCTCGACGCCCAAAAGCGCAAGGCCCGCCTCAGCCGCAAGATCGATCGTATCGCGTAACAGCAGCAGACAAGCTCGTTCGTCCCGCATGCAACGCAATTCCAAGGTCTCGAGCGTACTCAGGCGATGACAAGCAATGACAAACGGTGCGGACTCGTATAACGTTGGGTCAATGTTGACCGTCGGCTGCGCCGGCTTTCCAGTGCCCGCGACTCGCTACTTCAAAGAGTTCTTGTTCGTGGAAGTGCAGGAAACGCACGTGTCGGTCCCTGGATCGGGCACGATTCGTCGTTGGAAACGCGAAGCGCCCGAAGGGTTTCGTTTTGCGCTTCTTGGCCCGCGTGACGTGGGGCAAGAAGGTTTTCGAGAAGGCAAGGTCATTGAAACGGCGCTGAAGAGCCTCGATGAAGTTGCCAAAGAACTCGAAGCAACGACGGCGGTGTTTTCAGCACCGGCAGACTTTGCAGCGAACCGCATCAACAAAGGCATGGTGCGCGATTTTTTGGCGTCCATACAATCGCGGTATGGCCGGGTCATTTTCGAGCCCCCGCACGGCTGGGACCCCGACGAATGTGACGCAATGACCGAGGAAGTCGGTGCTGTCGCTTCGCGTGATCCACTTGTTACGGGTTTGTCGAAGCGAGCAACCGCGTATTACCGACTCCACGGACCGGCGGGTCACAAGTCGCGGTACGAAGATCCCGCCATCGAGAAACTCGCGGACATCGCCAGTCGCGCAAAGCATCACAAGGATGCAACGTACGTGTTTACGAACGTCGACATGTTCGCGGACGCGAAGCGCTTCAAGAAGGCGATGAAGCTTTAGTCAGAACGCGCGGGTCGGGTTCGAGTACGCTCTGCATCGTGCGTGCTTGGTTTATTGGCTTGATGTCGCTCGTCCCGCTTGCCGTGCTTGGTGCGAGTTGCGCTCTCGGCTCCTTCGAAAAAGTCGAAGCACCTGTAGATGCCGGAATCGACCTAGGTTGCCAACATGCGACCGTGCCTATTCCGCCAACAGCCGAGGCTCTTGACGGTGGGTGGCCTGATGCCACGCTCGCCACAGGCACCGAGTTTGTCGCGGCGATACGGGTCCTGCGCACGAGGTACGCGTTAGACGGGGGGCCACTGGGGCTCGACCTCGACCGATTTTGCAGTTGCCAAGGCGAAACACCCTCGTGCATCCCCCGATCGGATCAAGACAAAGATCTTTCCTGCGACCTCGCCGCTGGTCGGGACAATCAGCTCACGACATTTTTTCGCCTCGTCGAGTACGTCCTGGGGTTCACGAGCGATGAGGATTCGCTCGGCGTGCTCTACACGCAATTTGCCGAGCTCGGTCGATGGACCATTCTTTTTCGCGTAACTGGTTACAACGGTTTACCGAACGATGAACAGGTTCGTGTCGAGTGGTATCCGAGCAGCGGTTTGTCCGGTCAAGCGCCGATGCCGCCCGCTTGGGAGGGTGCGGACGAATGGGCCGTGGCACCTTCCTCCGTCGTCGATCCTGAGGCGGGTGTTCTCGAGCCCAAATATTTTGACAACGATGGATACGTAACGAACGGCGTTCTGGTGTTCTCTTTGCCGAAGAGCGAGTTGCTCGTGACAAACGGGCTCAACCGTCTCTCAATTACGATCTCCGATGGCACCGTGATGGGGCAGATCGATCCATACGGCAGTTCTTATGTGCTACGCGATGGCATCATTGCGGGCCGTGTTTCCGAAGAAAACATGTTCAAGATGGCCGCGGATTTTCGCGATCACAACGGAGTTCCGTTTTGCATCGACACGCCGGGTTGGCTCGCGACGCGAGACGGTATCTGTCGAGGTGCAGATATCCAGGTTGGGTCCGCCGCGCCCAACAAACGCTGCGACGCCGTCTCGCTTGCCCTCGGATTCGACACCGCTGCGGCAAAGCTAGGCGGAGTTGGACAAACGATGACGGGGCAGATCGATTGCGCTGATGGTGGAGCTGGAGACCCTTATTCCGCGTACTTGGATTCCGGGTGTCCAGCACCGGATGCGAATTCCCTGTAGTCCGGTTTAGCTTCCGTCCTACGCATCATCGCCAGCATCTGGCGCAGCGCCTGAACTCGAACTCGACGAACTCGTGCCTAATCCGTCGTCGTCTTTTGCCGTGAGAAAGCCGCATGCGTTCAGCACTTGCGGCGCTCGCTTCACGATGGTGCACGGAAGAACCGATGCAGGATCGTGTCCTGGTGCGAGAGTGATCGTTGGGCATTGAGCCATCGACGTTGCGCCGGCTTTCGCGCATGCCGCGACGGCGCGAATCGCTTCGACACACGCAGTCGTCGATTCCGACGACAGATTGGCACCCTTATTCGCTATGCCGTGCAAGCACTGATCTCGATAAAACGCGACACAGTAGACAGAATCCGCTTCGCTCACGTCACAAGCCGTCGTCGCTTCGCAACGTGCGGTTTCGATCTGCCGACAAGCTTCGATGCCGACTGGATCATCGCCGCAAGCTGAAACAACCACGCCAAACGCCAAGGGCACGAGAAACAAACCCAAGGTCGCAGACAAGAATCGAGCGGACTTTCGCACACTCTTCCGGTAGCACGTGGTTTGGCCCGGCGGCCATTTTTCCGCGAAAGTAGCTCGTATTCGACCATGACGAACGCCATGATCCTCTGCGCAGGCTTGGGTACCCGCCTGCGTCCGCTGACCAACGAAATACCTAAACCTCTGGTCTGGATTGGCAATCGCCCAGCCCTGACCCACATCCTCGATCGACTCGACCAAGGCGGCGTGGACCACGTCGTCGTCAACACGCATCACCTCGCTGAAAAGTTCCACGGTGCACTCCAGGAAACGCTCCCGATCCCAGTTCGTATCGTGCACGAGCCGCGCATCCTGGGCACAGCCGGGGGCGTCGCTGGAGCGTCGCAAGCGCTTGGATCAGGCGACGTGATCGTATGGAACGGGGACATCCTCGCCGACGTCGACATCGCCGCCCTCCGTCGTTCGTACGAAAGTGAAACATCGCAAGGAGCCATGGCTGTGCTCGTCGTGTTGCCTCGACACCCACACGAATCGCGGATCGGGGAGGGGACCATCGGGCTTGGTGACGACGGCCGTGTCGTGCGTCTTCGTGGTGAAGTGTTCGGTCAAGAAAAACGCAGCGCCGATTATGTTGGTGTTCAAATGATCGGAGCGTCCCTACGCGCGTCTTTGCCCGCGGAAGGCTGCTTCATGGCTGATGTGTACCTGCCAGCGTTGCGACGTGGTGAACGCATCGCAACCACAACGACCGTCACACGATTTACCGACCTCGGAACGGTCGAAGCGTACCTCGAGGAAAATCTCCGCTGGTTACGAGAGTCAGGCGTCACGACGTACTTGGGAGAAGGCGCCGTCGTGCAAGCCGGCGTCAACGTAGTGGAATCGATTCTCGGCGATTGTACGAGCGTCATCGGGCACGGCGTCTTGAGCGAAGTCGTGGTTTGGCCGGGCGCAACTGTCGCCGCACCGCTCGAACGCGCCATCGTCATGCGCAGTGGACAAATCGTTCGCGTGTGAACGCCTCACCCCCCGGCCCCCTCTCCAACTCCGCATTGCGTTGCAATGCTGCGTGGAGAGGGGGAACGGAGTTTTCCGGCTCCCCCTGTTATGAAAGCCGGGCACGTTCTCGCTTACGC
>JANORL010000349.1:0-13857 GCA_031415295.1 Polyangiaceae bacterium | reverse complement strand
TATCGATGGCGCGCGAAGCGTCTGTTCGGGTTGTCGAGTGTCGAGGACGCATTCACGGGCACGGTGACAGTGATTCAGCGATTCGACTCGGCGTTGCGACTCGTGACCGGGTCTCACACCGATCCCTTGGGGGGTATGGGGGGCGTAGGGAGCGTCGTCCTTTGGCCCTTGGGCCAAAGGACGGTCAGCGACCGAAACCCCCCATCGTGAACTGGCCTCGCGAAGCGCGTGTCCCACACGCGCGAAGCGAGCGTGCAAATCACCGCGTGTGCTTTCAAGTCGATGGCGCAGAAATCACCGGACGCGGTCGCTGCAGGTCTTCGCACCGAAGAAGCGAATCGAGGATGGTCCGCGGCTGGGCAAAGGAGAGTGTGCCCAGAAAAACTCATGGTTTGCAATTCGATCTTTGGGGGGTATGGGGGGCGCAGGGAGCGTCGCCCATTGGCCGCAGGCCAATGGGCGGTCAGCGACCGAAGCCCCCCATCGAGAACAAATCCTCGCGAAGCGGCGCTTGCGCCGCGCAGCGAGCGTGCAAGCCAAGACCTGCTTTCAAATTGATGGCGTGCAATCTGCGACGTGATCGCGCGAATTTGTGCAATGGTCCCGCCTCCACGATTTCACATGGTGCGTTTCCATGGGGTATTGGCAGCGAATTCGGCATTGAGGGAGCAAGTCGTGGCATCGGCGCGGCCGTACGAGCCACCGAATGTCGAGCGACCAACGCCGCTGCAATTGCCGTTGTTTGGAAACCTCTTCGAGCAGCCGGGTGCAGAAGTCAGTCACAAGCGTCGCAAGCCTTGGGCGTGGTTGCTTCGGCATGTGTTCGCGGTGGACGTCAATGTTTGTCCCGATTGTGCGGGACCAATGAAATGGCGCGCGGTTGCGCTCACCCAGGACGCGATTTGGGCAGGATTGGTGCGAGCGGGTTTGGCGCGAGGGCCGCCGAATCGCAAGAGAGTGCCGCTCGGGCAGCTCTCGTTGCCGTTTGCGAAGAAACGTCGGGCGTGAATGGCGCCGTATCTTGCGTGAGGTAGCGCTTGTGTTTGCCGGCGCCGAAACACACGTGTGTCCGCCTGTCAAGGAAAGTCGAACGCAAGAAATGTCGACGACCACGAAGCGACGAAGAGCGAGTTCTGGATGGGCGCGAGAGCACAACTCCCCACGGATGACGCGTGGCGACGTAGGCGCGTTAATGGCGAATTTGTGCCTTTGTTTTCCTTACGCGCCGCCAGCCACGAATTCATTCGTGCAGCCGCGTCGTACCAGGATGCTGCGGATACATATCGTCAAGTTGCGTCGATGATCATTCAGGTCGCGTCCTCCGAGCGATTTCTCAATGCTCTATGCAAACGGCCGACGAGCGTCGACATATATCGCAGTTTCTTGGGGGCCTATGGGGTTCAGCTCGACGATAAAGGAAGCGAACAGCGCATTTCAAGGATGTTGGGCAAACAAAGCATCGAGTCAACGGCCCCCAACAAGACCATAATCGAATTACCGTTGCCCGCAATGAACGCACTGGTCAAACGCGCGGCGCAGATGCTATTGTGTGGCGAGTAAGTACGGCGGAGACGTCAAGTCACCTGTGAGCGGCCAGTCGCGCGTCGTTCTTTCCCGTGATACGCAGGTTCGTCAGACTGCTACGAATGCTGAACATGTGCACCGTTCGTCCATCTCACACGACGGTTCGTCCAACCATCACGTCGATCAATGGACTACTAGCCGCAAAAATAATTGATCCGTTCTGCGCCAAACTCGGGTACGTTCACGCGCATGAAACCTCAATCCGATGGTGCTATCCTGGCCGCCAAAGTATCCGCACGCATTCGCGAGTTCCGTGCAGTGCGCGGAATCTCGGCGGAGGCACTTACGCACGCGGCAAACCTATCTCCTGCGGAATTGTACCTGCTCGAAGGCGAAAGCGAAGACATGACGCGGGATATGCTCGAACGTATCGCCGCCGTTTTCGGCGTCCATCCGGCCGTGCTGTGTATGTCGCCTGATGAGAACGCCGTTGCCAGGCTGCTCGAACTTCACCGCGATTTGCCGAAAGACGCATTCCAAAAACTCGCCGGTGAACTCGTCTCGAAAGGTTTTTCTCAGTCGAAAGGCGTCGCATGAGCGTTCCATTACAAATCGTTTGTCCGACTAACAAATTTGTTTGTCGTCACGTCACGCCGTTCGCCTACGTACGTGGTCCCAGGTTTCACGCGGTCGCGCGAAGCTTGCATTCGCTCGACGTTCTCGTGTAGGTTCGTCCGAATCATGGTTCGTCGTGTCATTTTTGGTTCGGTCTTCGTCGGTTCCCTGTTCGTTGCACTTTTCACAGTGAAAGGCTGCGGACTCAATATAGCGAACGGGGGAAGCGATTGCGATCCCGCCATTCCGCTCGAGTGCTGCCGATGCCCATGGCCGGAAGACTGCCTTCCCGGTGGCACACCCTTCGAGATACCCGACTATTGCTGGGCATTACTCGATGGCGGAACGGACAGCGGAGACGCGGGAGATACCTCAGACGGCGCATCGTCCGCTTGTTCCGGCGGTACTTGCGCTGTGCTGCCCGATGGCTGGGAGCCGGCGGTGCTTGCATCGGGAGCGATGGTCGTGTTGCCAAACTGCCCGTCGTTTGCGCCAAACTTGATGTTCGAAGGAACCTCGGTGCTGGGCCCGGATCCAACGTGTCCCACGTGCTCGTGCGACGCACCCATTGGCGCGTGCAAACCACCGACGACATGGACCGTAGGTTCGTCCGCGTGCGTAGGAAACGACGTTTGGACAAACTTCGATCCGCCTGCTGGATGGAACGGATCGTGCGCGTCGAATACCGCGATCGCCGAAGGCGTTCTTTGCGGCGGGAAACCTTGCGTTGCATCGATCAACATCTCGGCGCCGGTCATCGAAGAAGAGCCGTGCGCCGCGCACGCCGACGTTCCGCACGTCGACATTCCGCGGTTGAAAGCCGACGGTCCCTACTCCACGGATGGTCGAGCTTGCTCGGGAATTGCGTGGCCTTCATGCGCAACGGCCGGTGAAGTTTGCGTGCCGCCGATCGATGCTCCGTTCGCCGCATGCATCATGCACGACGGAGATGTTTTGTGCCCCAACGGTTGGAACTCAAAGCAAGTCTTGCACGGCAAGATCGATGATCAACGATCGTGCTCCGAGTGCTCGTGTCTGCCGTCAACGGGTGCGACGTGCTCGATGAGGGTCCAGGTGTTCAACGAAGCAGCGTGTTTGAGCTCGGAACTCGAAGTCAACATTTCTCTTGACATGGGTCAAAACTGTTTCCCGATCATGTCGAGCGTTGCGCTTTCCGGAAAGCGTGCCGATGTGCTCGATTACAAGCCTGGCGCGTGCGAACCGTCAGGAGGCGAGTTGGTTGGCGACGTGATTCTTGGCGACACGCGGACGTTCTGCTGTCGCACGTCGACGATCTGACGCACTCAGAACGACACGATCATCGACGCGCTTGCACTGCCCGAAATCACTGACGTTCTCCAACGATCGCGCGCTCTGTCGTCTTTGATTTCCGCGCTCAAAAAAGGCGTGAACAGATTGACATCCATACGCACTGACCAGCGATCCGAGAGATTCTGTTCGAGAAAACCTCGGGCTCCAGCGCCCCAAAATAGCGCTGTGTCGACCTGCGGATTGTTGAGGCTGAGAGGCTTGATCCACATGTTTCCGACGACCACTTCGCCGCACAAACCGAACGCTCCGAAGCGATAACAAGGGCCCAACGTTCCGCTCACCACCGAGTAAACACGAACGACGGTTGGGCCCAAGGGCCGCGTATCTTCGGGCAACGTGGCTTTCACCTTTGCTTCGAGCGACCAAGACGGCGACCATCGCCATCCACCCGCAAACTGCACACCCACCAGAGATTCTGGCGCCACACCGAACTCGACGACGCCACCAAGCCCCACGAACCAAGGGCGAAACGGCTTTTCGGGCGTCGCGCGATGTTCCTCATGCGGCGGACAGATGGGTGGAACTGCTGGGGGCGGGGGAGGCGGAGGCGGAGGTGGCTTTTCCTCTGCGGGAGCATCGCGTTCCATTTCGACCGCTGCGGAAACAGCCAAGAAATACAGCACCTTGAAGCACTCGAGCGACCTGCCGTACGTCTGGCGATACGTACCACGCACCTGCCCATCGAGTTCTTTGAGGGCGAAATTCACGACGTAGTCAGCCGCGGTGGGTTTGTCGATACGAATTTCGAGTACGCGTGACGCTGGCGTTGCTAGCAAATTGCGCGACAAAGCAAACTCGAGCAGCCCGCGAAAGCCGTCGGGATCATCGCATGCGGGCAAGTGCTTTGGCGCGGACAGGTCGATCCGGTACTGTGGTTCGGCGCGTGCATCGAAGGCCGCGGTCATTGCGAGCGAGCAGCCGACGACGGAAAACCAGCACTGAAAAGCGTAGGAACGCCCGATTATCGTTTGTTGCATCACCAGCTCCGGGATCTCGAAACTTTTTTGGAGAGCATGTCGATTTTGAGTAAGAAAAGGGCCAAAAGTGGCTCCTTACCCCATGAGAGCGTGGCGACAGTAAGCGAACGTGATGCGTGACGGAGCGGTGACGGGAACGTCCAAGAGGGTATCTCGTGAACGAGAACAATGCAAAACAAGTGAATGACTTACGCGGGTATTACCCGTGGATGATTCGCCGTGCGCGTGCGCGCGTTTCCGATGCGTATGCGGAAGATGTTGCAAATGCGGCGCTTTGTGATGCGCACGCACCGGAGCGGGAGCGGCCGGTTGCAACGGATGTTTCGCGAGTCAAAGGTTGGCTGGATACATTGATTGATTTTCGGGCCAAAGCGCATTGGAAGGAAGAGAGCAAGCACGCTGACGTGATTCTTTGCGAGAACATCGAAGAAGAGGTCGCGGATGCGCAGGATATCGATATCGAGGCTCAATTCGAGTTGCGTGATTGGGTTCGGCGGGGGCTCGAAAGTTTGCCCGAGGATCGACGCGATTTGCTTTTGGCGTGTTCGGTGGAAAAAACGCCCATCGAAGAGATGGTTCCTGTGTTGGGAGTGGACCAAAACGCAATTTACGCTCGGCACCACAAAGCCAAGAATGACTTGCGCGAGAAATTACTGCAATTGGCGAATGTTTCGTTTCGACGCATTCGGATGCTTTGGCCGCTCCTTTTTCTGCGTTGGTGTTGGAGGCGAATGGTGGTGGCAACGCCTGATGTCGATGCGTGCAGTGCTCGCACGGACCGTCTTGCAATGGCGGGCGCACCGGCGCGATTCGTATTGGGTGTGGCTTTTGGCATTGCGGTGCTGGGATTCACGCCGTCGAGTCATTGGGCTGCGAGCGACAAGCGAATCGAGATGGTCATGAATTCGGCTCATCGCGCGAATACGGTTATACTGCCAGCCGTGTATTCGGATGTAATTGCTGAAACCGGGATACCACGAGCGCCGAAAGGCCATGAAGCAATGGTTCGGTTTGCCAGACCGCCGCCTACGAAGCGTTCAGCTTTGGCATCGAAGCATGCATCGAAAACGGAAGCCGATACGAATGACGAGGAGTTCGTACGCCTTGCGCGAGCGAAAGCGGCGTACAACAAAGGCGACTATGCGGGCTCGTTGGCGTTGCTCGATGAAGACGCGGCGAAGCGCCCAAATTCGCCAAGGTCGACCGTGCGTGAATCGTTGCGGGCTCTTGCAATGAAAGCGATGGCCGCTGCGCGACGATAAGATTTAGATTTAGGTTAACCATTAAAATGGCGGGCCGAAAGATGATGGGAATCGGCTGCAATACGTGTTCTTGACGAGTTGGAAGCCGCTCGCCCATATCCGGGCGCGTAGCGCGTTCATTTGACGCGAAAAACGACGTTTGTCGTGTTCGCTGCACATTCGCGTCGGGAGTGGTGTGTCCGCAGCACGGGAGGATTATGTTGCGCCATCAATATGCAGAAGATTCGTTGGTCGTTCGAGTGGGCATGAGGATCCGCAAATTGCGCACGGAGCAAGGCCTATCGCTCCGCAATTTCGGAAAGCAGGCGGGTGTGCACCCGTTCCACGTCATGGCCATCGAGCTGGGGCAAGTGGCAACCAATACCAAGACGCTTCGGGCCATTGCCAAGGCACTGGGCGTGGCGCCGCTCGATCTATTGAATCACGACAGCGAAAACGACGATATGGGGCACATCGTCGAAATGATGCGTAAGCAGCCTGATTGCGTCCAGAAAATCATGCTCAAAGTAAGGCCGCTCGTCGAAAACTAAAATAAAACGGGGGGAGAAATGGCGAAGCAACGAGGCAGCACAGTCGTGCTCATGCCTCAAATTGGCGCTCGGATTCGGTTCCTTCGACTCGAAACAGGTTTGTCGATGCGTGAACTGGCGCAGAAAGCGAAATGCTCCGCCGCTGCCATCATGCAGATTGAACTCGGCCGGTCGGCCATAAGCGGCAAACTGTTGCAGAAGATCGCACGCGGATTGGACGTGCAGCCGTTCGATCTGCTGAACCTCGACACGCAGAGCGACGACCTCGGATACGTGATGGAGAAAATGCGGCAGGATCCGGATGCGCGGGCGGCGGTAAAAGCGAAGCTCGAAGCGTCTGGGTACGGGCGGGAAGTTTGGCGGGGATGACCCTGCGAAGTGTGCTCGTCGTTCAGCAGATCGAGTATTTCGGCAACGAATGATTTGGTTTTCCTTGCCCATGGGCGAAGCATAGGACGTGCGGGGATGGAGGGCATTCGAGTTTGGCGGGTGCGCACGGGCGTGACGCTTGTCGAGGTCGCGGTCGTTGTCAACGGCGATCGGCTTCAATGCGTATTCTTGACGAGTCGGAAGCCGCTCCGGTACGTTGGCGTTTTTCTCGACAGACACATTGGGAGCGCGCAACGAATCAACCGACAAGCCTACCGGCGTCGTTTGGTACCGGTCGAGTTGATCGAGGAGGCGCGCGAGCGTGCGCTGAGCGCTCTTGTTGAGTTCGACGGCGGGCAACCCACGGAACGCGGCCCCAAACCTGTCCGGCGACTACTTGCCGATCCTGACGCGGAATTTCAAGGCCGCATAAGATGGCTGGCTCTTCCGCGGTCAATTGAGGCATTGCGACGAGGCATTGGGGCATCGTGGCAAATCGGTCCGGTACGACGAGGCATATCCGCGGAAGAGCCACCAATTGCGTACCTGGGAACCCCGACCGCGGCCCTCCTCGTTTTGGGCAGCAGATGGTTGCGGTCGGGGTTCTTGGGGGCGTGGGCGGCTTCGTTGTCGTCGACGCTTTGAGAATGCCGCTCAACCGCTTCACTTGCTCACGTAATGTTGCCGCGCGCGGCACGAATTGGTTAGTTGCTCGACGTTCTCTGAATTCGAATACGCATACGGCACATCGGTGTCCGTCTTCGTTATTCGTTTTCGACTAGTCCCTCGTCCCCATGCCAGTCGTACTTCACGGCGTTTCGGAATCGCTCATCGTCTCGGCTGAAGTCCGCGTGATCAAGAACAATGATTTGGAGAGAGGCTCCTGATGTCGCTAAATCTTCAACAACTTTGAAAAGCAGGTCGTAAATGGCCTTGACTGCATTCAGGTCGGTTCTATTGGGATCGCTTTCTGTGGGAAAATGAGTTTGGCTGGGCTGATCAAGTATCAGGAGCGGTGGAACAAAGCTCTTGTTACTGATGAGTTGTACGTGTAACCCGAGTAATGCACAGAGGTGGTACATCACGAAGTTCTCAGCGGCGCCAAGGACAGCGAGAGGGGCCCTGGTGGAACCCACAATGCGCTCGATGGTTGAGAATGCGTTATCGAATACGAGTGCCCCACTTCGCAAGTCCAGTCGAGGGAAATGGCTCGCGAGCGCCGTAAGTAGATCCCGAAGACTTTTCCGCACGTCTCCCTCATGCTCTTCGGGAGTGCTCAAGCGAATCCTTTCGTCGACCGTTTCGAGGTGTGCTTGTGCCTTTTGCAGTTCCGCGGTGAAGTCAACCGTAGGGCTTATGGGTGCCCATCGCAGTTCCTGACCGAGCGCTCCTATCAGGCGTTCTCGGTGAATACGTTCTGCCGTAAGCGTTGGAGCGATCTCTTGCTTTTGCAGGTCCTTTAATTGGTTTTCAATCTTTCCCATGCGATTGTTTTCTTCATTCAGTTCCCGTTGCAGCTTCTCTTCGGCAGTATCGAGTTCAGGCGGGATCGTTCTGACGTAAATCAAATCTTCATCGAGAGTGGCTTGGAGGTCATTGAGAATATTTGCGTTGGGTGCAAGTTTCGAACCGCATAGCGGGCAAGGTGTCTCCTCCTGCATCGGAGCGCCCAAAAGATCAACCACACGAAGCCTTCCCGATTGCATGGCGAGGGACTGATGCACGTCATGTGAAGTATTGCGTATTTTCGCAATCTGCTTGAGTTCGTCGTTAATTCTCTTGATCCTTCGTCGAGAAGCTTGCGATTGCGCTTCCAACTCCGCCGCAAGCTGGTTGTTCGTTGTGGCGACCTGCGGTTCAGTGAGCGAGCCGTTGTCTAGTTTTTCCAGGATAGCTTTCGCGTCGTTAACCGATTCGATTCTGGCTTCTGGTACAAGACCGGCATTGCGAGCTCCCTCCCAAAGGGCATGAATTCGGCGTAATGGTTCAGCTCGTAGTTTGTCCGAATCGCGCCGCCGCCTATTCAGAGACTCTTTCGCCTTAATGAGCCTGTTGCGCTCTGCGCGGACAGCAAGCAGCTCTGGACTAATAATTCGCAGCGCAATCTTGACGACTTCGGTCCAATGATTGGCTTCTATCTTTCCGTCGCGCGGGATTGGAATGAAAAGATTTTGGCTGGCAATGATATCTTGCGGTTGCAACATGAGCGGGAGTAGATCCCGCACCTCGACGTTACCGAACACCAGTGCATTTGTATCAAGTCGAAATGCTTCGGAGGGTACGCCCATGTGTTCTCCAAGTTTTTTGCAGGCATACCCGATCAACGTATTTGCCTTGACAAGGGATGGAATGGTGGCGTTTCGACTGTCGTCGAAAAAGGCTTCGTCTGATGATTTTGCGGGTTCTTGGGGGGCTCGTCGCCCTAGAATCATGCGCCGACCACGCACGTTGAGAATGAGGAAGTACCACGCCGCAAAATCTCTTACTTTACCGACCGGAATGCGGCAATAGGGAGCACCGAAGCAATACTCGACGATGCGCACGATCGCGGATTTTCCTTTCGACCCGACGCCGGTAATAATGTTGACGCCGGATTGGAATTCAAGGGTCCGCTGCTTCCCGTCGTAGCCATTGATTACGATAGATTTTAAGAACGGGGTCATAGATTCGATTCTACTCTTGTGGTTGGCGATTCTGTTACGCTTGGCCCTTGGCTCAGTCTCCACGTGGGACGCACGGCGAGTGCGTCGCAAATCAGGGCGACATTCAAAGCTCCGGCCCATTCCCCGAGCTTCAGCGATACGCTCACGCGGCGATTGTCCTCGTCGGTGAGCAGCTCTTGAAGGCGAAGCCGCGCATTCTTGATGGCTTCCGTTGCAACGAGAACACGCGTCTGTGGATTAAAACGAAGGGCGTCCCGCAAGAGGGCTACTGCAATGCCAGCACGCGTGTTTTCTTTCGTTATCGAAATCCATCTGTCTAATCCGATAATAATGTCCGGGTTCTTGTGCACGAAGTCAATGAGTCCACGTGCGCGCGACTTGTAAATCTGTTCTGCGGTTCGACGCTGCAGGACCATGGGCACCAACACGTAGACCGCTACAAGCGGAAGGCCGCTTGACGACCCCTCGACGAGAGCAGACGCAATAACGCCACAAAAGCCGGGATTCAGCATTCGATCGAACTCTAGAGTAGCGTCACTCATCGCTCGGCCCCGAATCGGGATCCTGTCCTGCGGGGTTGATCACTTGCGCACCGAACAGGGTCTCCCATCGCGGATGCCAGCCAATCTGTGGCGGAAAGTCCGCAAGTCGGTGATAGGAGCCTCGATATACGTGTGGAGGAGGGGCATCGCCAGCCAATTTCGGTGACCGTCGGTAATCCATGAGGTCATTATAGAGTTCACGCCCATTTTCTTCTTCGTCGATTGTACCATTGGGAGACGCAGAATTGAACTCGTGTCGCCAAATTTCGAACAAATCACTATCAAAATTGTTCAAGTCGTCACGCAGCACGCTCAGATGTTGCGTCCACTCCTCGCGTTCGAGTTTGTCGCGAAGGAAGTCCTCTAATGCCATGTTGCGCTGCTCGACCGATACATTGATTGCTTTCAATTGCCTAAAGAAAAGGCGCGTGCGTTGCGCCGCTCGGATGTCATCGCCGATTGGGGTCTTGCGATGGTTGAACTGTAACTTCCGATTCCTCAGACGATCTCGCATGTTCCGAAGAACGCTGAATATCTCTCGTGCTCGAACCACGGCACCTTTCTTCTTGCTTATTGCCGTCAATATCTCGTTCTCAAACCAGCCTTCATATTCGCGGGTGGCTGTCTCAATCGTGTCTGCGTGGAACGTAAGACTCAACAATTTCTGTTTGATCTTTGCCCGCAACCCGTCAGCATCCGCCTCTTCCTGAATTATCACCTTGCGTATCAGATCACGGCGGAGATCTTTATCCAGCGCTCTTACCTCTGCGATTGCGCTCGCGACCTCGTCGTCATCGGAGAATAACTCCGCGAGATGTCGCTCAATGTAATCCTCTCGCATGGGCATTGTACTATTAGAGAATGCACGCGCCAGGTTGCCCGTGATTTTCGCCGTCGTAGCGAAGATGAATTGCCGAAATTGATTGTCGTGAGGCAGCGAAGCCTTCAACCTGCGAGCCCAGTGCGCAAGCGCCTTCCAAAATCCTTTATTCAGGTCGGTCAGAGCGGCCATTTCGTCCTTTACCTGGATCAAAGTTATTCCGTTGGGCCCACTTATGCTTACGTCGTCCCACTGCTCGACACCGAGATATTCGTCGACGCTGAGATTCAAGCCTCGTAGAGCAGCATATCGATGCTGATATGGGATACCGCTCGTTTGACGCGGTACCACAGACACGTCTGGCGGAATGTCTTGGGGTGTTGCAACGAATGCACTGGATGCGGAGGCACGCGAAGTCTCGGGCGGCGCGCTTGTGGCATTCGAGACTGGAGATTCCACACTTGCCATGGATTCAACCGTCTTGGTTGGTGCTGGCGCGTCGAACAGGTTGAGTTGTTCGCGACGCTCGCTTGGAGCTGATGGGCGTTTGCTCGTCATTGTTTGCCGAATGAACCCCCACTATGCGTAAGTGTTGTTCGTGGATGTACATCATCACACTTGAGTGCATAGAGACTGATGCGGTGGTGACGATACAGCGGCAGCATGCAGAGGGTCAAGTTTTTTCGGAAGTACGCAGCGACTTTGCCACGCTGCACTGCTGAGCCTGCGTTGGTGCCACCTTTGGATCTCTATGCGAACGCAGGAGGCTCCGTGGATCAGGCGACACGTCCGATGCGCAAGACATGGCACTCGTCGACGTTGCGTGCGATTTTATGTGAATATGTGCGAAATCAGGAATCTCCTGATTGACAACGTCCCCGTGGTGCTTCCGCACTCTCGTTGCGCGCGCCGCGCCCGTTGAGCGTGACGGAAGCGTTCGCGAACTGCGTGAACAAACGGACGCTGTTCCACGCGGCGCACATCGTGTTGGCTGTCAGAAAGGCACAGGCATTTGGGGTCCGGCTTGAGCGCTTTATCGGGAAGCCAGATGGATGATCTCGGAAGTTGTTGGCACCTTTCCCGCCAAAAAGTGTCAAAGTTTGCCATCGTGGTTGCGCGCAGGCAATTGTTTGCTCCACGGTCACAGGTGACCTATTGACAAACGGCTGATGGTACGGTAACCCTCGACTGCGTACGAGGCGAGCCGAGAATGAAGCCGAATAATGCAATTGAGCGGGCATTGCTTACCCATCAACAGAAAAACCAGACGGAGAATTATTTTACGCGTTACGTTCTGCTCCGCGATCGCCTATTGAATAACGAGTACACGCAAGTCATGTCTGGATTTGTCGGGGGAAACGACCACGGCCCCAATCACATCCGCCGTGTTCTAAGCTACCTCGATATGATCCTGGCGCCAAAGCCACTTAAACATGTGAGGCCGTACGAGTTATTCATTACCATGATGGCCATACTGTACCACGATATCGGCATTCTTCGGCAACGCAAGGATCATGCACAAATTAGCGCGATCCTCCTTGCATTGGATAGTAACGACTACGTTTTTGATTCTCTGGACAAAAATTTGATGGAAGCGGCTGTAGTGAGTCATTCTAGTAGCGTCGACATCCAGGAACAATGCAGGGCGTTCTCGCAAATAGAGCATGTTCGCGGTAATGAAGTGCGCCCGAAAGTTGTCGCGGCGCTTGTACGTCTTGCTGATGAACTTGATGAGGATGCACGTCGCGCTGACCCCGCCGTTGAGGCAAAAATGAACCTCTCCGAGCCGTCAAAATTTTATTGGCGGTTCAATCAATGCGTACGGGGAGTACGACCAGATCCGTCGAGCCGCATAGTCTATATTGACATGAAGTATTCGGCAGACGACATTGCTTGGTGCTGCGTTTCCGACGAAGGTGCATCGACGTCATTCATATGGAGAAGTGTTGGCAAACTCTGCAAAATCGCGCGTGAAATCGAGGTGTGTAGCCTATTTCTGCCGGATGCGCTGAAGTTCAAAGGAATCGAATTGTCGCTAAAGCCCACCGACCTTCCAGAGTCATTATGGACGACGCCGCTTACCTTACATATTAATGGACAGACGACAGTGCAGGAACTGTTGTCTCGTTTCCCTTCGGTGCTGTCGGGTGGAGTTGCGGCAAGCGGACCACAATTTTCACTGAACGGTCAAGTTGTGGACATGTTCCCGAATCGCATCGACTTGGGTGATTATTCACCGAAGAGTGTAGCTTACGCAATAGAGCATGCGACTTCTCTAAGGGTGCAGGTCGTGGCGTACGCAGATCGAACCATTTTTTTATGGGTCGCCCTCTCAGATAACATGATCGCCAACGCAAAGTGTATTCTGACCCATGTGGCGTGCCTAATTTCTGGTGCAAAGGATATCGATCGCATTTGTATTGGCGTGGGCGATGTTGACAGCGTTGTACATAGTAATGGAACGGCTGATGTGGTAGATTTTGTTATGGAGTTTGATAGAGCGTCGATTGTTGAAGCCGCCGCCAAGCGGCAGGCTACCAAAGAGTTTCTTGCGAGGACCAAAGTTAAGCTGCCGAAAGATCAGTCAACGCCATTTGTGTCCTGGGTGGTCGTGGATTTTGCTGATTTCGAGCCGGGGAACTAAAGGTTTTTGGGGTGAAGAAGATGATGATGGATGATGAGGAAGCGCGCACAGTTGTTATTGTTGGTACTCGGGCACAATCAGGCTCGGATGGTGCTTATGCTGAATTGCGCGTGGTGAAAGAGGGAAAGCTGAAATTGGTCGTGGCCAATGATATGATGCCACGTCTTGCGTGGAAATTTTACGCGAAAGGCATTCCGTATTTTGAAGGTATTGTGCAATCGCCCAAGAGAGGCGTGTTGTCCGCGCTGGAGTGCGGTGCCGTCGTTGAACTATGGGTATCGACCCCAGTCCATGCACTGAGTATGATTATGATTGGCGTTATCGATTTTTTGAAGTATTCCGCCAAAGGCGAGCACGTGTCGATGGAATTTCAGGGGCGAGGTCTTGCAAGAGCACTGGTTGATAATGGGTATGAAGGTGAGGTGGAAGGCTCACTCGGTGAGATCGCACGCACGTTGGCGACATTTCACGGTGTCGAGTGTAGGACCCTTGGCACTCAACTTGAGGAGCCTGCGGCAGTCTGGCTAAGGTCTAATTCCACGTTTGGTGCCCTGCGGTTACTGGGCGCGGTTTTCGATT
>JANORL010000348.1:0-48857 GCA_031415295.1 Polyangiaceae bacterium | reverse complement strand
CCTAGCGATTGAAGTTTCCCCGTGACGAGTTCGTCCTAAGGATGCATATTGAGTTCGTCGGTGATGACGGCGGACACGGCCAGGGGTGCAGAGGGGAAACCTCGCATTTCGCGTGTACGAATCGAAACAACTGACGACTCTTCGATAATGAACCGAAAACCCGGCACAAGGAGGCCGGTCGGGTAGCCTTTGCCGCCCGAGAACCATAACGACATGCCGCGACGAAACACGCCCGATGTTTATGCACAACAAGTAGGCGCCCGCATTCGCGAACTTCGCTTCGAGCGCAACATGTCGCTCGCAAATCTGGCGGATGCGAGCAACTGTTCCAAGGGGCACTTGTCGAGCATCGAGCACGGGCTCGCAGCCATTACGATCGGCACCATTCAGCGTCTCGCCCAGGCGTTCGATCTTCCACCTCTTTACATTCTGGCGTGCGCCACTGAAGACGAATACTCGAAAGTAGCAGAACTCCTGCGCTCCATGTCGACCGCCGACGTGAAAAAAGTGCGTAAACAATTGCAAGTTGAAGTGGGCAAAAAGCGGGGTACGGCAAAATAAGCTTGTCGACCGGTTGAGCGCTTCGCACTCAACCTTAGTCAGGAAAAATGTCGACAAGCGCTGCGCGCTTTCGACATTTTCCCTCTACCCAGTTGACGATGGGGCTGCCGCCCCAAACCCTGCCGGATGAGAGAATTGGGCGTTCCCACGGCGCTCGAACAACCGATTGATGCCGACTTCATCGCCTCCGCGACCTCCGCCGAGCCTTTTCGAACAAAGCGAATCGCCGACGCGCCTCCCGCGAAGCTATCCACGACACACCAAAACGTGACCAAGGCGGCATTCGACCCGTTGACGTCGAACTTCATCGCCTTCGCGAGCGCCGTGATAGCGTTCTGCGCTTTGCGGAACGTATCCAAGACTAGCGACGGATGGCGCGGGTGGTTTTCGCGGGGCCTGGCCGGCGTGGCAAACGATTGCTGTGGTGTGCGAATTCTACACGGGCCGGGAAATCCCAGGGTTGCTGGCCATGTCTGCCATCCGGCACTTCGGTTCGGTGGTTGCGTTGTTCGGCATGTGTATGGCGCTCATTCTCGTCGTCCGGCGACGAGCAAAAGCTGGCGTTCCCCTCCCCAATGCGGCTTATTCTTGCCGATGTTCTTGATCGTTCCCCTGAGTGCGCCGTTGGTCGGCTTCGTGATGTGCGGCGCATGTGTTGGAAGTATTTGGCTCGCATTCGACTACACAAGGTCGCTTTTTACCACGGGCCTTCTCCGATTTTTCTTACTCGAGAATGCACACGCCGGAATTTCGCTAGGAGCAGCGACCTCGCTTCTTTCTACTGGGCGGAGTGCAGAGTTGGCACGAGGGGCGGAGCGGATCCACAAGTGGCCTATTCTTGCGGGTATTGCTTTGTGGTTTGTTACGGAATGGACGACCGAGCTTCTAGCCTATCCCGTGCTACACGCGCTCGCTCGCGTAGGACTGGCGCCGGTATTCTGTTACCCGTGCGTGTGGCGCAGGGAGGTAGGCGATTACTTGGGCCCAGGCGGTTGCTCGTCGGACGACCAAAGCTTGATAAAGTCGGTGCCCTTGAGCTTTAACTTCTTGACCCGTTCGACGAACCGATCCGTGAAGTAGATGTTGTGCGGAACGAGCGGCACGCGAAACATCTCCATGCCCTGAAGGGCGGATTCGATAAACACATGCTCCTGGACCGCTACGATGTCGGTATTGGGAAACGTTTCGATTTCCGAGCGCTCCACATCCAAGGCATCAATCACGACGCGAATGTTCAAAATGAACAGTTCCACGTCGTCATCGGTTTGCAACGGCAACACCTCGCCATACGCATCGACGATATCACGCAACGCATCGAGGGCCGAACGACGCATGATGAGGCTGTTGACATGAAACGGAAGATCGGCAGGCTTGTTGCCGCTACGTTTTGTCGGGCGAACTCGATAGACGTGCGGAGGTACCCAACCTTCTTTCACGGACGAACCGTCGAAGTCGAGCACGCGCAAGTCTTTAATGGTTTTGGAGTTGACGATCTCGTAACCTGTTGCGTGCGTTGATCGGTAAATGTTCACTTTGGAACGATTCCTTTCTCCAAACCCAGCGAGATTTTTCGCAGTATTTCTTCTGCCTCGGCACGTGTCTTGGCACGTGAGAGCCGAAGATACACCGCCTCATGATACGCGTCCGTGTGCATATTCCCGTGCACGACTTTCTTCAAGGGGTTTGGTGAGCTCTTATAGCCGGGCAGAAATATGCCGTTGACTTCATTGTCAACATGAATCCCGAAACTCTCCAAGATTTCGACGGACTTCGCCGCCCGTGGTCACCATGCGCCGCGATATGATGGCCGAACTCGCCTGGCGACCGAGTTTTCCCCGCCAACTTCAGATTGTTCCCAAGTCGCCGCGACGAACCCTTTACCACCACTTTTGCCGCGGCACGCGGCAGGCTTTTCAGAAATGCGCCACATCCATTCATTGCGCCGGGGATAAAAATCGGCATTCGGCGTACGACGTTCAACGAGGCACGAATGCCGCGTGTCACCACGACTTCGGCAAGCCCGATGCCCGCCGTGAGCGCCACTTCGACGGCCGCAACGGTTAATTCAATCAGGATGAGTCGACGCCAAACTTCGTTCGCGCCTTCGCCATACCCCTCTTTGAACCCTTGCGCAGCAGCGCCGGCAAGCCATGGATCCTCATAAGCAGGAATCGGCGGAAGCGAATCCAGCTCGCGCGTGCAAATCAGGAACCTCACTTCGATCTCCTCGGGCGCCATTGTGTTTTGACCTGCGAGGATGTTGTCAGGCTGCTTCGCCAGAAACTCCATAACGTGGTCGCATGCCGTCAAGACACGCCCTACCGTTTGACCAATCGGTTTCGCGTCATCTCTGGCGTCTTTCCAATCTTCGTCTTGCACCAACCGCGTCGCATTGGGTGGACAAATGGGTTGCGCTGGGCCCAGCGATTGCTTCGACGGAAACAGAATCCCTTGGGCAATAAATTGACGGTCAGGCACGCCATTGGGATCGCCTCCTGCCCCGGCGATTTTGCCCGTTTCAACCGGTGGATCCTCGCAGAAGAAGCCTGATGGCGGTAAACAATCCGGATGTCCAGGCTTCGAGCCGTCCACAATGCAGGTGTTTCCCTCGTGATAAACAAATGCCGGAACCGCCGCGCACGATGGCGTCGACACCGCCATAAACATCGTTAGTATGGCCAGGCCAAACCCACAACGACACATCACGAGCCACGCGAAAAAGGCACGGAAGAACAGTAGAACTGTTTGCATGTTGGTTCCCTTCGTCGAGTCGAGTTTCCAGTCGTTTACAATAGGCCAAGCTGATTCCGTTACACTATACACGCGCCATCCGCGCCGCATTCTTGGACGGCAAGCTGAACGGATATCCTTGCCTGGCCATCAACGCCGGCACCGAATGCAACAGGAATGGTTCCAGCGATAGAGGTTTCCGTTGCCGACGGCGGCTCGTGCACGGTTGAGTGTTTGGCGCAGCAAACCTTAAATGAGCGTTGTTTTGGTACGATACCTTGATCCTCGCACGAGCATCCGGGCCCGAATGCCATAACGAGGAACGACACCAACAGGAGAATGGCTTGCCACGTTGAGGGACGTGCGGCGCATAAGAAGCCTCCCGACGATGAGGCTACGCGTCATGCGAATCGAATGTCAACGCCCACAAAATGTTAACCATCTTAGCCCTGTGGAAGGCTTGATTTATTGGCGCCGCGGGGGGACCCTGCTGTCTGAGCCCGCGCTTTGGCGGGCGAGTTCAGGGTCCCGCGAGTGCCAATAAATCAAGCCTTCCCAGGGCGTCAAGATAATCCTGGCGCCACGATGTCTGATTTCGCAGTCCTGCGCGTGCCTGAAAATTAGCCGTGCCTGAAAATCAAATTTCTCCCGCGTTTTCCAACAGTTAAAATCGGGCTGCGACCACGCTGGCAATGCAATCGACTGATCGTCTATGCTGCACGCATGACGACTACCACTTCCCTCACCCGCCTCACGCTATGCGCAGCACTTCTGTGCGTTCCCGCCTGCGGCGGGACAACCCCCACGCCAGAACCAGCCCCAATCCTGCCTCCCTCCGAATGCAACGGCCACGCGGAACTTTGCGCCCGCCACTACGACGAAATCGCTTTCCCTGCGACCCACAATTCAATGTCGAATTTCGAATTCGGCTGGGTCGCCGCCAACCAGAACTTCGGCATTCGCCGACAACTCGAAGACGGCATTCGAGCGATGCTCATCGATACCTACGCATGGAATGACGACCTTTACTTGTGCCATTCCATCTGCCCCCTCGGCAATACGCTGCTCGTCGACGCTTTGAAAGACATTCGCCAATTCCTCGACGAACACCCCCACGAAGTGCTCACATTCATCATCGAAGACCACATCACCGCAACCCAAACCGAACAAGCCTTCAAAACAGCGGGCCTCGCCGACATGATGTACGCCCACGAAACTGGCATGCCGTGGCCAACCCTGTTCGATATGATTGTCAGCGGAAAACGAATCGTTGCTAGCGCCGAATCCGAAGGTCCGCCACCCGCTTGGTACCATCACGTCTGGAACATCGCCTGGGATACGCCGTACTCTTTCGCCAAACCCGAAGATTTCACGTGCGCGCCGAATCGAGGCACCCAAGGCAACGATCTTTTCCTCGTGAATCACTGGTTATCCGATCCGTTGTCAACCCCGGAACGAGCCAAAGTTGCCAACGAATACGGCTTGCTTTCATCGCGCGCCAAACAATGTCAAATGGAAGGCGGACAAATTCCAAACTTCCTCGCCGTCGACTTCTACGACATCGGAGCAGTTTTTCAGGTCGTCGACGAATTGAATGGATTGTAAACGAAAATCGCGCCGTCAGCTCTCGGTCGTCTTCTCCGTCACCGGAGTTTCCAGCGTGCGTAATGTCGCGGCGACGACGACCATCAACATCGCTGCCGTCGCCGCACCAATGAATGGCGCAATCGGCGCAACGTGACCATACAAGAATCCCCAAGCCGGCGGCCATATCGTTCGAGCCCAACTGCCCGCAGACTGCGCATAACCAAGCGCCACCCCTTGATGTTGCGGAGGAGCGACCTTGGACGCCAGCGCCGAAAGAACCGGATTGTTGACCGCTACACCCACAGCAATCAGGACGTTACCAACAACGAGCATCCACGGCTGCGTCGCACCCGCCGAAAACGCCATTCCGGCAGCAATGAGCAATCCGGCCGTAATGACCATTGAAACGTCACTAAAGCGCGCCGTCAAACGTTTTATCAAGAAGCCTTGAATGAGAACGGCAGACACGCCGAACGCCCCGAACATGTAACCAACTTCGACGCCAGTCCATCCAAAACGCTCCGCCGATAACAGCGGAAATGCCACGTTGAGACACGTCATCGCGGTGAACGTCAGAAAAAAGAGCGCGAGCACCGCCGCCATGCGCCGATCCGCAATCAAATCCATCAACCGTATTGATTTGCCTGAAGATGTACCATCGGGCGAAGGTTGGTCTTGGCGAAACTTCCGCGTCTCGGGCATCAATACAGCAGCCAAACCAAAGTCGAGCATTGCCATCACCGCCGCGGCAATCGGAGGTGCCCACGGTGCATACTGACCCGTTTGACCTCCAATGAATGGCCCCACGATGAGACCAAGGCCAATGCCTGCACCAAGTCGACCCATCGCTGCCGAGCGCTCATGCTTGTCCGTAACGTCGGCAATCGCCGCTTGACAGGCGCCAAGGTTTCCCGCCGTCACGCCAGCCAAAATACGCGAGACAAACAGCAACGGAAGCATGAGCTTCTGTACGGCAACCGCGAAGAGCACCATGCTGAGTGCGTTCCCGAGCAAGCTGATCAAGATGACCGACCGACGCCCATACTTGTCGGACAAACGGCCGAGCCACGGCGTCGCCAACGCTTGCGCGAACGAATAGCTACCGATGAGAAGACCCGTTAATTCGCCGGCCAGCTCCGGATTGGCCATCGATTTGACGTAAAACGGGAGCTGCGGGATCGTGATGCCAAACCCGACAAGGTCGAGGAAGACCGTCAAGACGACGACGAGCAGAACACGATCGCGCACCTGCGCACGCGCAGATGCATCGGGGGTGGACATACGAATGACTCTGCGGGGGAAATGTGGAAGTTGGAGAAGAAGTGACAGAAGAGCGAACCGATGTCACGAAATCAAGGTGGAAAATAATGCTCACACGTGGACGCAGCCTGATTGCAACAACCCTAGATGGTGCTTGACGTGTACGCAGGCTTGGGGGATCAGCGACCTTGTTTGTTCGTTCATTCGTGAATGATGACCGTCGTGCCTTCGCCTAGTTCTTCGCCCGTGTTAATAGCGTGCCACCCCTCGGGAATTGGCGGATCGGTCCAAAGAAAAATGCGATGAGCGTCGACGGGGGCGAGATTGATACAACCGTGACTACGCGGCGTGCCAAAAACGTCGTGCCAATACGCCGCGTGGAGTGCATATCCACTCTCGAAATATTGGATATACGGAACATCCCGAAGCTGAAACGTGCCTTCACCACGACGTTTGGTCACACCATATTCACCGTCGCCTCGGCGGGGTACTTTCTTGTCGTCGACGGGTTTGTCTTTACTAGCAGGTTTGCCCGCAGGCGCTGGCGCTTTCGTCGGCGTCTTGTTTGGCGCAGGAGCTGGCGATTTCGCTTTGTTTGTCGAAGCTTTACCGCCGCCGTCCGACGGAGACGATGCCGAGGCCACTTGCGTCTTCGCGCCGCCCACGCCGGATCCTTCATTGGAATCCATTAACGCGGTGATGTGCTTGTTGCGAATCTTGAACACACCGCGTACCGTCGCCGTCGTTTTCTTCGGATCATCCAAACCTGCTTGCCCCGTCGAAACAAGCGTGACGTAAATCGGACGCTTACCTTCCCACAAAACCAATGTTTGATGCGCGATCGAAATCTCGATCCACTTTTTGCCCTTTTCCGCATCCTCAGGCCACGATGCCGGCGGCAATGCAAGTCCCACGTCGAGCTGACTCAACCAGCGTTTGTCCTTCGTACGGTAATACTTGACGCCTTCGGCCGTACGCATGGTCCCCACGAGCGTATGCGCGCTGCGATATTCCAAATCGTCCGTGGGAACTGCCTTGTTTTTCGATATACGGTACGTCTTGGCCCCCTGCGTCCGAACAAATGCAATCGGCAAGGTGATTTCGTCCGTCAATTCCATTCCATGCCAAGGCGATCCCATATCGGCCTTGATTTTGGTATTCGGCGCCAATCGTAAATCCGTCGTAATCGCAAAACGCCGCTCGAGCGATTCTGGCCCCGTAGGAAATGAGCCAATCAATGCCAATCCCGTATGACGCCGCGCACGATCCGCAAAAGCCGCATATTCGGGGACCTTGAAATCACTTATATTCGGGATCGCCCGTTTGCCATCAGCGAGCCAAAACGGAATGGGATCCTCTTCGGTGTCCCCACCAAGAAGCTGCCCTTGCCCGAGTTCTTCCGAATTTTTCCCGAGTCCGAGTTCGCCCAAACTCTTGCCAGGAATGGGTACACCTCGGTCGTCGATCGCCACGTCCCACGCGCCAAGACGAACCTTGCCGACCGTTGCGCCGTTTTCCTTGTACCATTCAAGATGCTCTTGCAGCTTGAACTCCGACGTCTTTTGCTCTTCCGCCGACGGCACGCGAAGATACATCGGAAGAACGGCACGCACGAATGCGTACCGATACGGTAACGCCGTTTTCAAATTCGGCCGCCGCGCCGCAGCTCGAACCGTGGGATCCTCGAGATCCAGCGTGGCGTCGGCACCTACGCAAATATATCCTTTGGGGAAAATCCCATACCAACCGCCCGGACATCCCTTGGTTCCCGCAGGTTCTTCACTACGAGCGACCTTGGCACCGACTCGCAAATAACCAAGTTTTTTTGATGTATCGCGAGGTTCGGTATACACGGTCGCCACGAACGCGGTGATCCCGAGCATGGGTTTGTCCGTGGGTTGGACCAACGGTACCGAACTTTGACCTTGCGCAACCGGTGCAGCATCACCCGCTTCCGCGTCCACACCACCATCGCCGCCGCTTGGATCTCCAGTCCGATGGCACGCTGCGACAAACGCGACTGTCGCAAGAAGCGGAGTGAGTAGGTAGTTCAGGCGAACGCGCATGGCGGCCAATGGATGCCAAAAGAAACGACGCGGTGCAAAGAAAACATCTACGAGTTCGTTGATTTTGATCGTCGGGCCGGTCAAACGAGGACGCCGGGGAGGGGTCCCTTACAGTATGCCGGGTTTCCAAATGTCGTGACTGGAATACCCATTGCATGGGACATGGCAATGAGCAAGTCATTGTGCCACGCACCTTGATACTTGAGATGCCGTCCGGTTCGGAGCGCTCCGCCTCCACCTCCAACGAGCACGAGCGGCATATCGGTATGCGTGTGCTGTTGGCCAATCGCAATATCGCTACACCAATAGATCATGGTATTGTCGAGGACCGTGCCATCGCCTTCGGGCACACTATCGAGGAGACTGCACAAGTAGGCGATTTGACTGGCATACCAATTGCCGATTTGAATGAGCTGTTGACGACGTACGGGATCCGCAGCACTCGAATGCGACAACGAATGATGTCCTTCGTTATGACCAAGCCACGAGAAAACGCGGCCTCCTTGTTGTACGGTTGCGAATTGAACGGTCGCCACTCGCGTCAAGTCGCAAATCAACGACATGGCGAGCAAATCCATCTGAGATTTGCTGATATGGGGAAAGTTGTCGTTTTCGAGTGGCGAAATCGGAGCGCCAAGTTCGGGTGGACTGCATGCACCGACCACCGTTCCCGGAGCATCGAGGCGTTTTTCGATATCCCGAATCGCCTGCAAATGCGCATCGACCTTTTGACGATCGCTTGCGCCAATGCGGCTCGACAAACGCGAATAGTCGTCACTCACGAAATCGAGGACCGTTTTACGTTCGGCTCGCAAACGCGCCACTTCCACGGGATCCGCACCAAGTTCCGAAAAAATACGCTGGTAAGCTTGGTACGGATTGTCTTCAGGAGGAACGGGTTGACCCGGCCCTCGATAACAAATACGTGCAGACACATCCGCGTATTGGACCTGTACGCCAAACTCGAGCGATGGGAACTTAGTAGTTTGCCCTAATTGGTCGGCGAAAAACTGATCGAGCGAAATCCCGCCGCCCCAGCCGACCGACTTGCCTGGACTGCATACGTAAGGGAACAACGTACCTTCTTGCAGCTCCATTCCCGTGAGCGCATGCGCAATTCCCAATTGATGCGGATCGCCTGGACCGTGATTCGTCGATTCGTAATCGACGCCATCGAACACCATGACCCGCTTTTTGTAGGGTTCGAGTGGTGCGAGAATGGGGCCCATCGTAAATTCGGTTTCGGTACCTTGCGGAATCCACGCGTCCTTGACGGTCCCAAAGCCCGAAAACAGCGCCACGAACCGCTTAGGAAAATTCGCGGCCCGCGCCGAATCACTCATGGCCCCGAGAAACGGCAGGCCAATCGAAATTCCACCCAAACCTCGTAACAATGCGCGACGGCTTAATTTTTGATGTTTCATGGTCCCTGCACCGTGACTGCCCGGCGATACCGGAACGCATCCGTTTGCGTGAGCGCAACGAGAAGCTTTTTAACGTTGAAACCGTCGATCGCAAACGTTTGTTGAAGCTTCTGCATCGAACAATAATCGTCCGCCCCTTCGGCCCGTCCATACCCATAGCGGAACCACTGCGTCGCCACGCATTGCCGAACTTCTTCGCTTTCAGCAAGCTTTTTTCCAAGGTCCACGACGCCTTCGAAACTGCCGTCGATGTTGCGGGTGTCTACGATGTGTCCCGCGTCATCGATGGGCAAACCATTTTCGTCGTCCCGCCACGATCCGATTCCATCGTAATGCTCGAAGCCGAAGCCAATCGGGTCCATTTTGATATGGCACCCCGAACAAGCCGGGTTCGTCGAATGTTCGGAATAACGTTCGCGCGTCGTCAAGTCCGGCGAAAGATCAGGCGGCGTCGCCACGACGTTGTTGGGAGGAGGCGGTAAGGTTTGGCAAAGCAATCGCTCACGGACAAACTTACCACGATGAACCGGTGAACTTTGATTGGGTTTGCCCGTAACAGCGAGAATGCTTCCTTGCGTCAAGATGCCCGCTGCTCGCGACGGATCGAGTTCCACTCGTTCGAAAACTTCGCCTTGCGGACCGCTTGGAATTCCATAAAACGCCGCCAGATCCGCATTCATGACGGAATGCGTGGCCGTAAACATCGTGGCTACGTCCCCTGCCCCGTCAAAAATGACGTCATCGAGAAACCCAACGGTTTCTTCACGCCAAAGCGAACGCAATCCTTCATCGTACTTGGGGTACGTCGCTACGTCTTTCTTCATGCTCTCCATGTGCGACAACCCCAGCCACTGCACGTTGAAGTTCGCAACTGCCTGGCGCGCACGCGGGTCTTCGAGCATTCGTAACGCTTGGATTTGAATCTCTTCCGCCGTCCCCAAACGCCCTTCGTCCGCCGCGACAAACAGCTCGTCATCCGGCATGGTGGACCATAACATGTACGACAACCGCGAAGCGATCTCGTGCGGCGAAAGAGCGACGATGTCGCCCTGCACTGGGTCTGGCATTCCAAACTCGACCCGATACAAGAAGTGTGGCGACTGCAAGATCGACTGGAGCACCAGTTCAATACCCCGCGTAAAACCCACCTCGGCAAAACCCCACTCGTAAACTGCCAAAAGTCGAGAAACTTCGTCGGAATCGAGAGGTCTTCGATAGGCGCGACGACCAAATGTCTCGATGAACTTCGACGCACACGCCTTTTCTTCACCGGCTTTCGGTGAACACGGCAAAAGCGTAGCGAGGTTTTCGACGGCTCGTATGGCAATCTTTTCACTCGCCACCATGTACTGCTCGGCCAAAATCTGCGTCACGCCGAGCGCCGCGGCCTGGTTGTCAAAGCCCAACGCTTCTTCTTCCGGCACGAAGCTCGTTGCAGGCTCTGTGTCATCGCCCAGCAGATCGCGGACGGTGTTGTTGTACTCGAACCGGGTCATCCGCCGAATGGGCGACTTGCCAGGAACGATTCCAATACATGTGGGAGCCGAAGATTCGGTGTTCCCCGGCGAGTCACCAATGTGGCCCGTCGAGCAAGAGACAAGAGCACCGAGAACCAGGGCACCGCCAAGAAGCCAAGAGGATCGGGCAACGTGGAGCATGGCGTTTCTAAAGCAAAGCGGAAAAGCCCGCGTGACCTACACCAAGACTAAAACAAAAGATCGGAGCCGTCGAGGTCGATTTTCAAAATGCTCGACGTGTCGACGAAGATAAGTACTGTAGGCGTCGTGCGCCCTCCGTCATCCACCGCCCTGCCTGTCGCGATGATGCTCTTCGCGTCACTCTCGACCGTACGAGACGCTTTCGCTCAATCGCCTCAAAACACGATGGAATCAGCACCAATCGTCGGCTATTCTCTACGCGCCGGTATCGAAGTCGGAGCGCGCTGGTTCGCCTACTCCGATCCGCTCGTGGTCGCGACAAACCTTCGCCCCTACGACATTGTCGGCGTGCCACTCCTGACGTTCGGAGGTGACCTGCGACCACTCGCCTGGTCGCGTGTTCCCGTACTCGATCAGCTTGCAATCAGCTTCGATTACGCTTTCGCCCCAACACTCGATTCGTCCACCAACGATGGCGAAGATATTCGCACGAGTTGGGATCACGGTGACCTGAGTTTACGAGTTCCCGTTCGTCTTGGCAAACTTCCCCGCTCACCACAAATCGGGGCAACCATCGGCTACGGATGGCTCGGTTTTTCGTTCGCGACAACCGGACCACTTGCGGAAGAAATCCCCACGGTCACGTATCGTTTCGTCAGAATCGGATTGACCGGAGAAATGTCGCTCAGCAAGCGATGGGCCGTAAATGCCGCATTCGATTACCTCGGACCTCTTGGCGGCGGCAGTGTTTACGACCGCTTTCGCGACGCAACCATCGACGGCATTGACGCAAAAATGGGTGTCAGTGTCGAGATTGCCAAACAAACACGCCTTTTGTTGATGCTCGATTACACGCGATTTTTCTCGTCTTTCGTTCCCATTCCGGGTGACGCATACGTCGCTGGTGGCGCATTGGATCAATTCGGCAGCGTCAAGATCGGAATCGAATATGGTCGATAATCATTCACGCTTCGTTCGCACGATACTCCCAACGTTGGCGCTCGCTGCGGCATCATGTTTACTTTTTTTGGGTTGTCCGGGAGAACTCGAAGATCCCGAGCGATTTGTCGATGGCGGATTCCCTCGATTTTGTCCCGACATCCCGAAGGTCTTGTTCGTCCAACGTTGTGCGGGATCGATTTGCCACGAAGGTGCCAATGCCGCCGCGGGATTGGATTTGATTGCCCCGAACGTCGAAGGCCGACTCGTAGACATACCAGGTCGCGATTGTCCTGGTCTATTGGTGGATCCCGTTCTGCCCGAAACGAGTTTGCTTTATCAAAAACTTTTACCGCTGCCCAACTGCGGCTCGCCGATGCCCATCGGAAAACCTGTACTCGACGGCTTTGAACTCGAATGCGTGCGAGAATGGATTTCCACGCGCATGCCTGCTGCCCCGTGAATTCGTTCATTCACAGTTCATTCACAAACAATGGTGGCATCGTCGATGACCCAGCCGCGATAACTTTCTTTCGTTTTGTCAGGACCACCAAGATCAATGGCGCGTAACGAGCCCTTGACGCGTTTTGCCCCAGAACACTTGTCGGGTTCACGCGAAAGCACAACAATCTGGCTGCCCTCGGACACTTCGATATATCCCTGATGAATCGTCGGAATTCCACTGCCTGGAGGACCCATCGGCGCCATCATGGGATGTTGGTAGACGAACTTGGGGGTTTGCCCGCGAAGTTCCACGAGTTTGCCCACGCAGGTCTTCCATGTGTCGGATTTACCAAGCGGACAAACATTCGGGTCCGCCGCGGCCACGGGCGCGGGTGACGTCGCAACCGAAGCGGACGGCGCAGGCGTAGGGACAACCGTCGCCTGAGTCGTAGGCGGAGTGGTCGCTGAAGGCGCCACATCGGTAGGCGCTGCAGAGCCGGCGCAACCGGTCACGAATGCGAAAACGAAGCTCCCAAAACCAAAACGCGAGTGCATAACGAGGCACGGTACTACAACTTCGCTCCGAAGTGCAGCGTTATTTGGATGCCATGGACGTTGTCCACGTTTGTACGATCCGTCGATCGTTCGGCCCAAGTTCGAGCGCATCGGCAACCAGATCATCGAGACGGGTTTGTTCCTCCATCGAGATACCCGCATTTCGCTGGCCGATGATGCGCCCCAGCTCTTCGATTTGCGACACGAACGAGCGGGAGCAAGGGGCGGGAAGGCTACGCAAATGGGTAATCTTGACTTGGGGCATTCCTTGACGCGCATCACGGTTTCGCGTGTAATGAAACCAGCGAATGGGTGATGAATTGAGCCAAGCGACGAGAAAAAATTGACTCCACGTTTCCGACGAAAAACCAGCGAGAATGGAATTACGAAATGCTTGGCCGTCAGACAAGGCGGCGATTGGAAAACGAGCGGTTTGCCGAATCAAGAGCACAACGTTTTGCCATTCCGTTTCGGAACGAAAACGAGATCCGAATAACGTCGGGTCACAATAAAACTTGGGCCGATTGCGCAAAAATGGCTTGATGTCACCTCCGACGCGCACGCCGACGCACAATGGTCCCTCGGGCGCACTCAGCGCATGCAACTGCTGCACGTCGTCACCCATGGACTGAAAGCCGCGTTCTCCAAAAAGTGCCGGAGGAAATGGTGCGATTGTCGCAAGACGTTCGAGCAATTTCAAGCCGGCATCATCGATGTCCGAGCGATGCAGTGGCCAGAGCGGGGGAGTATCGACGGCACTGGGCGATTGCCGCCGCGTCGACAGGAGCGCCATACTCGGCTGGAAGACGTCGTCGAATATATCGCCAAAATCGGGCAAATCAAGGTCACATTGACAATAAAACTCATGAGCCTGTCTTGTGGGACCATACCCACCAAGTTCCGACATGGAAGACGGCAGAACGAATCCGAGTCTTCCGTGGGGCTTGAGCATAGACGCGCACCGGGCGACGAACAATCCTTGGAGGTTCCGATAACCGGCAAAAGCAGCATTGGTCCCGGCGTAATACGCGCGGAGATCATCATCGAGCGGTTGTGCGGCGCGGCCGGCGTAAGATACCCACGGCGGATTACCGACAAACGCATCGAAACCACCTCGAGTCATTACTGACGCAAATTCAGCGTCCCAATGAAACGGTGGGTGTCGGCTCTGAAATGCACGGGCCCGTTTTTCAAGTTTCTCGGTCAATCCTTGGGAAAACCAGGGTTCACCTCGGTCACCTCCAGCGCGCCCGACGAGCGCGTCTCCCGATCGAATGTGTTCGTCCAGTAGAATGCCATGGGATTGACGCGACGCTGTCAAAAGCCACAATGCCCAACGCGCAAGTTCAGCGGCTCGTGGATTTTTGTCGACACCATACAAGCAATGTTCGACCACGAGTCGGCGCGCAAAAACAACAATGTCCTGGCCAGGACAAACTAAATTCGCTTCTCCCGTACGTTCCCACGCTTCGACGAGCCGACCGGCGAGCGTTCGACAAACCTCGAGAACAAACGCCCCGGAGCCCATGGCCGGATCGCAAATACGCAGGGCGAGAAGCGTCGACGGCAAAACGTTTTTGGAAAGAAGCGGCGCAAGTGCGCGATCAATGACGATACTCGTGATGACGCGCGCCGTGTAATGGGCTCCAAGCCGTCGACGCTCATCGCTCGGCGCTTCGCGCGGGTCGATGTTCGCGGAAATGTCGTAATGAGCACGTGAATCGATGGAGTCGAAGGCCATGAGTCCTTCGTAGAACGTTCCCACGTGCTCGATATCGAGCTCGTTGAAGTTCATGCATGACTCATCGCGCCCACGAAGGGTATCGAGAATGCGTAAGACGACCGCGTCCGAAAGCGGCGCTGATAGAAATGAAGTGGCAGTCGGGTCGAAAAGAGCGCTCGTGCCTATTGCCGGCGAACGCGGAAACGACTCGTGCATACGCTGCCATATTGCAACAATGACGGGCCACGCGTCGTATCCATCGTCGAGCGAAGTGCCCCGACGATTCACAGAAAGCCGGACGTGGAGGGCATGCAGCGCCTTCGCATTCAGCGCTGGTGAGGAGGTTTCGCGCGCTTCGGCGAAAAAAAGCACAATGAGGCGCAAAATGGCCGTCACGAGGCCGGGGTAAACGGAGGGTTCACAACCTCGGGAAAGCGCGCCTAGGTTTTTTCGATCGGCGTCTTGAAATCCGGTGAGAAGGGCCAGAAACGCTGACCGGGATCGCGCGCGTAAAGAGCTAGCGAGGCGGACGTCGGCGTGGGTTTTACCGGACGATGGGTTTGGCGGGGAAGAACGAGGGTTCAATGTTTCGAGGAGCGAAAGCGACGGCGGAAGGAACCGAGCGTTATGGCGAGGAAAACGAGCGACCAACGCGACGAGGACGAGCCGATCGGATTGGTTTGGCAGAGCGGACCACCGCCATAAAGTGCGTATTCCTCGGGAACGGGCGGCGGCACTTCTGTGCAAACACGGTCGAGGCAAACGCCAGCACTGCAGATTGTGCCATCGGGAGCCGGATCGTCCTTGGGACAATCGACGTCTTTGCCATCGCAGGATTCGAGGACATCGCATTCGCCGCCGGAAGCGCGGCAAGGAATACCCGCGCCAACTCGACCGTCTTGGGGGCAATCAACGGTTTGTCCGTCGCACGATTCTGAAATATCACACGTGCCTTGAGATGCGCGGCATTCGACACCGGCCGTGACGAGTTTGTCCGTCGGGCATTGTGCACTTTTGCCTGAGCAAACTTCCGAGATATCACAGATGCCATCGGCAGGTCGGCAAAGAATACCGGTTGCGGTGAGTTGGTCGGCCGGACACGCGTCGGTATTGCCGTCACAAGCTTCGGGTTCGTCGCAGAGTCCCTTGGGCGCTCGACAGAAAACACCTGCGGGCGTTTTCTGATCGACAGGACAATCATTGCCCGTGCCGTTGCAGAATTCGAATTCGTCACAAAGGCCCTTGGGCAAGCGACAAACCTGCCCTGCGGCGACTTTGCCATCGACGGGACAAGCGTTGTTCAAGCCATCACACGTTTCGCCGACGTCACACAAGCCTGCAGAGGCCCGGCATTGCGTGCCGGCGGGCAATTTTGAATCGTTGGGACAAACGTTATTGGTGCCGTCGCAAGTTTCCGGTTGGTCGCAAAGATCGGCCGAAGCGCGGCAGAGAATGCCGGCCGGCGATTTGCTATCGTTGGGGCAATTATCGGCAACGCCATTGCACGTTTCCGGTTGGTCACAAATGCCCAAGGAGGCACGACATAACGTGCCCATCGTCAATTTGGTATCGACGGGGCAATCATTGGCGACGCCATCACAAACTTCAACACCATCACAAGCGCCGGCGGACACTCGGCATTGCGTGCCCGTGGGAACTTTTTTATCGTTTGGACAGGCATCCGTCGTGCCGTCACAAACTTCAGGAGCGTCGCACGCGCCAAGGGATGCACGGCATTGGACGCCTGCAGGGGACTTGCCATCGGCGGGACAAACACCGCTCACGCCATCGCATAGTTCCGCGGAATCACAAGCGCCCGCAGAAGCGCGGCAAGTCGTGCCGCCAGCAATTTTGATATCGGGCGGACAAGCCGGGGCAAACCCTGTGCATTTTTCGGCAACATCGCATCCACCGACGGAAGCACGGCATTCGGTTCCCGCGGGAGCAGCTCCATCGGCGGGACAATTGTTTGTCAATCCATCACATTTCTCCGCAACGTCGCACGAGTCGACGGCAGCGCGGCATTCGGTACCGACGGCAATTTTGCCATCGTTCGGGCATTGAATCTCGACGCCATTACAGACTTCTGGCGCGTCGCAAGCCCCCGCGGAATTGCGGCAAGAAATGCCTGCGGAAATTGCCGAACACGTGCCATCGACGGGGCCACCATTCGTTTTGCTACAGGCTTGGCAATCAGTCGCCGAACCACCTCCGCAAACGGTGTCACAACAAACGCCGTCGACACAAATGTCACTGACGCATTCCGTGCCCACATTGCATGGTTCACCATTGGTTTTCTTTTCGATGAAAATGTATACGGCGCCAGCATCGGTGGCTTTCGTATCATCGAATGGCGCGCCTATAACGGCCAGGTTCCCCGAAACACCGACGGTCCAGCCAAACCTCTCGCTCGCGGTACCAGGGACGGGAAGGAGTTTGTCGCGCAAATTCCATGTGGCACCGTTCCGAATAAACCAATATGCGGACCCGGAATCGACACCAAATTCGTCGGTTTGCTGCGCGCCAACGAGAATCGAATTGCCTTCAATGGCCACGTGCGAGCCAAACCAATCGCCTGGCTTTCGGTCCGGCGCGATGAGCTTTTGCTGAAGATTCCAACTGCTGCTTTTGACGTAGACAAACGCGGCACCAAAATCGGAATCGATAACGCCGTCATCGTAGAGCGCCGACGAAACGATCATCGTATCGCCTGAAATCGCTGCCCAATACCCGAAGATGTCACCTTGTTTGCCCCCAGGAGCCAGCAGCTTTTGCTGTTGCACCCACGACGCACCATTCGATGCAAACATGTACATCGACCCGGAATGAAAACCCAGGTCGTCGTCGTACACAGATGCAACACCGATTGCTTCCGGCGAAATCGTGACGGTCGTGCCAAACAGTTCGCCCGGCTCACCATCACTGGCGATCATTTTTTGTTCTTGATTCCAAACTCCGCTTGTCCGGACGAACGAATACACAGCGCCAGATTCATTGCCATTCTGTGTGGAATCGCATCCGTGAGCGCCCACAACAATTCGGTCACCACTGATCGCCCCCGCGACACCGAATACGTCGCCTGCCCTGTTATCCGATGGCTTGAGTTTCGCTTGTTGTGACCAGACATTGCCACTCCGAACAAACACATACGCCGCTCCTGCCGCAGTTCCGCTATCGTTATCAAACGGCGACGTGATAATGGCTGTGTCCCCAGACAATGCGACAGAAAAACCAAACCATTGGCCCGGCCGACCATCCGCTGGCAAAAGCTTGGGGCCCTGTTGAACCCATACGCCTGGACTTTGACGAACGAATACATACGCCGAGCCCGAATCCGTACCAAACTCGTCGCTCTTCGGTGCGCCAACGAGCGCCGTATTGCCCTGGAAAGACAAACCGTATCCGAATTGATCATTCGGCGCCGTACCAGGAGACGGGATTTTCGCTTCGAGCACGGCGACGAGCGGATCGATATCGAGGGGATACGTGGCCCCTTCGTCGTCCACATGAATGGAGATATTTCCGACATCGACCGACAACCACGCCGGAACGGCCTTGCCTTCTGCGTCACTCACATAAAGATGCGACATCGTGATCGATGTAGATCCATCGGCGCGCATGAATCGAATCGATTCACCTTGACCATCACCGTCGAGATCATCGAGTTCGGGTCGAACATCACCGCCCGTCCGCATTTGAATGACTTTCGGCCCCGCACAAGAAGGCGCGCGTTCAAGGACAAACCCTTGCTCCAAGCCAAGCGGACCATTCAAATACCATTCTTCGACATCGGAACGAAGGTAACGAACTCGATTCCCCTCCGCTTCGATCTCGGGTTCGGCAAGTGAAACCAATTCGCTTTCACAACCCAATGCCGTCGTGCGCAGCGAGAGTGACCACGATGCGTCCCCCGGCGAAAGCTCGATACCCGCCCGGCCAAACGTCCCCTCAAATGATTGCGATGCGTTTTTAACGCGAAACTCGTCCACTCGAATAGGAGCCGCCGCGTACGTCGCCGGTGCGTCATTCTGAACCGTGCGAATGTATGCCGCGCGCAACTCCGCCGGCATCTCCTTCGACGAACGTAACGCACTCCGAGGTAAAAATTCAGGAGCCGCCGTCGCTTGTGCCTCGTCCGAATCCCCCGAAACCCATCCAGGTCCTTCCGACCCACACGCCGCAATGGAAACCAATGCTGAAAACGCCAGCGTCCAACGAAGAAGGCTAACGCCTTCAAGCCTTGTACGTCGATTCATGAGCTACCTCGCAAAATACAATCACCCAATGCCAAGAATAATGTGATCATAGTGACTCATCCTCGTCAAAGGTTCAGGACAGCGGTTGGTGCGTTGCGTTGAACCAGGGACGCGGTGCGACAATGGATCACCGTAACAGACGAGTTGCCGGACGCGCCTAAAAAATTCATTCGAACTCGAGTCGACCAAAAAAAATTTAAAAGTTCGCAAAATTCCTGCGTATTTTTAACTTTCGCATCGGACGACCCCTCCTGCGAGACGACCAACGAGGAGATCAGTTCTACGAGATCTAGAGATTTCATCGAAATCTTGGCCTGCACATTTGTGTGGTGATTGAGCATTTCGCTCCGCGCAACAAGTGACCAGGTCGTTCCCAATTCACACGAATCGTGAACGAGAAACCGCCGATCCAGAGGAGCAAGCCCTTGATCCAGCAGAGTCCACCCCGTTGCAAGCGCACGATCAACGTGCCGAAGTGATTTTTGGTTCATTCCGGACGGCGCGACCAGATGTAAAGCACAAAAACGCCATAAAGACGTAGCTGCGATCCCTTTCTGCCACGCTTTTCGCGAAGTCACACGGACGCGTCCCGAAGACCACGATCTGAAACGCAAATCTTTCAACGCCCTTATTGTCCCCCGAAGAACCCATCCAGGACCAAATTTTTGACGTCGTATTTTGCAAAATGACCATATTGCCGCAGAATTTGCAATATTTTCCCATCACCCCGCCACCCAAGAAGCCGAGATCTCGAGACGCGCGATTGCATCAGGTGCGTTCCGCTACACACCCGCGATGTCGAGCGAGAAGTAGGAACATTTGAATGGTGTAACACCATAACGATGCCGCACCGCTGGCGGATATCCAATCGCGATCCGCCGAACATCCGCCGAACGACAAATGTCCCGCACGCCGAGATCCCGTGTAGATCGCTACCCACGTCGACTGCTACGATGGCCGATTTGGCTGCTCATTGCGTATCATTGCGTATCAAAATCGGCCGCAATGCAAACTTAATCACCGTCGTCAACATTATCGACAACTTTGCCGTCTTGAAGCACCAACGCAACGTCGAAGCCGTCGTTCTCGAATGCTGCCGCAACATCATCGACCGATGCTTGTCCGTGAAATCCAAACCCGATCTTGTTCGTCGCACCGAGTACGAATTGAAGCGCATCGCTCGCTGAATCGGCAAATGAACGCAACACATCCATGGTGGATCGCGTGAGATCCGCAGGTACCCGACGCTCAGGATGCTTGTCGAAAAGCGTCATGAATTCAGCGTCGGTCGCGATCATGAACCAAACTGGCCGATCGCCGTGTTTGCGCAAAAGTCCCGGATCACCGTGGCCCTTTAGGTCCGACAAACGACCCAAAACTACGCACGGCGTATCTTCATCGTCGTCCTCTTCGGCAACGTCAATGTCTTCGTCCGTGTCTTCGTCCGTGTCTTCGTTCGGGTCTTCGGCATTGTGTACTGCAGACACGCCAATCCGAGCTTGTTCCTCGACGTTTTTCTCGACGAAAGGGGCAGGTTTGTCGTTCTTGTTGCGACTCATGCGTGCTTCGAGCAATGCCACATTTCGCGAAGTTGGTCGAGACAAGAACTCGATCGCGTTGTCAAAAAACGGTTCTCGCACGCGCGCTACTTTCCGGCGATCCGTTTGAGGACCAACTTGTCTGGCGGAGTTGCGTCAAGCAGTCCAACACGAAGAAATTCCAGCAACGATGCTTTTTCGCTTGGAGATAAGTCGAGTTTTCGTACGTCGGGATCTTGGTTCGGGACGGACAAACGAACACCTCGACCACCTCCTCGATCGTAAAATTCGACGACTTGTTCCAGCGTTCGAAACGCTCCGTGATGAAAATACGGTGCGGTGCGCAAGACGTTGCGCACTGTGGGTGTCTTGAAAGCGTGCGCGTCGACATCGCGATGTGTGACGGATCCACGGCCAAGATCTGGATCGATCGATGTCGCATCCGGTGTCGTTGGAACACCAAGGACGGCGAAGATGGGCACGGTAAAATCCCGCGGTCGCGAGCCTCCAAAAAAAGGCGGAACATGACATCGGGCGCAGCGACCTCGTCCGGCGAAGACGTCAAGGCCAGCTCGTGCAGCGGACGACAAGGCGCTTTGGTCGCCGCGTGCGAAACGATCGATCGGTGCATCGGCCGGGACGAACTCGTGAGCTTGGAAGGCTGCTAGGGCGCGAGCAACGACTTCGGGGGTGACCTTCGACGAACCGATTGCGGAGAAGAGCGGTCGCAGATCGTCGGCGCGTTCAAGAGCGCGCACGATGTCCTCGTCGGCAAGTCCCATCTCGGCTTTCGCATGAATGACACCGAGCGCCTGACGTTCGGCCGTGAGCACTCGACCGTCCCACAAATAGGCGGCTTGAAGCGATCCATAAAGCAACGACGGGGTGTGGCGTAACGTGATGGAAGGCTCGAGCGACTTGGGCCGAGTGGTTCCATCTGCCAAACCTTTTTCAGGGGCATGACACGTCGCACACGAGCGAACTGCACGAACCGACAGACGTTTGTCGAAAAACAACATGCGACCAAGGTCCACATAGGCCATGGTTTTGGGATCGTCGTCTGCAAAGTTTCGTGCGGGAATGGTAAACGCCGATATGTTTTCATCGTTATCGTTCGACCCTGTCCTTTTCCGCGGACGATAAGGAGGTCGGGGTTCAATGCCCGCCACCAATGACAAGCGACGCAACGAAGCCCCAAGTTTTCCGGTGAGCAAGACAAACGACGCACGATCCTCGAATAGGTGAAACTGGGTCGCATCATCGAGACGTTTTCGTAAAAATGCGATATCGGACTTGACTACGGTATACGTTTCAGAAGTTTTTGCTGCAGACAAAGCGGCCAGCAGCTCGGAACCACGATCAATGTAATCGAGTGTTCCATGAGCATCGGCAAGTACGGCGGACAAACCATCGGGCAAGGCTGGTGTAGATTCGAGCGCCACAGCGCCCAAATCATAAGCGGCGGCAGACAACGTTTGTCCAATAATCTGGGGCGAAAATGTCAGGGTTTTCGATGTTTCGACAAAAAGGCGTAACGGTGCGGCAAGGGTTTCGAAGGATTCGCGCACGACGGGAACATCCGCGCGAACCAGCGCGGCATCGAGGCGCGCGAGAGCGCCTCCGGCTTCGTCAACCGATTTTAACGGTCCAAAAATGACTTCACCGGCCAGCATTTCGCGCCGACGCCACAAGGGTGCACCAGCCGCGATTGACCGCCGAAACTCGAGGTAGTCGGGATGGTCGGGAGAAACGGCGGCGGTTTGTAATCGCGCGAAGATTTTCGAATGGGCATCCAATGCGCGAAGTGCAGGAGCGCTGATCAATGGGGCGAAATGCGAAATGGAAAACGGCGCGGCGGAAGCAGAAGATCGCGGCGACACAGCGCTCGTTCCGGAGGACGACGATTGCTGCGAATTGTTGCGACAACTGAGCGTGAGGAGCGCGAGCGTTAGGATGAGCTCAAGGGTCGAAGATAGCTTTGCACGCATCGAGTTTGCTTTGGTCAAGCGCGGGCGGCATGGTCAAGGTCGGGGGTATGGCGTGCGGGGGATTTTCGAAGTCGAACATTTCCCACGGCGCTTCGGCATTCGCATCGCGGTTGGTCATGGCTGGGATCTGGAAACGAGCTTCGATAAAACGGACGATCGACGTGTGATCGTACGTGCGATGGTCGACGTAATGCTTCTTCGCGTAGGGTGAAACGACGACGAAAGGAACGCGTACGCCGAGGCTATCGAATTTGGCGTCGGTATCGCCGGGTTTGAGCTTAGGGGTCAAGTCGTCAGGGGGGCATGCGGGCGGCGGGACGACGTGATCGTAAAAGCCTCCGTGTTCATCGTAGGTCAGGAAAAACGCTGATTTGTCCCATTGCGGGCTTTTCGTGAGCGCTTCGATGGCGGTCGCGACGAATTGTTCACCAAGCATGGGAATGGCTGGCGGATGTTCGTCATTTTGATCATACCCTTCACGCGCGATGCCCGGATCGACAAAGGCGACCGAAGGAAGCGTGCCAGCCGCAGCGTCCGCGAAATATTCGGTAATAGGGAGGAAACGTCCTTCGAGTTCCTGTTTCAACTTCAGGTACTTGTCGATGAAGATGGCGAGACCCGGCGTCGTGGAATAATATACTTTCCACGATACTTGGCGCTGTTCTAGATAATCGAAGATGGTCTTGTCCGGGGAAACGATGTCGTTGTGGGCCGCCCCAAACGACGACCCCGCGTAGAGATACATGCGGTTCGGCCACGTCGGACCAGCAATCGACGAGAAGTAGCGATCGCCAATCGCGAATTCGTTCGCGAGCCAATAATAAAACGGAAGGTCCTCGCCCGTGTAATATCCGAGCGCTCGGTTGCCGGCTCGCAACGTCTCGTTCATGTTGGCGCCCGCGGGAAGTTCATTCCAACCGTCGTTGGTCATAAAAAACCCGTCCATTTTTCCACCATTGATTTGATCGTGCGTGCCCGTCCATTCGTGGTTCACGTCGAGAATACAAAGTTCGGTATCGCGAAATGGTGCGACCGGCATTCCATTGACATCGGGGTTCGTGTAATTTGGGGGCGCGACATCAACGTCGGGTTGACCAAATTCGGGCAGCTTTTGGAAATAATGATCAAACGAGCGATTCTCCATCATCAGGACAACGATGTTGTCGATGGGAATCTCGTTGCCATAAGGTCGGGACTCGCCTTGGGTTTCCGCAGGAAGTGCACCAGCGGCGTAGTCACATGCCGATCGCGCCGTCGATGCTGCGGTGTCCGCGGGCGGAACGACATCACGATTCCATTCGACGGGTCCAGGCAACACTTCGGGAGGCGGCTCACCATCGTCGGGCGTACATCCAAGAGTTTGACCGGCAGAAAGAAGGGCGAGGAGAACCAACTCGGACCGACGCATGTATCCATCATGCCCCACAAGCGGACAAGCTGGCTAGTAGAAAATCAGATCACGGCGACGGTTGTTCCGATGATGGCGACGCTTTGGCAGTTTTGGCGTCCTTGACGTCTTTGCTATCTTTGACCAAGACGATCGGGCCTGGTTCCTTGGCTGGTTCACTTGCTGGCGGTGTATCGGAAGCACCGTCTCGCAATGTCGCAGAAGCCGCAGATTCGCCATTAACGTCACTTGGCGCGGCGGAATCCGCATCGGCAAGCACGCCCGGAAGCGGTCGATCGGGTTTTTCCTCGACGGGGTCGGCTTCGGTTGGCGGAGGAGCCATTTTCGGTGCTGCTGGTTTTGCGGCCGCCACGTAAACAACGATTTTTTCGCCCGTCGTGAGCGCGCTGGAACGCGATCGATGATTGATACGTTCGAGCATGCCGAGACTCAGACCATAACGTTTCGACAAACTTCGCCAGCTATCTCCGTCGGACGCGGTGACTTCAATACGTTTGCGCCCCTTGAGGTTCTCGAAGTGTTCGAAAAACTCTAGGGAACCAACGGCGAGCACTCGAGCATTGTCTTCTTCAGTGACGAGCGCGTGTGAGAGGGCTGCTGCTTTGGCCACGAATGCTTGAAGAACCATTCCGTCGTGAAGAGCGGCGGATGTGTCGATGGCATTCCAACGACAAAGGTCGCCCAACGGAACAGACAACGCGGAAGCGACGTCGCGCGGTGTATCTCCGGCGACGATACGATAAAAAATGCGCCGACGATTGGGATAGACGAATTTTTCGGCAGGAACGACGACGACAGGTTTTACGTGCAGCCCCTCGGCTACGGCGGATCCGGCGGGGCGCGCTGGAACGAGGAGAACAGTGCCCGGACGAACCTGTTCACTGGTTCGAAAGCCATTGAGCGACAGAATCGAACTACGTGTCGTGCGGGATGTGGCGGCAATGTCTTCGAGCGATTCACCCCAACGAACGACGTGACGGTCGAGTTTGTCTTCGCGTAACGCGAGGGTCGTGACGGATTTCGCTGCCAAAAGACCCGTCCCGGCGGGAACTCGAACGACGTGTGTCGCATTGCCTTCACCGCTTGCAGGAAGCGGAGGGGTACGACCAATGGGATATTGCGGATTCAGCGCGGCGACGGCATCTGGATCGGCTCCAGCAGCATTGGCTACGGTACGCAACGAAACGCCTGCTCCGACGGTGATTTTGTCGAAGGTGACGGCGGAATCCAATTCGACACCATCACAACCGAATACGGCACAGTTTTTGGCAACAATGGCCATGGCGAGAATCTTTGGGACATACAGCGCGGTTTCGAGTGGCAAACCCGCTTCGAGGCGTCCGAGTTCCCAAAAGTCGTTGGTGCCATATTTACGAATGGCCGCGAGAAGCCCACCATACCCCATGTTGTAGGCGGCAAAGGCGAGTTCCCAATTTCCGAATCGACGACGCAAATCGGACAAGTACCGTGCTGCGGCAATGGTACTGCGTTCCGGATCGAGCCGTTCGTCGACCCAACGTTCAACGTTGAGGCCGTAAATGCGTGCGCCTTCGGGCATGAATTGCCACATCCCCGCGGCGCCTACGGGCGAATGAATGGTTGGATCAAATCCGCTTTCGACGAGTGCGAGCCACAAAACGTCTTCGGGAACGCCTTGCTCACGTAACGTGCGCCGCACGAACGCACCATAACGTCCACTCTTCTTGACCCAGCCGGCAGCCATGGATCGCCCACGAGGGTTCGTTTTGTAAAACTCGAGGTATCGAATGACGCGCACGTCCCAACGCACGGGAATATCGGGAAGCTGAAGGGAACGCAGCCAGGTGAGATCGTGTGGCGGCGGAGGCGCAAGGAGTGCAGGAAGTGGCGCTTGCGGGGGCAAACCCGTGGCTAAGAGCAATGGGGCATCTCTATCGAGACGCGGGGGTTCTTCTGCAGGCCAAGGCGAGCCGGAGCTCGGCGCCGTGGAAAACAAAGCCATGTCGATTTCACGCAACGCCCGTAATTCCGCTGATTCTTCGACGGACGCGTGAGCAGACGAGGTGACGCCGGCGATGACGCGTCGAGCGCCTTCGTCTGGGGCGCGAGGTTCACCGGGTTTGCGCGATTGCGGAGAAACCTTTGCGGAGGGTTTACCTGCAGGTTTGGAAAGGCCAGGTTTGACCGATGCAGGTTTTGGTTTCGCGGGGCGTTTGGCAGTTGCGAGGGGTTTTGCAGCGGGCTTGACGCTTGGTTTGCCGGCGGGTTTGCCTCCAGGCTGAGACGGCGGTTTGGCGTTGACTTGCGCCAACGCAGGAAAACTCGCGAGCATGGACGCGACCAGCGACGCGACCAGAACACTCGTGAAAGCAAACACTCGTGCGGAATTCGAAAAGCGCATGGCCCTATGGCGATGATCTCACATGCGCCAAGGCCCCGGTCAACTTTTCGGATGAAGATCTTTACTGGAGTTGCGCGATGTAGTCCGCGATCTGCGGTAATGGAAGGCTTTCGTTCACGACACCGGCTCGCACGGCAGCGCGGGGCATCCCATAAACGACGGCCGTTTCTTCGCTTTCGGCGATGATGATGCCTCCACCGGCACGAATGGCGCGCGCTCCGGCCACGCCATCGTCGCCCATGCCCGTAAGAATGATGCCATGCGCCCGCGCTCCGAGAAGACCAAGGCTACGCAAAAGCCTATCCGCGCTGGGTATGTAGCGATCGTGAGGTGATGGGTCGGTTACTCGCAGGCGCACTTCGTTCCAACCGATACCGCTGGGGTTTGGAGTGATAACCAGTTCCATGCATTTTTTGCCAGGACAAATGAATGCTCGGCGCGCAGTGACGAGGTCGCCATCTTTGGCTTCGGTGACGTGCAAGGCGCTTTTGCGATCGAGACGTTCGGCGAAGGTTTTGGTGAATTTGTCCGGCATGTGTTGGGCAATGACGATCGCCCCCGGATACTTTTCGGGAATTCGGCTGATGATATCGAGGAGCGCGGTGGGGCCTCCTGTGGACGAACCAATGCCGACGATAAAGCGAGCAGCAATGTTCGGCGGAGGTCGTTGTGCAGGAACATCATACGTGCCGGCTGCATAAGGTACGGCGGGCGCTGGAGGTAAGATTGGGGTCGGCGGAAGAATCGGCGTCGGCGGAGGAACCGGCGTGGGCGGAGGATTGGGTCGCGACGATGGCGACACGTTCATCGGCAGCAGCGTTGAAAGCGGGCGCAAGTATCGTACAAGTAAAACCTTTTGAAGAATTTCGCGACGCAAGCCAGCATCGGATGCCGCGGTGCCCGTAGGTTTGGCGACGAAATCGACAGCTCCAAGCTCGAGCGCTCGGAATACGTTGTCCTTGTGGCTGTATGTCGATACGACGATGACGGGTATCGGTTGCTTGGACATCAAGATGCGCAGGAAGGTAAAACCATCCATTTTGGGCATCTCGAGGTCGAGCGTAATGACGTCAGGTTTGAAGGACAATGCAATGCGCAGCGCCTCTTCCCCATCGGCCGCTTTGCCAATGACTTCGATTTCGTCGCTCCCCTCGAGAATATCGGCGATATTTCGGCGATTGGCCGCAGAATCGTCGACAACGAGGACTCGGAGTCTACCCGCTTTGACCACGGTATTACCCTTGCCTCTGGGACAGTGTGCTCATGGTGCCCCGAACGCCGACATTCTGCACCGAACCGATGCGCGAAGCCGACAATGGTTTGCGATAGACGAGGTCGTCTCGTAAATGGACGAGTTCAAACGCGGTCGTCACGTTGAGAAGCGATTCAGAATGCCCGAGTAGCAAAAATCCACCCGGCGAAAGACGATCATAAAACATTTCGATAACCTTTCGACGCGATGCGTCGTCGAAATAAATAAGGACGTTACGGCAAAGAATGACGTCGGCGCGTCCGACGACGGAAGCTTTTGCGGGGTCGAGGAGGTTTAGATGGCCGAAATGGCACCACGGGCGAAGTTCTTCGCCGACGTGGAAGCCATCAGGTCGTTCGAGAAAATATTTGCGCTTCAAATACGAAGGAAGCGAACGAAACGAAGCTGGGCCATAAAGACCTCGGCGCGCGTGCGCGATACACCGACGAGAAATATCGCTTCCGAATACGCGTACGTCCGTTCCGCCGATCAAACCAGCCTCGGAGGCGATCATTGCCACGGAATAGACTTCCTCGCCCGTCGAACAACCAGCGCTCCAAATGGCCAGGTTGGTCCGGTTCGTGGGCGATTTCCGCAACATGGGAATGATTTCATTTTGCAATGATGCCAATTGATACTCTTCGCGATAAAAATACGTTTCATTGATCGTCACGATATCGATTGCTTCATCGAGTTCGTCATGTCCACGTTCCGGCGAACGTAGAAGCTGAAAATATTCGCTGAATGAATGTAATCCATGAATGCTCAATCGTTCACGTAGACGACGCTCGATCACCGGGCGCTGCTCGGAACTGAGCACGATACCACAATGACGATTGACGAGGTCTCGTAAAAGCCGGAATTCGTCCGGTGCAAGGCGAATTTCGTCAGCAAAACGTTTCACGTGGCGCCTGCGCTCCTCTCCCCACACCAACGAATGGATGAAAGAGCGCCTTCGAGCGTGTCCCGCTTGGTCAAATCAAGTTCGACAGAAGTGCGTTCGGCAAGCCGTTCACGTAATTCGGGATTGTCGCTGCCAGCCATGATTTCGGCCGCAAGCGAACGGACATCCAAAGACTGGTGATCGAGGCATTGGAGTATTTCCGTACCCGCCGATCCAGCAGTTTCGAGTTTCAGCATGGCGGCTTTGACGACGGTCTCGTCGAAATGACGAAGCGAGCCAGCAAGAGTGGATTGACGACCCGCAGTCCCACACGGCAAACGTCCAATGGTTTCGACAGCGGCAATGGCAATGGTGCCGTCCGCTTCGCGTGCAAGTGGCTCGAACACCGAAAGGATCGCGCTTGCCGCTCGTTGCGAAGGTGCGTCGCCAACGGTCAAGTCGAGGTCTTCGCCAACCATACGAAGGGTTGTCGCGACAAGCTCGACATCCATCGATCGCGTCACGATGTCGACGACGGACTGTAGTGATCGGGACGCTGTTTCGTCATCGTCGGGTTCACGAAAACACGCGGCACGACCAACGACGCCCAGCGCACGCGCCGCAGCGATTTGCACTTCGCGTGCATCGTCCTCCAGCGCAAGCGCGAAAAGTCGCATTTCCGATTCGCCGCCAAGTACAGCAAGGGTTTCGATGGCTGTACTTCGCGTACGCGGTTCTTCGGCAGCTGCGCAACGGGTGACGAGCAACATGTCGGGCGCAGAAAAGGCTTGTCGCGACGCACCAGGCAATGCCGCGAGGGCACCGATGACGATGATTGCAGTGATTGCATCGCCAGCCGAACCCTGCACGACGCGCTCGGAAAGCTCGTCGACGAAACGTCGTGCGGAAACAGGATAACGCCGCGTCAGAATGGAAAGGGCCACTTCAGCCGTGTGGGCAATGGCTTTGGACGAGGACTCGACAAACCCTGCCGCGAGATCGAGATCGCACGCGTCGCCAAGCCGGGACAAGGCGCATAGAGCACTCGTCGTCACGCGCCGATCGTTCTCGAGCGCGACGACGCGCAACGCATCAACGAGTGCCGCCAAGTGTTCGGGTGGGCACGGCGCATGCGCAACGGCGGCAGCGGCTTCAATGAAGGATGCACGTACATCCGCAGAATACTTCGTCGCTCCCGGCAAACGCACAATCGCCGCAACGAGTTCGGGCAGGACCTTGGAACCAAGGAGGCGCAAGGCGCGGTCGGCCGCTTGACCGAGAAGTTCGTCTTCGAGTGCTATCGCGGCGGCATCGACGATGCCTGGTGCGGCGACGATCGCTGCCAGCAAAAGGGCGCTCGCACGATAATGTTGCGGTTCGGCGCCGTGGGAAATCGTCAACTGCACGAGACGCTCACCGAGTGCTGGATTTTCGGCCTCCAGAGCACGCGAGACGTCGGGCAAAAGCGAGCCGTCGGCCAAATGAGCAAGCGCCTCGGTAGCGAGCAAGAACGCGTTTCCGCGCGCCGTACGCAAGATACGGACGAGCACGGATGGAGCGCGCGGATCATCCGTGAGCGATGCCGCGGTCAAAGCTGCGATACGCAACGTGGGACGATCGAACAACGGCTCGAGTTTGTCCCAAGGAACCATGGTCCCTAGGGCGTTGAGTCCTTCGAGGGCGGCGAGTTGGCAGAAGGAATCGTGAGCATCGAGGCTTTGCAGAAGAAGTTTTTGCACTTCCGCAGGTGCGAATGGACCCAGGCGCGCGATGGATTCGACTGCACCTTGGCAAACATTGCTGTCCGGATCGCCAAGTGTTCGAGCAAGGACTGCGAGTGCGAGTGGATCGCGCGTTGCACCAAGGGCTTGAACGGCGAGTTTACGACCATCCGCATCGAGCCTTGAAAGAGCCAGCGCGAGTGGTTTGGTCGCGGCGCTGCCACAAGCACCCAAAACGTCGACGGCTGCGTTGCGCAGTCCGACGTTGTCACCGGGTTCGAAGAGCGTAACCAGCGCGTCGACGAGCTTTGGTGCCGGGACAAACGCGCGTGCTGCACACGTCGCTTCTTTACGGACACGCCAATCGGAATCCCCGAGCGAGCGCACGAGCAGCGGCAACGCATCGTGCAGGAAAAGCTCGGCGATGAGCTGTGTCGCTTGCCGACGTTCTTCCGCATCCGCCGCGTCGAGCGCTGCGGCAACGAGATCAGAAGAGACGACGGCACTCGGTAAGGTCACAGAAACGTTCTCAACCTTCGTAAGGCGGCAAAATGTCGGCAATGTCCTCGACGATTTCAGTGAATCGTTTGATGTCGAGGATAAACACGAGAACGCCGTTGTAGTGAGTCACGGTCGAGATCCCTCGCAAGTCGCGACCGCCGCCACTCGCAGCCGAGCGCATGTCCTCCAATTTCGTACCAATCACGTCGATAACGCGATCGACGACCAAGCCCACCAAGCGATTGCCCGTGTTGATGAGAATCCATCGTGTTGAACGCGTGGATGCCAGCGGTGGAAGGGCAAAATGCGAACGCATGTCGAGTACGGGGATCACGTCGCCCCGATGATCGGCAACGCCGGAGATTTCCGCGGGCATGTGCGGCAGTGGCGTCACCGGAAGCGGACTAACCAGCTCCGCGACTTGGGCGATGCTGATGGCGTAGTGGACGTCCCCGACGACGAACAGAACGAGACTCTTCTGAGGATCTCGGTTGGTATTGCTAAAATGGGGCATAAAAAGCCTCGACGCAGTTCAAAAAGACAAACAGGATCAAGTTGCGAGAACGGCCTTGAAGTCGAGCAAGATGATCTCGGAGACTTCTCTCGGAGCAGTAGCAACGCGTTTACCTGCACGGCCTGCACTGATTCCTTCGGTAACGTTGGGACGCGCAATGCCGGCGATGTGGCTAGACGCTTCAGTACCGAACGAAACGACTGACAGATCGATCTCCGCGTCGGTGAGCTTGTAGGTTTGAAGAACCTCGTCGACGTACAAGCCGATGAGTTCAATCCCGGTGGGGTTTGTCGTGAGAATCCGACCCTTGTTCGTATCGGGTCCCTGGGCCAACCGCAAACGGCGGCGTAAATCGAAAACGGTGATGAGTTGTCCGCGGTTGCTGATGATGCCCATGATCGACGGGTGAGAACGAGGTACTGGCGTGAGTGGTACCCGAACGAGGATTTCGCGGATGAGCGACAACGGCGCGGCGTACACGGAATCGGCCAAACGGAACGCGAGGTACGTCGTACGCGGACCACGATCTAGCGCTCGACTACGCATGGATGTGGCTGAGGGAATGAGCGGCGCAGCTCCGCGGCGAGCAAGATTAGAAGCCATGAGGTCCTCCGTGAACGAGACCCTTGTACGAGAGGATCTCCTCGATGATGGACGGAGCATCGAGCACGAGGGCGATCCGCTGATCGGCCAGTTGGGTTGCTCCCGTAAAACCAGCTATGTTCTTTAGGCTTGGTCCAAGACCCTTGATGACGACATTTTGTTGTCCAACGAGTCCATCGACGATGAGTCCGAGACGTTTGGACTCGCTGGTCGAGCCGAGGGAGATGACGACGACATACCCGCGTTTCTTGCGTCTGCCGGCTCGTTTGGGAGCAGGTGCGGGTACGGGCACGGGCGAGTTTCTCGCTGGTCGATAGGGAAACGCCATGCTCGTGTGCTCACCACGTTGAGGCTCGTTGCGCATGGGAGGACGTGGCCCTCCGTAATCAGCATGCGCGGGTTGTGCATCGAGGTTGATCGCTTCCGGGGCTTCGGGTTCCCGGGGTTTGGCCATTCCAAACAAGCGCCCGACATCACACAACTGCAACGTCTCGACCTTGTTCGAACGACGCCATTTCACCGCTTCACGCCCATCGATCACGAGAACGGAATCGGCATCGAGCTGGCCTACATCCTGAACGTTGGCGAGTGGAATCGCGTACTGCTGATCAGCCACTTTGACGATGAGCGCATTGATGATCGCCTGCGTGATGGGCAACGTCACGGTGAACTTGGTGTTAATGCCCGGCTCACTCTGCACGTCGATGACGCCGCCGAGTTTCGAGATGTTTGTCCTGACGACATCCATTCCTACACCTCGACCGCTGATCTCGCTCAAGACAGCTTTCGTGGACAAACCCGGAATGAAGATGAGGTTCAAGATGTCGCGACGGCTCATCGTCCGTGCTTCGTCTTGTTGCACCATGCCCTTGGCGATCGCTTTTTCGAGTAGCCGTTCGGTATCGATGCCTTGCCCGTCGTCTTCGATTTCGATGACGACGTGGTTGCCTTTTTGGAAGGCGTTGATCGCGATGGTGCCGATGACCGGTTTGTTCGCCGCTTCGCGATCTCTCGGCGTTTCGATGCCGTGATCGATCGCGTTACGCATCATGTGCATGAGCGGATCGCTCAACTCTTCGATCGTGAGTTTGTCGACTTCGGTGTCTTTGCCAGTGATGACCGGATTGACCTGTTTGCCAGCTTCGCGACTGATCTGCCGCGCGATACGGTTGAGTTTGTCGAAAACCTGGCTGAGCGGCACCATGCGCACCTTGAGGATGCCTTCGCGAAGCGAATCGAGGTGACGCGAGAACCGGTTTTGGAGCTGTTTGATTTCAGCTTTGAGCTTTCGATCCGTTTGGGATTCCCGCAGAAGTCCAAGCTTGCGTTCGACATCTGCGCGCACGATCGACAAGTCGGCTACCGAGTTCATCAAGTCGTCGAGCTTCTGAATGTCGACGCGTACTGTCTGGGCAACGCTCTTGATGGTGCCGAGCTCTTGGATGAGCTTCGTCACCGGAATCACCGGCGATATCAGCTCGATTCGCGGCTCGGGACGGGACACATACGGCATGTGCGCGCCCGTCATTTCGAGGTCGATACGAGGCACGTGTACCGATGGAATCGGCGTGGGACGCATCGCGGCGGACATTTGCGCTGGAACAGGCGTCGGCAGGATCTGCGCTTGTGGCGGAGGAATCGAAACGGGTGAAGCGCCGGGCCCAGATGCCCTGGGCAACTCTTCGACTTCAACGCCGAGGTGCGCGACGGCTCCCCGCAGCGTCTCGCCATACGTCCGCGAGGCCATCAAGATGTCGAGCTCGATGGAGTCGACGTCGTCACCCACGCCTGTCGGCAGGTACGTGATGATTTCGCCGTGAGGTTTTGCGGTAACTTTCAGCTCTTCGAGACCTTGATCGATCGTCGCGAGCTGAAAACGAACACGCAGTCGATAGAGCGTGTTTCCTTGCGCGATGTTCGCGCGCAAGCGGTGTTCTTCGTACTCGGTGAGGACTGCTAGCAGGCTGGGATCGATCATCGGGCCGCCTGGTGTTGGTCCACCTGGCGCCGCCCCACGATGCAGCTGCGACATGAGTTCGTCGAACTCCGGCATCGGCTGATCGCGGCCTTCTTTTTCGGCCTGCAAGATGCGTCCGTAGAGTTGTACGGATGCGAAGAGAACGTCGAGCACGCTCGGGGTCAGATCGATCTTTCCGAGACGAAGATCGTCGAGCATCGATTCGAGATCGTGCGAGAGCGTGGCCATCCGCGTCGCACCGAAAAGGCCGGCGAGACCCTTGATGGTGTGTACGGCCCGAAAAACCTCTTTGATGAGATCCGGGTCGATCGTTCCTGACTTTTGGCCTTCGTCGAGTGCGAGTAAGTCCCGCCCGAGACCTTCGACAATCTCTTGCGCTTCGGAGAAGAATTCTTCGCGCGCGCGATCACCATCCATCATGGCTGAGATTCCTCGCGATAGGCCGTGGTCTGGGGTTGCTCCAAAACGCTCGCACGCGCCGCCGTGGAAGCGCCGAGGTTGGCCGTGATCGCCTGATGAAGTGCTTCGATGGTGAAAGGTTTGGCCAGAAACGCGTTGGCTCCGAGTGCCAAGCCTCGGGCGCGATCTTTTTCAGAACACTGGGTGGAAATGAGGATCGTACACACAGTTCGATAACGTTCGTTTTCTCGTATGAAACGGACGAGTTCGAGTCCGTTGATGTCGGGCATGTTGATGTCCGTGATGACGAGATCGTATTGACCGCGCGGCAAAAGCCGCAACGCGTCGAAGCCACTGGACGCATCCACGACCTCGACATCGTCCACGGAAACGCCGAACAACTCCGGGGCGCCTTCGAGAGCCGCGCGAATAAACGCCCGGACCGCGGAGGAGTCCTCGACGACCAGGATGCGAGCCATGGCCACGCAGCGTAGCGGAAACGCTGCATGAGCTGCACATTTTCTACGACGAGGTGGTGAGGCAGGTTCGTACAAGCAGCCCGGATTACTGCTTCGACAGGCTGCGCGATGCCCGCGAATTGACACCGCGCTCCTGCTAGCGCCCTAATGCCGATGTGAACGAAGTTAATCCTATGCCCGCCCGCCATACCCACGAACCTCAAATCCGCAGCGCTCTAACGCACCCGACACACCACACGCGACGCCTATCTCGCGCATCTCGCGCGTTGCTCCTGGCAACGATGGCACTCCTCACATGGTTTGTCGTCGGGTGCGGAGGCCTCAATGTGCGGCTCATCAACTCGGCCCAGAAGAAGCCCAACAACGTTTGGATGTTCTTCACGGTCGATGCTGGCAAGGACAAACCCGTCGGCGGACTCGTCGCGGAAGACTTCGAGATCTTGGAAGACGACGCGACCGTCTCCGTCTTCGAGAGCAAACAGACGATTCAGAATCCCGAAGTCGCTGCGGTCATGTACACGATGCTGCTCGTGGACATGAGCGGTAGCGTGACGGAGGGCGGGCAGGCGGACCAGCTCGTCGACGCGGCGAAGGCGTTCGCCGAGCGCGTCGGCAAGACGCAAAAGGTCGGCGTATACGCGTTCGACGGTGAGGCGAAGATCCACTCCGTCGTGCCGTTTACCGACGCTGCTGGGTCCGTCGATGGCGGACTCGAAGGGCTCCGCAAGTACAAGCCGAAGGATCCCTCGACGAACCTCCACGGCGCCGTTGTGGAGGGCCTTCAGACGCTCAAGAAAGAGCTCGACAAAGACAAGCGTCCACTCAAGTTCGGTTCGCTCGTCGTCTTCGTCGACGGCAACGATTTCGATCGCGCCCATCGCGTCACGCGCGATGAAATGAAAGACGAGATGGGCAAGGATGACTACGAGAACTACGAGATCTATGCGATCGGCACGGGCTCCGAGAAAGGGAAAGCGAACCTCGACGAGATCGGGCGCGACGGCACCGAGCTCGCGACGGATCGGGCAAAAGTCAAGGAGTCCTTTGACCGCATGGCTTCGCGTCTCGAAGCGCACATGAAGCGTTTCTACTTGTTGTCGTATTGCACGCCATCACGCAAAGGAACGCACCGCGTGACCGTCAAGGCGAACAGCAAACGTGACCCTGAAGGCTCAGGATCGGTCGAATACGAGTTCAACGCCGATGGTTTCGGACCGCCGCCGGACTGCGATCCCAAATCACCTCCCGCTTTCGACCTCAAGTCGCCGACGGAAAAGCCTGCCGGAGCCAAATAGATCGGCTTGGTTGAATTCATTGCTTCGAAGGACCCACAGACGATGGTTTGGTGATAATCACCAAGAAACACATCTTGCCGTGGACGCAATCGTTGCGTCCATGGCGGGGATAATAGGGTTTGGTCGTGAAAACCGTATCCAAAGTGCTCCTGGTCGACGACGAACCTCATATCCGCCGCATTGGGGAACTCAGCCTGAAGGGCGTTGGTAAGTGGAAGGCCTTTTTGGCATCGAGCGGTGCCGAGGCCATTGAATTGGCCGAACGCGAATCCCCAGACCTGATTCTGTTGGACGTCATGATGCCCGGCATGGACGGTCCAGCGACGCTGCAAAAGCTTCGAGCGTCGGAAACGACGGCTCGAATTCCGGTCATTTTCATGACGGCAAAAGTGCAAAAGCACGAAATTGAGAAATATCTCGCTGCTGGAGCCGTGGGCGTCATCCCAAAACCGTTTGATCCGATGGCCCTTCCAGCCCAGATTCTGCAGATTTTGTCAAACTCGAACGAATGAGACTCGACGCTGGTGCTCGGTCAAACGCACGTCCACGACAAACTAAGCGGAAATCATGAAGGTCGCCCCAAAACCGGAAAACGAAATCGAGCGGCTCGCTGCACTGTCCGAAGCGGAGGTGCTCGACACGCCAGCCGAAGCCGGTTTCGATGATCTCACGACGCTCGCAGCCAAGCTTTGTGGCGTGCCCATTGCCCTCGTTTCGCTCATCGACGCCAATCGGCAATGGTTCAAATCGAAGATTGGTCTCGACGCAACCGAGACACCACGCGACCTGGCATTTTGCGCCCATGCCATCCTCGAAGACGACCTTTTTATCGTTTCGGATGCCCATGACGACGAACGATTCGTCGACAATCCGCTCGTGACGGGATCGCCGAACGTGAGGTTTTATGCGGGCGCTCCGCTAACTTCCCACGATGGCTTCAACCTCGGCACACTGTGCGTCATCGATCACGAGCCGCGCCAGCTGACGCCTGAACAACTCGAGGTGTTGCGTGCCCTTGCACGGCAAGCAGCGGCTCAAATCGACCTGCGGCGCACCAATCAACGTCTGAAGCGAATCAATCACGCGCTGACCCTGCGCGCGCGCAGCGTTGAAAATGCCTGGGCCCAGCTCGACGATTTGCTCGACAATTCAAGTGATCTCATTCAAAGCGTCGCTCCCGATGGACGGTTTGTCTATGTCAACCGCGCGTGGTGCAAAGCGCTTGGTTATTCCGTCGATGAAGCAAAACGTTTGTCTTTTTACGATATCATCGCTCCAGAAAATGTGCCCCACTGCAACCATGTGATGACACAACTCGCCAATGGTGAAGTGCCTCCACATTTCGAGCTGTCGGTGATCACGAAAACTGGCCAACGGCTGTTGCTCGAAGGTCATGCCACTGCACGTATCGAAGAAGGTAAGGTCGTCGCGACTCGCGGAATGTTTCGCAATGTTACGGAACAAAGACGGCACGAAGAACGAGTGCGTCTTTATGTGGATGTCGTGGAGCACGTGCAGATTGGCTTGCTGGTGTGGGAAGGCAACTCGGCCGATTCGACGAGTTACCACCTTACGGCGAAAAACGGCGCTGCGGACCGGATGCTCGCCCAGCTCGGTGTACTCGCGATCGATGCGAGTTTGTCCGACATGCCGCAATTGCTTGCCGCAGCCGCCTTGCCCGACGTGATTGCCCAGGTGCATCGCACGCATTCGGCAACGCGGATCGACGACATCGAAGTGGGTGGAACGTTTATTTCCACATTGGTTTTTCCGTTGCCCGGTAGGTTTGTCGGCGTTGCGCTCGAAGACGTTTCGCAACGCAAATCCGTCGAGCGACTGAAGGATGAGTTCGTCTCGACGGTATCGCACGAGCTACGTACGCCGCTCACTTCAATCCGTGGCGCGCTTGGTCTCATGGCCGGAGGTGTCGTGGGTCAGCTCCCAGAACATGCAACTGAGTTGCTAGGGATCGCGCAATCGAACACCGATCGGCTCGTTCGCCTCATCAATGACATTCTCGATCTCGACAAGATCGATGCGGGAAGGTTCGATTTGCGCGTTGGCCCGTTCAGTGTCAGCGAACTCGTTGCCTCGGTACTCGACCAAATGCGTCCGCTGGCGAGTGAAGCGCGCGTGGAATTGACTACGGAGTTGCGGGGTTTGGACGAGATCATTGCGGATGAAGATCGCATCGTGCAGGTCCTGACAAACCTCTTGTCGAATGCGATCAAATTCTCGCCACCCGATACTCGCGTACAAATGAAAATTTCGACGCTGCCCTCGGGCAACGTACGATTCGCGATTTCGGACGATGGGCCTGGAATTTCCGAGGCCGACAAATCGCGACTGTTCAATCGATTTCAGCAGCTCGATGCCGGCGATCGTCGAAGCAAAGGTGGCACGGGCTTGGGACTCGCGATCAGCAAAGCGATTGTCGAGCAACATGGCGGGAGCATCGGCGTCAATTCGGAAGTCGGTCTTGGCAGTACATTCTGGTTCGAGTTGCCAATGACCGAATCGTTCATTCCGCATTCAAATACGGAAGGACAAACCATCCTCATTGTCGAAGACGATCTGGTGGTGGCTCGAGCATTCCGACGACAGTTGGAGCACGAAGGATACAAACTCGTCCATGCCTCGACCCTCGCGGAAGCAAAGATGGTCATTGCTTCCACGCAAGTTTTCTCGGCCATCGTGCTCGACATGATGCTTCCCGATGGCTCGGGGTACGATCTCATCGATCACGTTCACACATCGATTCGCTCGACACTGATACCCATCGTCGTCCTTTCGGCAACAGAACGAGACGCACGAGCAAACAACATTCCCGAGCTCGTGGACTGGCTGATGAAACCCTTTGACATGTCGCGGCTTGCGAACACGTTGCGTTGGGTTTTACGCGACAAAACACGTCCTCGTGTGCTCGTCGTCGAAGACGACCCGTCCTTCCGAAACCTCGTTGCAAGACAACTCGAGAACCAAGGAGCGGAAGTCGTGCTGGCATCCACAGGTGACGAAGGTCTACGACTCGCCAGAGCATCCGTGCCCGATCTCGTGGTGCTCGATGTGGGTTTGCCCCGGATGGACGGCTTTGCTTTCGTCGCGGCGATGCGTGGCGATCGACTGCGTGGCGTACCGCTCATCGTCTACACGGGGCGGGATTTGACCGATCCGGATCGCGATGCTTTACGCCTGGGAATCACGCGATTTTTAACCAAGTCTCGGTCGTCCGAAGCCGAGTTCGCCCGGCACGTTCGTGAACTCCTACGAAGTCCTCCAGGAAGTTCTCGACGACCTCCACCACTCTATCAATCGTGATCACGGGTAAACATCCGATGTTGCCCAAATCACTTAATCCTCTAGCCTGAACAACAACGATGACGACAACCAAAGACGATGAGATCCGAGCGGCGCTCGAGGAGCTGAGGGCAGAATATTTTGGGGAACTCCCCGGCCTCCTGACCGCTCTTTCCCATGCTGTAGCAGTGGCCAAAAACAGCGGGTCTGCAGATGATTTGCGTACCGCGATGTCGCAGGCGCACGCCTTGAAAGGTACTTCGGGTTCGTACCGTTTTACGGAAATCAGCGAAGCTGCTGGCCTGATGGAAGATGCGCTGCTTGGCATTCAAGCTGGTTGGCTTCCCGCGTCGCAAGGTTGGCCGGAGATCGAACGAGCATTGGCGACCGCACTCGATGCGCTCAACCGTTCGTCCTGACAATCTGACGATTTTTCCGCATGTAGGGGCGTGATTTCTCGCCCGTCTCAAACCGCTGCGTCGAAATGATGACGAGGGGCGCGATTCAGTTTGCATCCGAGCCTGGGTTGGTTTTAGGACGGCATCAGGTCGCCGTGAGCCATCCCGCGCGTTCGACAATGTTTTCGATTGTGCTGATGAGCCTGCGGAAATCGATCGGCTTTGCAACGAATTCACGCACGCCGAGAACCGCAAACTTCCACCGCTCTTGCGGTCCGAGACGACCACTCAACACAACGACACGCGCGTGATCGCCCTTGGGCAACGCGCGCAAATACGACAACGTGTCGATGCCATCGAGACCAGGCATGTCGAGGTCGAGTAGCAAGAGGTCCGGGGGATCAAGACGCGCTCGCGCCAATGCCTCCATGCCTGATTTGGCCACTTGAATCTGCACGCGTTTGCCGCGCATCGCGAGTTCAGCGGCTTTGGCGACAAACTTTCCGAACATCGGATCGTCATCGACGGCCAGAATGCGAATCCCAGGAGCTTCGCTGTCCATGGGCCGCTTGATACTCATCGGAGGCGGGGTCGACGACGTCATCTTCTGCGCTGTAAGACGCTCGAGATCTTTCGCAAACGCTGCACAACTCGGATACCGATCGTTCGGATCCTTGGCGAGGACGCGCTGGAAAATTTCGTCGAACAATTCGAGGCCCGGACGAACCGAAGATGCTTTTGGAACCGCCATCAGTTGATGGGCATGAAGCAGACGTACGACGTCGCGCTCGACGTACGGCGCGCGCCCCGTGATCATCTCGAATGCGACACAACCGAGCGCATACGTGTCACTCCATGGACCGACAGGACAACCATCCACGCCAAGCCCCGCTTGCTCGGGTGACATATAGGCCGGCGTGCCTTCGATCGTTTCCAGATCCACTTCGCTCACTTGAACAGCCAAGCCGAAGTCGATGAGCACAGGACGACCGGTGTCTTCTTCGATCACGATGTTGGCCGGTTTTACGTCGCGATGGACCAAGCCTTGGGCATGGGCGGCATCGAGTCCTTCGGCGATACGCCCAATGATCGTGATGGCGCGATGTTGCGGAAGCAGGCTCTGTCGCGTCGAATATTCATTGAGAATCGCGTCGAGTGGACGACCATTGAGGAACTCCATCGCAATGAAAAACGATGGACCGTGACGTCCAAACGCATACACCTGGACGACGTGCTGATTGCGTAACGCCGCCAGAGCTTTCGCTTCGTGATGTAACTTTTGCTCAGCCGTGGGATCGCCATCCCACGTCGGCACGATGAGCTTCAACGCAACAGGTCTGTCAAGCCAAACATCTCGTGCACGGTACACGATACCCATGCCTCCGCGCCCGAGCTCGGTCTCCGTGCGATACGCGTTGGCAACGACGACGCCAGGTTCGAGCGTTACCGGAGGACCGGAAAACCCGCGCTGCGAGGCGTCGCCGGGACGCATTGTCTCACTGTCGGACATGGTTCGAGAAGCGCAGATGTCGGGCAATGTGATAGCTACCGCGCCATGCAGTGCCGTTCGTTCAGACGCCCCACCAAGCGTTTCACAGAATCGTTGAAAAGAAGGCAAAACACAAGGCTTGAAGCAGGACAATTTCGGCGGTTAGGTCGCGTAAACAAATGCGCCTCACCCCCCGCCCCCTCTCCAACTTCGCTTCGCTCCGTTGGAGAGGGGGAGCCGGACGCTCTTTTCCCCTGCTACGAAAACTCTTTCTGGCTCCCCCCTCTACACGCAGCATCACGCAGTGATGCGGAGTTGGAGAGGGGGGTTGGGGGGGTGAGGCGCGAATCGGGGTTCAATATTGACAATCGCCGTGCCCCCGCGAGTTGGCCACAAGCACCACCTACGTCGCGTCCACGAGGCCGCCGGACGAGCGTTGTCACGCGATGCGCGGACAATCTCGCGACAAAAGCATCCAAGCGTTCCGGCGATGGAGGTCGCAAGGCTGGATCTGGACCTGGATTGCAAGGAATCACATTGACTCGACACCGAATGCCCCGCGTCCATTCCGCGACGAGGTCCGCGTCTTCGGGCGCATCGTTGAATCCATCAAATAGTACGTACTCGAATAATACGCGTCGACCCTTCGGCACATGTTGCAGCAATGCTTCGCGTAAAACGGCAAGCGGAAATCGCACGTTCACGGGCATGATCTGTCGACGACGTTCGTCATCCGGCGCGTTGAGACTCACCGCGAGTTCCGCTCGACAGCCGGCGAAAAACGCCGGCAGTTTGTCCACGACGCCTACTGTACTCACGGTCACGCGTGATGGCGCAAATGCAAACGCGCGTTCATCGGTGAGAAGTTCGAGGGCGCGAAGCACTTCTCCAAGGTTGTCGAAAGGTTCGCCCATACCCATGAAAACGAGGTTCGACAAGGCTGGTTTGTCTTTTTCACGCGCCCACAAGGTCCGGGCAATCCGCACCTGATCGATGATTTCACCTGCGGAAAGCTGCCGGCTGAAGCCCAAGCGTCCGGTTTCACAAAACGAACACGCGCGAGCGCAACCCACTTGGCTCGAGACGCACAAGGTCGTGCGTGCAGGTCCGGGAATCAACACGGACTCGACGAGCGCTCCATCGCGTGCTCGCAGGAGCAGTCGCACGGTTCCATCGGTCGCGGGTGCTTCGTGCTCCACTTCGAGCGATGGAGATGGGTCCATCGTGAGTAGTGTTTCGTGGGCCCAGGCGCCAATGCCCAACGACGAAAACGTTTCCGTGTTCCACGCCGGAGCACCTGCCAGATTGCCTCGTTGAGCGAAAACGTGGCGTACCACTTTACCCGCGGTGACCCGAGCGGTCGATGCGGGAGCGCCTGCTGCCACGAGGCGTTCTGCGAGCGAACGCGCGTCATGCGACGCCACGAGTGTTTCATCGCGCCGTGCTCGACTCGTTCGCTCGGGTTTGTCGACCGCGTCCACGAGAGCCCTTTAGCCCATGTCGCGATCGTCGGCGACTGCAACTGATGTGCCCTCGAATACTTACCGTTTCGAGCCGAGATCAACATTAGGGTCGATCCACCGTTCCGGCCCATGGTGACGCTGGGGTAGAGTGCTGCCCCCCATGCGGAATCTGGCGTCACGTTCGCAAACGCTCCATCACGTCTCGTTTGTCCTTTTCGCACTCGCATCCATGACCTTGGTGCAGGCTGCCCACGCAGCTGCGCCGAAAGACGCGCAGCTCGAGAAAGCCATCACGACGGCGATGGACGTCGAATACCTCGAGACCAGCTTTGACAAGGCGGAGAAAAGGCTTCGTACAGCCATCGAAGCGTGCGGGACGGACAAGTGCACACCCGCGGTGAAAGTCCGAGCATTGATGTCGCTCGGCATCGTGCTCGCTGGTGGCAAGAAACAACTCGACGATGCACGCGAGGTGTTTGTCGAAGCGTTGATGATCGACAAGGACGCCAAACCCACGGAGGATCTACGTTCGAGCGAGGTGAACTACGCGCTCGGAGAAGCGCGTAAACAACTGAAGCTCGATGGCGGAGGAACACCGGCAGCGCCTGCTGCGCCTGCAGGAAAGGGTTTGTCCCACACTAGCCCGCCGGAACAACGCGTCAATACGCCGTTGCCGCTCTATGTCGACCTGTTGAAGGAACTCTTGGAAGACGCCAAGAAGGCAACAGTGACGTATCTGGCACCGGGTGCAGCCGACTGGAAAACGCTTATTTTGAAGCGTGTCGGCGAGCAAGGGTTTGGCATCAACGTGCCTTGCGCGGACATCAAGACCGAAGGGGATTTCAAGTATCACATCACGGTGACGGACTCGGACGGAGCGATCATCACGGGAGTCGGATCGCGCTCGGCGCCGCTGGTGACGACGATCAAACCGAAGATCGATGGTAGTCCGCCCAGTTGGCCAGGGTTTGCCCCGCCCGAGGTATGTGGCGCGGTTGAATCAGGTCCAAAGCAATGCCTCGACGACAACCAATGTAACACCGGGTTCGTCTGTACGAACGGCGAGTGTGCGGCGAAGTCCGAAGGCTTGGGTGACGACAAACCCAAGGGACCGAAACGTAACTACATTTCACTGTCGTTCAGCCCCGACATTTCCATTTTTTCGGGCAACGACGTGTGTTCGATCGACGAGCAGCAAAATCAGCATTTCGTCTGCGCACGCGCAGACGGAACGCGGTACCTCGGTGTGCCGACCGCCGACGTTGCCAACAATGTCAACGCGGGTTTGGCTGTTGGAACCCTACGGATCACGGCTGGATACGACCGCTTGATTCTGGACAACATCATGGCGGGAGCCCGCGTTGGATTTGCGTTCCGTACGGCAAGCGCTGATGACGCGAAATTTTTGCCCGTGCACTTCGAGGTTCGCGGGGGCTACTACCTTGGAAAGAAGCCCTTCGAACGGTTAGGCGCTCGTCCGTTTGTCTTCCTCTCGGGAGGTTTGGGGCAGATTGATTCGGGCGTGACGGTCGAAGTACTCGAAGACGGGGTAGCCTGTGGGGCAGCGATTGCGGCGAATCCGGACAGTCCTTGCACGAAGGTCACTGATGGCAATCGGACGGGGCCCGAGCCACGCATTCAAAAGCTCACGGCCATCAAACAAGCTGGTCAAGGGTTCGTCTCGCTTGGAGGCGGCTTGCAATACGCGGTGAGCGACTTGATCGCGTTCAACGTTGGTTTGCGTCTTGGCCTCACGCTTCCCGTAACGACGTTCGTGCTCTCGCCCGAAGTCGGTGCCACCATCGGCTTCTAGGAGAGGGTGTTCCGCAGGCGTCGCGAGCGTTGTGATGCTAGGGAGGGCGGCGGAAGCGTACATCGTACGCTGAGCAAGCCTGTCCGACGCATCGCAACGCGCAGCAGCCTGCTGAACACCCTCTAAGAACGTGCCCCCCAAAAAACCTACCCCCACCGATAGTCCGGACAAACCCAGTCGCCTTGAAGCCGCCATCGATGAAGCGATGACGACGGGCTCGCTCACATCGTTGCTCGATGTCTTCGAGCGTCGGTCCAATTTGCCCGGAACGCGTCCGAACCTGGATTTTGCGCGCGTCGCGGGATTGGCTATCGCTACGCGTCGTGGAAAGGCCGATGCGCTCATCCGATCGCTGCTCTCGCACACGGGCGAGTATCAGCTGATTGTAGGCGCCCAGGTGTTCGCGCAACGAGCGCTCGCGGGAGTCGACGCGCGTACCGCGATGACGGAACTGCACGATCTTGCGGGCGAGCCACGGCATCTGGTGCGGATCGGGGTCATCTCGGCGGTGCGTGATGTCATCGCCGCGCGAGGTGACGATGCGCTGGCTGAGTTTGCCACATGGACAGACGGATACTTGCACGCCCACGTCGTGCTCGAAGCATTGGCGGACCGACAAGTGCTCGACAAACTGCGGTCCCCGGACAAACTTCTCGAACGTCTCGACGAAGCGTTTGTCTTGGCGGATGTATCGCCACGAGCGGCGGAACGATCACAAGGATTGCGGTCGTTGCGCGAAACGATGCCGGCACAAGTAGCCACCATGGCGGCTCGGTTTGGCGACGTGATCGACTGGGTAGCCGGAAAAACCACGACGAAACGGCCGGAATCGCGTGAGGTCGTGCGGAACATGATCATTGCCCTGCGCAAGGGGCATCTGAAAGACGCTGAAGCTGCACGATTGCTCGTGGCGCTCGATGCAACCGCCAAACCTCCACGCAACCCGGATCGTATCGTCGGAGGAACCCGCAAACGCAGCAAAGGGCGTCTTTGAAAGACGGCATGAATTCAGTCGCGGAGTCTGCACACGTGCAGTATGGACCGAGTCATGCGGCTACAAGGCAGGGTCGTTTTCATCACGGGCGCTTCGCGGGGGATTGGTCGGGCGGTTGCGCTGGCGTGTGCGCGCGAAGGAGCGGACATCGTCATCGCCGCCAAGACGGACGTCGAGACAAACCCACGTTTACCTGGCACGATTCACAGCGTCGCGAGTGAAATCGAAGCGCTCGGTCGACGCGCGTTGCCACTCAAGCTCGACGTACGTGACGGCGAAGCATGCGAAGCTGCGGTCGCTCAAGCGATCAAGCATTTTGGTCGCCTTGACGTACTCGTTAACAACGCTGGTGCGTTGTGGTGGGCGGACGTGAATGGTACGCCGCTGAAAAAATTCGACTTGGTGATGGGCGTCAACGTACGAGCGACGTTTACCCTTTCGCATGCCGCACTTCCGCAGATGATCGAGCAGAAATGGGGACACATCATCACGATGTCGCCGCCGGTCGATGCGAGCGCTTGCGCGCATCATGGCGCGTACGCTGTCTCCAAGTTTGGCATGACGATGATCGCGTTGGCGATTGCCGAAGAAGCCCACGCGCACAACGTCACTGCGAACTCCCTTTGGCCAGCGACGGCGGTCGAGAGTTACGCGACGATCAACTTTGGCATGGGTGGGCCCGAGGTTTGGCGCAAGCCGGACATCCTTGCCGATGCGGCGATCGCTCTCATCACGAAAGAGCCATCCGCTCGACCAGGTCGGTCATGGATCGATGAAGACGTGTTGCGTGCGGATGGCGTGACGGACTTTTCCAAGTACCAATGCGCGCCTGGATTCGAACCCCCGCACATTCCGTTTTCCGGTCTACCGCCCATGACCGAAACCACCGACAAGAGGAAGTGAACCATGGGCACGTCGGATGACGACGATGACGACGATGACGATCGTGGCGTTTCACTAGGACAAACGTTGGCGGTCGATCCGAGTCGTGAGGTCGCCAGCGTCATGGATGACCTCGAAGACTTGTTGAAGAACGGTGATGTCATCGCCGCCCTGTCGAACAAGGGCATCAACGCGAGCCTCGCGCTCGTGGCGATCGACGGCTTGCGTGCGTACCTCGAGGGACGCAAGGCCCAAGCTGCCGACGACTTGGGCACCGTCGCGGAAGAAATTCGCGGTCGACTCGAGCTGAGCCGACCGAGTCCCAAAGAGACAAACTGACGTTTCGACCGAAAGGTTGTGGCCGTGAGATCAGCACATCCGCCCTGGCATCCGGCTCGAGCTCTTTCGGGTGCAAACTATTCCGCGGTCGAGTTTTCTGAGACAAACGATCGCGTATATTTGCTCGACCAGCGCGAGTTACCGATGCGCGAGGTGTACGTCACGCTGACGACGCTTCAGGAGGTCGCGGACGCGATTCGCACGATGGTTGTCCGTGGAGCGCCGGCGATCGGCATCACGGCTGCGTATGGGATGGTGCTCGCGGCGCGGGCGTTACGGGACGAAGCTACGGATCCGTACGTTGCCGGAATGCTCGCTGCAGCGAAAACGCTGATGGCGGCACGTCCTACGGCGGTGAACCTTTTTTGGGCGGCCAAGCGTATGTTTTCCGCGGCGCAAACGCAGCAGCTCGATCCCATCGACGCGCGTTTGTCCTACCTTGCGATGCTCTCGCGCAAGATTCACGAGGACGACGTCGCGGCATGCAAGCGTATGGGGCAAATTGGTGCCGAACGTTTTGCTGATGGATCGACGATTCTCACGCACTGCAACGCGGGAGCTTTGGCGACAGGCGGATACGGCACGGCGCTTGGCGTGATTCGTGCGGTGAAAGCATCGGGCAAACGCGTGCGCGTATTGGCGGATGAAACGCGTCCTTATTTGCAAGGTGCGCGGCTCACGGCGTGGGAACTTCATGCGGACGGCATCGACGTCGAGGTCATCACCGATTCGATGGCTGCGTATTTCATGCGTCGCGGCGAAGTGACGGGCGTTGTCGTTGGATCGGATCGAATTGCGAAAAACGGCGACGTTGCCAACAAGATCGGCACGTACGGTCTCGCTTGTCTTGCCAAACATCACGGCGTTCCGTTTTACGTTGCTGCGCCGTGGACCACGGTCGACCTCGCCACGGAAACGGGAGACTCGATCGTCATCGAAGAGCGCAGTCGAGACGAAGTCGCTCGTATTGGATCGACTGTGCTCGTGCCTCCAGAGGTGCCCGTTCGGCATCCTGCGTTCGACGTAACTCCGGCATCTCTTGTGACGGCCATCTTTACCGAGCGGGGCGAGCACGTGCCTGCTGACATCGCTCTTGCCGCGGGCCCGTACTAGGACCAAACGAGAGTGTATGACGTCCGCCGTCCCTTCTCGTTTTGCTCCCAAACCGGAATGGCTCAAGGTTCGTGCGCCGGGCGGCGACACCTACCATCACTTGAAACAAACCTTCCGGCAGCTCGATCTGCACACGGTTTGTGAAGAAGCGCGATGTCCGAACGTTGGCGAATGCTGGCGTGAAGGCACCGCGACGGTGATGCTTCTCGGTGACGTTTGCACGCGGGGTTGTCGTTTTTGCGCAGTAACCAGCGGCGATCCGCGAGGGTTTGTCGATACACGCGAACCGGAACACGTGGCTCGAGCGATCGCACGTTTGTCGTTGCAATACGTCGTCATGACCATGGTCAACCGCGACGACTTGCTCGATGGCGGAGCCGATCACGTCGGACGAACCGTGCAGCGCCTCAAGAACCTACGTCCCGACATTCTCGTCGAAACCTTGGTGGGCGATTTTTCGGGGCATTTGTCAGCGGTGGACGTGGTGGTCGATTCGGGCATCGACGTCTTTGCGCACAACATCGAAACGATTCGGCGACTCACGCGGACGGTACGAGATGCGCGGTCGAGTTACGACCAATCGCTCATGGTGCTCGAACGAGCGAAAAAACATGCTCGAGCGCGAGGTCTGTCTGGACAACTGACGAAAAGTTCCATCATGGTGGGCGTGGGAGAAACGGACGACGAAGTCATCGAAGCGATGCGTGATCTTCGGGGCGTCGGAGTGGATGTCGTCACAGTGGGGCAATATTTGCGGCCGACACCAAAACACCTCGAAGTGATGCGGTTTGTCCATCCAGACACGTTTGCCATGTACGAACGAGAAGCGTTGACGATGGGGTTTGTCTACGTAGCGAGTGGCCCGTTGGTACGTTCGAGTTACCGGGCGGCGGAAGTGTTCTTGCGGGGAATCTTGCGGCCTGGCGA